>NZ_JBHMIW010000022.1:0-112273 GCF_042436655.1 Sinorhizobium sp. P24N7 | reverse complement strand
ACGTTCATCATCTCGTCGGTCATCGGTGGTCTTTCCATCAGGTTGGTCTTGAACAACCCGACCCTGCCGGAAAAACACTGATGACCACCTAACCCTCAGGACCTACACCACCTGAGGGGACACGACCTCCTCGACGACGCACTACAGTCCAACGATCCCTCTTGGATTCAAGCGGAGACATTCAATCTCGAAGCACTCAGGCGGAAGTCGCAAAGGATCGATGAGTTTTCCGAATTCGAGGTTCGAAAGGAGCTGCTGCACGAGGTTGCTGATTGGGAGCACTTGGAGATCGAGCTTTCGGTTCCATTCCCGAGCAGTACGCGCCTGGATCGCTTACTTGCCTTGGAGCTAAGAATCTCGCGCTCTCAGTTGAGCGCACTCCATCGGAGCGCTTTGCTTCGGACGACACCTGATCGCACCGATCTCTTACGACGGCGAATCAGGAACGGTATTCGGGTAACCTTGGATCTTTCAGGCATGGCCGACAGGGATCTGGTGTGGAAGCCGGCTGCTATTGAAAATACTTCGTAGAAGGAGCCCCCCAAGGGCGGGAACTTCAGGCCCCCTTGCGGTGCTTTCCGATGGAAGACACTCCGGCTGCACTCAATCAGCGCGGTCTGCCGAAACTCGTCGTCGGTGACCAGGATCGGTACGCCTTTCGCGTCTCAGGGCATCCGCTTCGGGGTTGTTGACATTGATCGGCACGCCGGCCCTCCATGTGGAGCGCTTCTTTAAATGTAGACCCCTGCATCTGCATAACCAAGCACGGCCATGCAGCAGTTGAGAGCGGTGCGGCTCGCTACCGCAAGCGCCGCCCGTCTTCGGCGAAGAACCGCCTTCGGTCCTCGGGTACGGCGAAAGAAAGTCTTTCCCCTGCCTGCCAGTTCGGGCCCTCGCGCTGTTCGACGACGAGGCTCTGGCCGTCTTCGAGCTGGCAGTAGAGGTAGCGCGTTCCGCCGAGATATTCCGAGAACTCGACCTGGGCAGTGATCCGTTCCGGTCCCGGCTCCGCCACGGCGATATGTTCCGGCCTTATGCCGAAAAGCAGGCGCTCGCCGTGCTTCAGGCTGCCGCCGTCGATCGCTGCCTCGAGTGTGGTCTCGCCGACCCGGATCATCCCGTCCCCCTGCCATTCCGCATCGAGAAAATTCATCCGTGGCGAACCGATGAAGCCTGCCACGAACATGTTGGCCGGGTCCTCGTAAACGTCGCGGGGGCTGCCGGCCTGCTCGATCCGGCCGTCCCGAAGCACGACGATCTGATCGGCCAGCGTCATCGCTTCCGTCTGATCGTGTGTGACATAGACCATCGTGTTGCCGAGCTCGCGGTGCAGGCGGGCAATCTCGATGCGCATCGAGACGCGCAGTTCCGCATCGAGGTTGGAAAGCGGCTCATCGAACAGGAAGACGTCGGGCTTGCGCACGATCGCCCGGCCGATCGCCACGCGCTGGCGCTGGCCTCCGGAAAGCTGGCCGGGTCTTCGGTCGAGCAGATGGTCGATCTTGAGAATGGCCGAGACCTGTGCGACGCGGCGCTCGATTTCGGCCGAATCCGTTCGCGCCATCTTGAGCCCGAAGCCGAGATTGTCGCTGACGCTCATATGCGGGTAGAGCGCGTAGGACTGGAAGACCATGGCGATGCCGCGCTCGGAGGGGTCGAGGTCTGTCACGTCCCTGCCCTTGATTGCGATCTCCCCCTCGGTCACTTCTTCGAGCCCTGCGATCATTCGCAGCAGGGTCGATTTCCCGCAGCCCGACGGGCCGACGAAGACGACGAAATCGCCTTCCTCGATCGTCAGGTCGATGCCATGGATAACCTCCAGGCCGCCATAACTCTTGCGTATGTCGCTGAGCACGACGCTCTTGTTGCTGATGCCGTTCGCCATCCTGGAGGTCGCCTACTTTTCCGACTGGACCCAGACGAGCATCTCTCCCGGCGCCCGGTTGTCCCAGAGATGATAGGGCACGAAGCGCGCTTTGTGCGGGCGGCGCTCAGGCCTCGTCTGTCGGTAAAGCGCCTTTCCCCAGTCCTCCGTTTCCTCGCGCTCGACGGAAATGTCGATGGCAACCGCACCGTTCAGATCATCGAGCACGACCGTTTCGGCAGCCGGCAGTTCGCGGGGAAGCACAATTGCGTTCAGATCCTCGCCATTGTCCGTGGCTTCGACGCAATAGACCAGCGGGCCGCGCATCAGCGCCACGCGGCCGACATCCTGCCGGACCTTCGGATTGGCATATTGCGGCCGAAGCGCCAGCGGCAGATAAAGCGCCACCCGGTCGCCGTCCGACCATTCGCGTTCGATGCGGGCATAGCCGCCGGTCAAATGAGCCGAGAGATCGAGCATCCTACCGTTGACGCTTAGCGTCGCGCCGACCGCCCATTCCGGTATGCGCAAGGACAGCGCGAACTTCGCCGGCCTGGCGAGCTTCGTCGTGAAGGCGATCGCCCCCTCCCAGGGGTAGCTGGTCTCCTGCCTGAGCTCGACCTCGGCGCCGTTCGCGAGTTTCAGCCGCGCCGTACTTTCTCCGTAGAGATGGACTGCGATCTCGTCCTCCGCGACCGCATACATAAAGGAACCGATCGAGGTCACGAGCCGCGCGATATTGGGCGGGCAGCAGGGGCAATGATGCCACTTCCATCGGTGGTGCCCGCCAGTGCTTTCGAGCGGGTTGTCGTAGAAGAAGGTCTTGCCGTCGATCGAAAGACCCGGCAAGGCGCCGTTGTAAAGCGCCTGCTCCATGACGTCGGCATAGCGGCGGTTCGGGCCGCGGCCGAGCATGCGGCTCGCCCAGAAGACAAGGCCGACGGAGGCACAGGTCTCGGCATAGGCCGTGTCGTTGGGCAGGTCGTAATAGCAGGTGAAACCCTCGTTCGAGGCTGCCGGACCGATGCCGCCGGTAATGTACATCTGCTTCGTGGTGAGGTCGTCCCACAACGTTTCCAAGGCCGCCGTCAGGCTGTCGTCCCTGTATTCGGTCGCGATGTCGGCCATACCGGAATAGAGATACATCGCGCGCACGGCGTGGCCGACGACCTTTTTCTGCTCGCGCACCGGCTGATGCGCCTGACCGTATTCATAGGTCTTCTGGATGAAACTCTCCGGATCGCGGCCATCCCTTTTGGCCTCTTCGGTGAAGAAATGCGGCTCCGTGCCGCGCTCGTCGATGAAGAACTTCGAAAGGTCGAGATACTTCTTTTCGCCCGTCACGCGCGCAAGCTTGACGAGCGCGAGCTCGATCTCCTCATGGCCGCAATAACCCGGAATCTGCCCTTCGCCATGCCCGAAGACCGTAATCATATAGTCCGCAAAGCGGCACATGATGTCGAGAAGCTTGCGCTTGCCGGTCGCCTGGTAATAGGCGACGGCAGCCTCGATCAGATGGCCGGCGCAATAGAGCTCGTGGTGGTCGCGCAGGTTGGTCCAGCGC
Source organism: Sinorhizobium sp. P24N7 (assembly GCF_042436655.1). Lineage (NCBI taxonomy): Bacteria > Pseudomonadati > Pseudomonadota > Alphaproteobacteria > Hyphomicrobiales > Rhizobiaceae > Sinorhizobium > Sinorhizobium sp. P24N7. The sequence continues at coordinate 108,845 of NZ_JBHMIW010000022.1, read as the reverse complement.
CTGTCGGGCTGCACGCGCTGGAACCAGGCATTGAGATATCCGTCCCGGTCCTGCAGCTTCTCGTACATGTCGATGATCCGGTCGGCACGCGCCTCGAGTTCCGGATTGGGGCGGCGGTAGAGCGAATAGGCGATCGTCTCGATCGACTTGCCCAGGTCGGAGTCCCAGAACATCTGGGTGGTACCGCCCCAGGGTTGGATGGGGATGACGATACCGGGGCTTGGCTCACTGACGTCGATCGCCTTGATCATGCCAGCCTCGACGCAGCGGTCGAGCAGGGTTTCGGCGGTGGATTGGCAGACGGCATCCTGCCATTTGCCCCAGAATCCGCCGAGTTCGACATCGGGAACGGCAACGGGGCGGAACTGGCGGTCTTTCACGGTCTTTGTCATGAGGTTTCTTTCTCTCGGATCATTTCACCGCGCCGGCCATCAGCCCGCGCATGTAATAGCGTTGCAGAAGAAGGAAGACGAACAGGCAGGGAACGACCATCACCGCGACGCCGGCCTGCACCGCGCCCCAGTTGATCGCGCCGAGACGGCCGGCGCGCACGGCGGTCATCAGAACGGGAAGCGTGTAATTGTCGTTGCTGGACAGAAGGACGAGCGCGGCGAAGAATTCGTTCCAGGCATTGAGGAAGGCGAAGATCGACACGGTCGCAATTCCGGGCATGACCAGCGGCAGCAACACCCGCACGAGCAGTTTCAGATCGCGGGCGCCGTCGATGCGTGCCGCCTCCTCGATCTCCTTCGGCACGGCATCGAAGGCGTTGCGCATCATGAAGACGGAGAAGGGAAGCTGCAGCGTCACATAGACGAGCATCAGCCCGATGAGCGAATTGTTGAGCCCGAGCCGCGCCAGGATGATGAAGAGCGGCGTCAGGATCGACTGGAACGGGATCATCAGCGTCGCGATGATCAGCACGAAAAGCGCGTTCTTGAAGGGAAAGCGGTAGCGGGAGAAGCCGTAGCCGGCGAGCACGCTGACGGCGACCGTCAGAGCGACCGTTCCGATCGACACGAGGAGCGAATTGAACATGTGCTGCCAGATGCCGGCACCGAAGCTGTCGAGCGCCCGGTAGGCGTCGAAGCTCAGCCCCGAGATCGGCCATGGCGGCAGCGGCGGCCTGCCGGACTCGCTGTTCGGCCGGAAGGAGGCAAGAAAGGAAACGGCAAAGGGCGCCAGGAAGAAGAAGGCCGCGCCGATGCCGATGCCGTGATAGACGATCCTGTCCCGGAGCGCCTTGCGGGCGCGGATTTCGCGGCGCGTCCTCATGGGCGTTCGTCCCCCACCTTGAGCAGCCAGAGCTGGACGACGCTGAGCGTCACCAGGATCAGGAGGAGCGCGATCGACAGTGCCGCGCCGTAGCCGAGATTGAAGGACACGAAGGACTGGTTGAAGATATAGTAGACGACGGAGATCATCTTGTTCTGCGGGCCGCCGCTGGTCATGATGTAGAACTGGTCGAAGGCGAGGATCGAGCCGGTGACCGAAAGGATGAGCGCCAGCGCCATGGTCCGGCGCATCAGGGGCAGCGTCAGGTGGCGGAAGCGTTGCCAGCGGCCGGCGCCGTCGATGCGCGCGGCCTCGGTCAGTTCGGCCGGGATGGCCTGCAGCCCCGTCAGCAGGATGATCATGGTGAAGCCGGCGATCTTCCAGACCACCATGACGATGATGGTCAGAAACGCGGTATCGAACTTGGCGAGCAGGTTGATCCGTCCGGAGGTGAGGCCCAGAATATCGAAGAGTGGCGCGAAAAGCCCGCTGTCGACATTGGCGAGCCACACCCAAAGCAGCGAGGCGGATGCGAGCCCCACCACGACAGGCAGAAAGACGATGGTCCGGTAGAGCGAGACCAACGGCCTTTGTTTCTCCACGAAAATCGCCAGCGGAAAGGCGACCGCGAAAATCGCTATCGTGACGATCAGGGTATAGTGAGCGGTGAAACCGAGCGCGTTGAAGAACCGCGCATCGGTGAACATCCGCGTATAGTTGCGCAGGCCGATCCAGGCCGGCTCGCCGAGCAGCGGCCATTTGTGCAGGCTCATCCACAGGGTGAACAGCACGGGCAGCACGAAGAAGAGCGTGACGAGCGCCATCGCCGGCGCGATATAGATGAGCCCGCGCCAGCCGGGTTGCCGCTTCGGGCGGCGTCGGTGCCTGGCGGATGTGAGCGCTGACGTCGTCATGTATGCACTTTCGAGAGTTTCGGGGCACTGGTGGCGGAGGGGGTTATCCCCACCCGCCATCCGCGAAGCGGCAGTTTCCTCGTGTCCGCCTTACTGCCCGGCGTCGATGATCGACTGCATCTCGTCTTGTGCGTTCGAGAACGCCCCGTCGACGTCGTCGCCATAGATCGCAGCATTGGTGAAGGTCGCCCACGGTCCGTTGGCGCTGTTGATCAGGTCGTTGAACTGCAGCGTATAAGGCGTCTGGGCGACGGCGATCGCCTCCATGCCGACCTTGAGGCGCGGGTCGAGGCCTTCGAGCACCTCATTGGCGATGTCCCCGCGGGTGGGCAGGCTGCCGAATTTCGCCATGATCTTCTGGCCTTCCGGCGAATAGGTATATTCGAGGAATTCCTTCACCTGTTCGAGCTTCGGCGTGCCCTTGGTGACGACGAAGTTGTCGCCGCCGGCGAAGGAGGACGGCTTGCCGTCGACGCCCGGGATCAGCGTCACGCCGAAATCGATCTCCGGATGCTGCGTCACCAGCGTGCCTATGGCGAAGGCGCCGAGGCTCTGCTGGCCGATCTTGCCATTGGTGAAGCTGAGGAAATTCACGCCGTTGTCGCTCGCGGCGCCCGCGGGAACGAGATCCTTCTCGACCATGTTGCGGTAGATGTCGACGGCCTTGCGCATTTGCGGCGTGTCGAGCGTCGCCGTCTTGCCGTCGGCTGAAAGGATATCGGCGCCCGCGCCCCAGGTCAGCGGCGTGAAGGTGAAGATCATGCAGCCGCCGCAGCCGCCCCCGGAGAAATAGAAGCCGTAGGTGTCGCCACCGAGCGCGCGGATTTTCTCGGCATTGGCGGTGATCTCCTCCCAGGTCTCCGGTGCCTTTTCGGGGTCGAGGCCGGCCTTTTTGTAGAGGTCCTTGTTCCAGGCGAAGATCGAGGTCTCGACCGTGAGCGGCAGGCCGTAGATCTTGTCCTCATAGGTGCCGAGCTTCACATGCGAGGGCGAGAGCGAATTGAAATAGGGCAGCGCCTTCGCCCAGTCGGTGAGGTCTTCCAGCTGACCGGCGGCGGCGAATGCCGGCGTGTAGATCAGGTCGAGCGAAAGCGCGTCCGGCGCCTGGCCGCCGGCGATCGCAGTGGCATATTTCTGCACGAGCTCGGCAAAGGGCACCTCGGTGAGCTCCACCTTGTGCTCGTGACCTGCATTGTAGGCCTTGACGACTTCCTTGAACGAGTCGCCGATACCCGAGCGGACCCACATGCTGATCGTCTCGGCCGATGCGACCGAGATCATGCTGGCCGATATGAGGGCCGTCGCTGCCATCAGTTTCGTGAACATTTCGCATTCCTCCCAAATGCGGGGCCACTCCGGGTGACCCCATCTCGTCAATCAGTTCTGTCGTCCCCCGCCTCCGCAGGAGTCCCGTACGACAAGCCGGCAGGGCAGCTTGCGCAGGCCGGGCTCGATCGTCCGCCCCTCTGCAAGTGCAAGCACCATCAGCCCGGCCTCCCGCCCAAGCTCCTTCAGGTTCATGTCGACGGTGGTCAGCGGCGGCCGCGTCTGAGCCGCCATGATCTCCCAATTGTCGAAGCCGATGACGGAGACATCCTCCGGCACCTTGACGCCGCGCTCGCGCAGCGCATCGACCACGCCGCGGGCGATTTGGTCGTTGCCGCAGAAGACGCCATCGGGCCTCTCACCGCCCGCATCCCAGATGCGGCCGATCGCCTCGTGACCCCAGGCCTCCGACCAGACCCCATGCAGGACCGGCGCCCCATCGCCGGCGACGGCCCGAAATGCCTCGGCGCGCTCGGCCGCGGAGGTAAATTCCAGCGGGCCTGTGATGTGCAACAGCCGCTTGCGGCCCATCTTCTTCAGCCGTCCTGCCGCCAGTCTTGCGCCATGACCGTCATCGGAGGTCAGCGTCACGCTGCCGGGCTCGCCCTTGGTGAAAGCATAGACGACCGGCACCGGCAGGCCGGCGAGATCGACCGGGAGAGACCTGTCGACCCGCTTGCCTGTCGCGATGATGCCGTCCACCTGCTTGTCCAGCATGGCGTCGACATGGATTTTCCCGAGCGCCGGGTCGTCCTCGATTGCGCAGAGGAAGACCGAAACCCCATGATCCACCAGCGCCTCGGAAATGCCGGCCATTACCGGAAGGGTGAAGCGGCCATAGGTGTCGTTGGTCAGAAGGCCGACTGTAAAGCTGCGGTTGCTGAGCAGGCCGCGCGCCAGCGCGTTCGGACGAAAGCCGATTTCCGCCGCGAGATTCTTGATACGCTCACGCGTTCCGGCGCCCATGCGGCCGTTGTCGTTGAGAGCCTTGGACACGGTCGAAACGCTCACGCCGGCAACCCTTGCCAGATCGTGAATCGTGACCCGATGCCCCTTGCTGCGCTGCGAACTCAGCTTCGCCTCCTTTGAGATAAGCTGACGTGAGAAAACCTTTTCTCAGCGAGTCCGTCAAGATGAGAAAAGGTTTTCTCATAAAAAAGTATGATTTTTCCCGTTCCGCGTTAGCGATCGGCTGGCTCATCCCGCGGCACGAGCGAGGCCGGCCTTCGCGGGACGATACGCTCCCCCCGAGAGCTCCGCAGACGAGCAGCCGAGACGCTCACCCCGCGGGGTGATGCCAGTTCGAGGTTGATCGCCTATAGTAAGAGCCTGGGCTGCTCAGGAGCTGCAGGCGGGGGACCTGCAGTCCGGAGCAGGTCTGCCCACTATGCAGGAGGGGCCGCCATGAGCATCGAAGCTGCAGTCGAGAGCAGGCTTGCCGACCGGATCTATTCCGCATTGCTTCACGAGACGACGTGGCAAAGTTTTCTCGACGGCTTGGCCGCTACGCTTCCGGACGGCCGATCGACCTTGTTCTATCACGACGTCGACAGTGGGGCTGGGGCATGGGAGCTTACATCGGGTCTGCCGGCCGACGTCGTCTCGGACTACGCCAGCCACTATGCGAAGCTCAATCCGTGGATGCCCGCAGCCTCTCGGCGGAAGATCGGGATCGGTGTCGTCGCCGAGCAGATGCTGCCACGCGAGCAATTCGTGAAAACACCCTTCTACAACGACTTCTTTCGACCGATGGTCGGGGAAAGCGCGGTCGGCGTGACGCTCGCCAGAGAGCGCGGACAGTCGATGCTGCTGTCGATTACCACCTCGAGAGCCGATCCCGAGAAGAACCGGGACGTGGCCGATCTCCTGACGCGGTTGGCGCCGCATCTGCGGCGGGCCTTCCGGTACGCCAACCGGCGGAGCGCCGTCGCGTCCGAAATTGGCCGTTCCGTATGTCAGAAGAGTGAGCTCGGCGTTGTCGTCGTCGACGAAGGCGCTCGCGCGATCAATTTCGGCGCCCAGGGCCAGGCGATGGTCGAAGCGGGACGGGTCCTGAGGCTGACCCCTGGGGGAAAACTGCATATCCGGGACAGCGATGTTGACGCGGCGCTCCATGGGATGCTCCGCCGCGGCTTCGACGGAGAGACGGCCACGACCTTCGTCCTCGGTTCGACGAAGCTCACGCTCATTCGCACGTGCAAGGACTGCGAGTCTGCCTATTTCGAAGGCCCTTCCGTGATCGTGCTGATCGAATCCCAAGCAAAGGAGCCGCCCCTGGATCTCAGGGGATTTGCAAGCGCGAATGGTCTGACGGCCGCGGAGTTGCGGGCAATGCAGGGTCTGATCTCGGGGCAGAACGCGGCGCGGATCGCCGATGCCGCCGGCATCTCGCGGGAGACGGTCAGGACCCAGGTGAAGAGCCTCTACGGCAAGCTCGGCGTCAGAAGCCAGATGGAGCTTCTTCGAATAAGCGGGCTGCTGCGAATGGAAAACTGACAATCGCTGGCGGGGGAAACGATGGCGACAATAGAGAGCCCGACCCAGTCGGGTCGTGGGAAGCGCTGGGGAACGAAAATCATGTACTCTTTGATTGCGGGCGCTGCCTCGCTTGGCACGGCGATGGCGGAGCCGAGATGGGAGATGCTGCCGGAAACGCCGGACCTTCCCGCAGCAGGGCGCGAGGGAGAGGCGCCAGTGAACGGCATCAAGATCTGGCATGCGGTCTACGGCAGCGGCGAGCCCGTCATCATGCTCCACGGCGGACTCGGCAATTCGAACTATTGGGGAAACCAGATTTCCACGCTCGCCGGCTCCTATCAGGTCATCGTCATGGACAGCCGCGGCCATGGCCGCAGCACCCGGGATGAACGACCTTTGAGCTATGACCTCATGGCAACCGATGTGGTGGCGCTGATGGATTTCCTCGGCCTGAAGAAAGCCGCCATCGTCGGCTGGAGCGACGGTGCGATCATCGGACTGAAGCTCGCGATAGACCATGCGGAACGCATAAGCAGGGTGTTCGCTTTCGCAGCGAACAGCAAGCCGTCAGGCCTCTACCCACTGGACCAAAACGTGTTGTTCAAAGCCTATCTCGACAGGGCGCGCGAAGAATATGTGAAACTGTCTCCCACACCGGGCGCCTACGGCGACTTCCGTGAGCAGATGGACCGGATGTGGGAATCGCAACCGAACCTCACCGCAGAGGCTCTCGGCAGCATCGCCGTTCCCGTTTGGGTCGTGGATGGTGACCATGAGGAGGTCGTCAGGCGAGAAGACACGCTGTTCATCGCGGACAGCATTCCCGCAGCGGGTTTATTGATCCAGCCGGAAGTCAGCCATTTTTCGCTGCTTCAGGATCCGGAGCAATTTACCGATCACATCCTGCATTTCCTGGGCCGGGAATGAGGGGGCGTCGCGGCGATTGCAGCCCGGCCGTCATATGACGGCCGGGCTGCAATCGGACTCCCGTCCGGGCCCCGGCGTCTTTCAGGAAAACCTGAGTGCCCTGTCGCCCTGCTCGTCCCTGATGCGCGTCGGCAGGCCGATGCGGTTCAGGATGTCGAGGAAGGGCCGGGGCGGCAGTTCTTCGACATTTGCCATCTGCTTCACATCCCACTCGCCGCTGGCGATCAGCATCGCGGCGGCCACCGGCGGAACGCCGGCCGTATAGGAGATACCCTGCGAGCCCACTTCCTCATAGGCTTGCCTGTGGTCGGCGACGTTGTAGATGAACACCTCGTGTTCCCTGCCGTCCTTGAGGCCCTTCACGAAATCGCCGATGCAGGTCTTGCCCTCGTAGCCGGGCGCGAGCGACGCCGGGTCCGGCAGGACTGCCTTGACCACCTTCAGCGGCACCACTTCGAGGCCCTCGGCCGTCTTGACCGGCTGCTCTGAAAGGAGGCCCAGGTTCTTCAGAACCGTGAAGACGTTGATGTAATGGTCGCCGAAGCCCATCCAGAAGCGCACGTCGGCCCCGTCCATGTTCTTCGACAGCGAGTGAACCTCATCATGGCCGGTCATATAGGCCTTGCGCTTGCCGACGACGGGCAGGTCGAACTCCTTGCCGACCTCGAACATCCGGTTCGTCTGCCAGGCGCCCTTTTGCCAGGAATAGACGACGCCGGTAAATTCCCGGAAGTTGATCTCCGGATCGAAATTGGTGGCGAAATATTTGCCGTGGTTGCCGGCATTGATGTCGACGATGTCCACATCCGTGATCTTGTCGAAATATTCGTCCTTGGCGAGGCGCGCATAGGCATTGACCACGCCCGGGTCGAAGCCGACGCCGAGAATGGCGGTGATGCCCTTTTCCCTGCATTCGGCGGCGCGCTTCCATTCATAGTTCCCGTACCACGGCGGCGTCTCGCAGATCTTGTTCGGCTCTTCGTGGATCGCCGTGTCCATATAGGCCACACCCGTGTCCATGCATGCGCGCAGCACCGACATGTTGACGAAGGCGGAGCCGACATTGATCACGATCTGAGAGCCGGTGCTCACAATGAGCGCCTTCGTCGCCTCGACGTCGAGCGCGTCGAGCGCATGCGCCTCGAGCTTCACCTCGGTCTTCAGGCTGTTCTTTTCGCGTACGGAGTCGATGATCTTGCGGCACTTGTCGACCGTGCGTGAGGCAACATGAATATCTCCCAATACATCGCTGTTCTGGGCGCATTTGTGCGCCACGACCTGTGCCACGCCACCGGCGCCGATGATGAGAACGTTCTTTTTCATTTCGGGGGATATCTCCTTCTACCCGTCTTGCTTGCGCGAAGCCTCAGGAGAGGCTCTGCTCGTAGTCCGCGTAGGTGAATTCGCGGACGGTCCTGACGCTTCCGTCAAGTTCCCTGATGGCGATCGCCGGCATCTTCACGCCGTTGAACCAGTTCTTCTTGACCATGGTGTAGCCGGCGGCGTCCTGAAACGAGATGCGATCGCCGACCTTCAGCTCTTCGGCGAAGCGGAACTCGCCGAAGACGTCGCCGGCGAGGCAGGACTTGCCGCAGATCATGTAGCTATGCGGCCCCTCGTTCGGCGAAACCTTGGCCGCCTCGCGATAGATCAGCAGGTCAAGCATGTGCGCCTCGATCGAACTGTCGACGATGGCGAGATTCTTGCCGTTATAGAGCGTGTCGAGCACCGTCACTTCGAGCGTCGTGCTCTTGGTAATCGACGCTTCGCCCGGCTCCAGATAGACCTGAACGCCGTAGCGGTCGGAAAATGCCCTGAGGCGCGCCGAAAAGGCCTCGACGGGATAGTCGTCCCCGGTGAAGTGAATGCCGCCGCCGAGGCTTACCCAATCGACGCGGGCGATGAGCGAGCCGAACCTTTCCTCGATCCGCGCAAGCATCCGGTCGAAGAGACCGAAATCCTTGTTCTCGCAATTGTTGTGGATCATGAAGCCGTTGATCCGGTCCATGACGCGCTCGACCTTCGCCACGTCCCACTCGCCGAGCCGGCTGAAGGGACGCGCCGGATCGGCGAGGTCGAAGCTCGAGGAACTGACCTGAGGGTTGAGCCGCAGTCCGCGCGCGATGCCCGCCGCCTGGTCGGCAAAACGCTTCAATTGCGAGATCGAGTTGAAGATGATCTTGTCGGCGTGAGAGACCACTTCGTCGATCTCGTTGTCGCCATAGGCGACACTATAGGCATGGGTTTCCTTGCCGAACCGCTCGCGGCCGAGCCTCACCTCGAAGAGCGAGGAAGACGTGGTGCCGTCCATGTGGTCGCGCATGAGCTCGAAAACCGACCAGGTGGCGAAGCACTTCAGCGCCAGCAAAGCCTTGGCGCCGGATTTCTCGCGCACATGGGCGATCCTTTCCATGTTGCGAGTAAGCTTGGCTTTGTCGATGAGGTAGTATGGGGTCTCGATCAAGGCAGGACCTGCTGTTCTTAAATCCGAAACGGTCCTCCTAGGAAAACGTGGCCGTTTGCGCAACCCGGCTCGGCCGGCCGAGACAAAATGCCCGCCCCGTGGCCCTTGCGGGGCGCGTCCGTCAAAGGAAGCTGCCTCCCGCGGCAGCCTGGAGCAGCGGGTCGCAAGGGGGATCGGCGAATCCCGCCTCCGCAAGCGCACTCAGCGCCTCCGCGACCTTGTGAAGGCCGTGCGCCTGGGCATGATGCATCAGCCCGCCCCGCCAGCGCGGAAAGGCGTAGCCGTGGATCTCCACGAGATCGATATCGGAGGCCCTCAGAGCCGTTCCGTCTTCGAGAATCCGCGTAGCCTCGTTGACCATCGGCCAGAGGATGCAGTCGACGATGGAGGCCTCGTCCCAAGCTCTTCGGGGCCGGCCCCGAGCCTCCTCCGCGATGAGGCGGGCGACCGTCGCGGAGGGCCGTGGCGTGCGGTCGCCGGGCGCGTAGTCGTACCAGCCGCCGCCGCTCTTCTGGCCGAAGCGCCCGATCTCCGAAAGGCGTTCGGCGACCGGCGCAAAAGTCCTCTCGCCGCGGGCGCGGGCGGCACGGCGCTGGAAGGCGGCGATATCGAGCCCGCCGAGGTCCTGCGCCTCGAACGGTCCCATCGGCAGCCCGAAGGCGCGCATGGCGGCATCGACGGCGGCGGGTGTCGCGCCGCCGAGCAGCAGCCGCTCGGCTTGGGCCCGCATCACCTTGAGAATCCGGTTGCCGATGAAACCGTCCGAGATACCCGCGCGCACGGGGATTTTGTTCAGCATCCGCGCTAGCGCGAAACCGGTCGCCAGCACCTCGGGCGCCGTCGCTTGCGTGGGCACGATTTCGAGAAGCTTCATCACCTGCGCGGGGCTGAAGAAATGCAGCCCGAGAAACCGCTCCGGGCTCCCGATGTCCGCGGCGATCCGTTCGGGATCGAGATAGGACGTGTTCGTCGCGAGAATGGCGTCAGCGCGACAGTCGGCGGCGAGCTTTCGAAAGACATCGCGCTTCACGTCCAGATCCTCGAAGACCGCCTCGATGATCAGGTCCGCCTCCGCCAGCGCCGTATAATGCGTCGTACCGGTAACGGTTGCCAGGCGCTCGGCCGCAAGCCTCACGGAGATGCGCCCGCGCTTCACCGCGCCGTCGAAGATTGCGCGCAGCCTGGCAAGCGCCCGTTCCACCGCCGCCTCGTCGCGCTCGACCAGGACGAGCGGAAGTCCGGCGTTGAGCAGGGCAGCGGCGATGCCGGTTCCCATGGTGCCGCCGCCGATCACCGCCGCCGAACGGATCGGGTGCGGCTCGATGCCGGCTAACGCCGGCGGACGGCGTGCGGCGCGCTCGGCATGAAAAACGTGGCGCAGGGGGTTGCCCGCGGCGACGACGGCGACCCCGTCTCTATGCACGATGCTGAGGGGCACGATGCTCGTCCTCCGTGCGTCATGATTGACCGGCCGGTCGGACCATGCAAGGCTTTTATGGGCGGGAACCAGAGGGTGCAGGGAGGAAACATGTCCGATTCCGACACCGTACTGTCGGCGCTTGAAGCCGGCGTCCTGCGCCTGACGCTCAACCGACCCGACAAGCTCAATGCCTTCAACGAGGAAATGCATCTCGCACTGCGCGCCGGCTTCGAGCGCGCCGGATCGGACGACGATGTGCGTGCCGTGATGCTGACGGGAGCCGGGCGCGGCTTTTCCGCGGGCCAGGATCTCGGCGACCGCGATCCCCGCAAGGGCGGCACGCCGGACCTCGGTCACACGATCGAGACCTTCTACAATCCGCTCCTGAAGCTGATCCGAAGCCTGGAAAAGCCCGTCGTCTGCGCCGTCAACGGGGTTGCCGCGGGGGCCGGGGCCAACATCGCCTTCGCCTGCGACATCACGCTTGCCGCCCGCTCCGCCCGCTTCATCCAGGCCTTCGCGAAAATCGGACTGGTGCCCGATTCCGGCGGAACCTGGAGCCTGCCGCGGCTCGTCGGCGAGGCGCGAGCCAAGGCGCTGGCGATGACGGCCGAACCGCTGGACGCAGAGACGGCGGCGAGCTGGGGCCTGATCTGGCGCGCCGTCGACGACGCGGCACTGATGGACGAGGCCTCCGCACTTGCCGTGCGGCTCGCTGCCGGGCCGACCAGGGGGCTCGGTCTGACCAAGCGCGCGATCCACGCCGCCGCCGCCCATTCCTTCGACGAACAACTCGACCTCGAACGCGACCTGCAGCGCGAAGCCGGCCGCAGCGCCGACTATGCAGAGGGCGTGGCAGCCTTCCTGGAGAAGCGCAACCCGAAATTCAGCGGTCGGTGACCGATGCGGCGGACCTTGACGCCGGGCACCCCCTCTGAATTGGATCGGCAGGGCGGAGAGGGTATCGACGCCATCCGATCGGAGTCCGTCTACTCCCCAACATCCCGCCCCGTTTCCGCGACCGTCTTCAGCCGATGGGCGAATTCCCGCCGAAGCGTGCGGCGCAGCTCGGCCGCCTGGTGGCGGCGTTTTTCGGTTGCCGTCTCCGGATGGTACTCCGGGACCGTGACGGGACGGCCCGCTTCGTCCACGGCGACCATGGTGAAATAGCAGGAATTGGTGTGCCGCCGCGTGCCCGCCCGGATGTTTTCCGCCTCCACCCTTATTCCGACCTCCATCGAGGTACGGCCGGCATAGTTGATCGCCGCGCGGAAGGTGACGAGTTCGCCGACATGGATCGGCTCCTTGAAGATCACCTGGTCGACGGAGAGCGTCACCGCATATTGCTTGGAAAAGCGCGACGCGCAGGAGAAGGCCACTCGGTCGAGCAGGTTCAATAGCGCACCGCCATGCACCTTGCCGCTGAAATTCGCCATGTCCGGCGTCATCAGGACGGTCATCACCAGATGCCGCGTCTCCTGCTCCGTCATCATTCTTCCCCGCTTCCGGTCTTCGCCACCATGGTCAATACATCATATTGCGCGACGGTTGCGCCAGTCTGGTTGGAGACGCGGCAGTCCCATCGCACCTCCCCATAGTCGGCATTCATTCGCGGACTGATCTCCTTGCAGGTGAGGCGAACCCGAAGCGTGTCGCCGGGATAGACGGGAGCCAGGAAGCGCAGTCCGTCGACGCCGTAATTTGCGAGCACCGGCCCCGGGGCGGGATCGACGAAGAGACCGGCGGCCAGGGAAACGACGAGATAACCATGCGCGACGCGGCCGTCGAAGAACGGATTGGCGCGGGCGGTCTCCTCGTCCATATGCGCGTAGAACGTATCGCCGGTGAACTCGGCGAAATGCTCGATGTCCTCGAGCCTGACGGTGCGCGTCGCCGTGACGATCTGGTCGCCGACCCGCAGCTCTGCCAGCGACTTGCGGAAGGGGTGCTCGCCCCCGGCTCGGGCCGGCGCACCCTCCATCCAGCGGCCGGTGACCGCCGAGACGAGGCCTGGCGCGCCCTGAACGGCCGTGCGCTGCATGTAGTGCCTGACGCCCCGCATCCCGCCCAGTTCCTCGCCGCCGCCCGCCCGGCCCGGGCCGCCATGGACGAGGCCCGGCAAGGGCGAGCCGTGCCCGGTCGAAGATTTCGCGCTCAGGCGGTTGCCGATCATCACGCGGCCATGGAACGGCGCCATGCCGATCACCAGCTCCTGCGCAATATCGGGATCATTGGTGAAGACGGAGGTGACGAGACTCCCCCTTCCGCGCCGGACGAGTTCAACCGCCTCTTCCGCCGTATCATAGGGCATGATCGTGCTCACGGGGCCGAAGGCCTCGACGTCGTGAACCGACCGCGCTGCGCCGGGACGATCGCAATAGAGAAGAACGGGATTGAGGAAAGCCCCCGCCTCCGCATCGCCGGAGACGAGCTGCGGCCTTGCCGGATCGCCCGCAACAATCTCTGCATCCGTTGTGAGATCGCGGATGCGCGCCCTCACCTCTTCGCGCTGGCCGAGGCTTGCGAGCGGCCCCATCCGCACGTTCTCGTCGGCGGGGTCGCCGAGCGGAACCTTGGCAAGCCGCTCGCCGAGAACAGCGACCAGCGCGTCGCAATGGGCCCGCGGCGCAATCACCCGGCGAATGGCCGTGCATTTCTGCCCGGCCTTGGACGTCATCTCGCGGGCGACTTCGCGGACGAAAAGATCGAATTCCTCCGTTCCAGGGGCCGCATCGAGCCCGAGGACAGCCGCATTGAGGCTATCGGCTTCCATGGTGAAGCGCACCGAATTGCCGACGATCGCGGGATGGGTCTTGAGCTTGCGCCCGGTCGTGGCCGAACCGGTGAAGGTCACCACGTCCTGGTCGCCGACATGATCCAGAAGATCGCCCGAGGAGCCGCAGACGAGCTGGAGCGCGCCTTCCGGAAGCAAACCGGCGTCGACGATCCGCCGCACCACCAGCTCGGCGAGATAGGCGGTCTGGCTCGCAGGCTTGACGATTGCAGGCATCCCCGCCAGCAGCGTCGGCGCGAGCTTTTCGAGCATGCCCCAGCAGGGAAAGTTGAAGGCATTGATGTGCACCGCGATGCCCTGAAACGGCGTCAGGATATGTTGGGCGGAAAACGTATCGTCGCGTGACAGCGCCTCGACGCCGCCGTCAAGGAGGACGCGGCTGTTCGGTAGCTCCCGCCTGCCCTTCGAGGCATAGGAGAAAAGTGTCCCGATGCCGCCTTCGATGTCGATCCAGCTGTCCGCACGCGTGGCGCCGGTGGCGGTGGAGAGCGCATAGAATTCCTCCTTGCGCTCCATCAGTACCTGGGCAAGCGCCTTCAGCATCATCGCCCGCTCGTGGAACGACATCCGGCGAAGCGCCGGCCCGCCCTTTTCGCGTCCATAGGCAAGCGCGGCGGCGAAATCGATGCCGCCGGAATCGACGAGCGCCACCGGCGCGCCGGTCGCGGCGTCGCAAAGGGTCACGCCGTCCTTCGCTCCGCGCATCCAGGTGCCGGCGATATAGCTTTCGAGCCGGCGCGGCCGGTCCGCCACTGCGTTCATCGGATGGTCCTCCCGTCAGTTCAGCTTCAGCGTCGGCTCGGCATCGGCGGTCACTGATCGTAGCTGACCACGATCCGGTCGCTGAGCGGATAGGATTGGCAGGTCAGCACATAGCCCTGCTCTACCTCGTAGTCCTCGAGCGCGTTGTTGCTCTCCATCTCCACCTCGCCTTCCAGCACCTTGGCGCGGCATGAGGAGCAGACCCCCGCCTTGCAGGCGAACGGCGCGTCCATTCTGTTTTCGAGCGCCGCTTCGAGCAGGCTCAGCCCCTCTTTCGGAAAGGTGAAGCTGCGCGTGGCGCCGTCGAGTGTGACGGTCGCCTCGCAGCGCGCCCGGCTATCGGCGCCGGCGGCGCTTTCGACCTTGCGCCGGGCACGGCCGGGCTGGGAGGCGGCGAACAGCTCGAACTTGATCCGATCGTCGCCAAGGCCATGCGCGCGAAGTGCTGCGGCAACCGCGAGCATCATCGGCTCAGGCCCGCAGATGAAGGCGGTATCGGCCGACCTCACATCGATCCAGCTGCGGAAGAGGGCAGTGCATTTTTCCTGATCGAGCCGCCCACTGAACAGGTCGACCTCCTGGGCTTCGTTCTCGAGGACGTGCAGGACGGAAAGCCGCCCCAGATAGAGGTTCTTGAGGTCGTCCAGTTCCTCGCGGAACATGATCGAGCTGAAGTGGCGGTTGGCATAGACAAGCGTGAATGCGGACCGCGGCTCCCGCGCGAGCACCGTCTTGATGAGCGAGAGCACCGGCGTGATGCCGCTGCCACCCGCAAAGCCGAGATAGTGTCTGGCGGCCTCCGGCTCGATAGGCGTGAAGAAGGCCCCCATCGGCGGCATGGCTTCCAGCGTGTCGCCGGGCTCGAGCTCCTCATTCGCCCAGCTGGAGAAGCAGCCGTCATCGACGCGCTTGATGCCCACCTTCAGGGCGCCTTCGTCGAGACCGGCGCAGATCGAATACGAACGGCGCAGTTCCTCGCCGCCGAAGAGGCGGCGGAACGTCAGATATTGCCCCTGCTTGAAATCGAAGGCAGCGCGGTCCTCCTCGCGCGGCTCGAGCGTCACGACCACGGCATCGCGCGTATCGCGCCGGACCTCGATGACCTGAAGAGGATAAAAGCGTGCCATGTGAGCGTTCTTCCCGCCTCGCATTCAGATGCATTTGAAATAATCGAAGGGCTCCAGACAGTCCCGGCAGCGATAGCTCGCCTTGCAGGGCGTCGATCCGAACTGGCTGACCTTTTCGGTCCGGGCGGAGCCGCAACGCGGACAGGAGACCGTCTGCGCCGCGCCGCCCGAGAGGCCTTCGATCTGTTTCAACAGCCTGCCCTCGGCTCCGGTGCCGTCGACGGGAGCCGCAATGCCGTAGCTTTCAAGCTTTTCGCGGCCCTCGGCGCTGATCCAGTCGGTGGTCCAGGCGGGCGAGAGCTGGCGTTCGAGCCTGACACTCTCGATGCCGTTCTCCTTGAGCTGCCGCTCGATATCGAGATTGATGACCGCCGTGGCGGGACAGCCCGAATAGGTCGGCGTCACCGTCACCACCAGCGTTTCACCATCCCAGCCGACGTTGCGGACGATGCCGAGGTCGGTCACGGAGATGACCGGAATTTCCGGGTCCGGCACTTGCGAGAGCCAGTGCCACACATCCGCGATCGAGGGGCGTATCGCCGTTGCCATGCGAGCCTCCTACCAGCTGGCGCCGGGATAGGCGCGCTGCAGGAACTGCATCTCGGCGAGCACATAACCGAGATGCTCCGTATGGAGGCCGCGCTTGCCGCCCCCGTGCATATAGCGGTCCTCCGGTTTTTCGAGCGTCGCCGCGCGAAGTGTCTCGGCGGCCAGCGCCTCCCAATCGGCCCTCAAGCTCTCCGGTTCCAGCGCGACGCCGGCAGCCGCAAGGGCGAGGTCGTGCGCCTCGCTCACGAACATCTCGCCGGTATAGGGCCAGAGATCGTCCAGCGCCTCCTGCATGCAGGCGTGGCTTTCCGCCGTTCCGTCGCCGAGGCGGATCACGAGATCGCGGCTCCGTTCGAAATGATGGGCCACCTCCTTCGACGCCTTCTCGGCTATCCCGGCAATGCGCGGCTCGCGGGAGCTGCGAAGGCCTTTCAGTGCGAGATAGTGCCATGCATCGAACAGGAACTGGCGCATCAGCGTCTCGCCGTAACCGCCGTTTGGCCGCTCGGTAAGCAGCAGGTTGCGGAAGTCTCGCACGTCGCGGAGATAGGCAAGATCGTCCGCGCTGCGGCCCCTTCCCTCGACCTCGCCTGCAAGGCCGAGCCAGAGCTGCGTCTGGCCGATGAGGTCGAGAGCCGTGTTGGCGAGCGCGATGTCCTCTTCGAGAGCCGGGGCGTGGCCGCACCATTCCGAAAGGCGATGGCCGAGGATCAGCGTATTGTCGCCCATGCCGAGCAGGAAATCGAAAAGCGCGGCCCGGTCGACGGCCGCCTGCATCGCGGTTGCCTGAACCATCACATATGCCCTGCCTCATCCGGAATATCGAAGAAAGTCGGGTGCCGGTAGACCTTCGCATTCGCAGGCTCGAACAAAGGGCCCTTTTCCGAGGGCGCGCTTGCCGCTATGTCGAACGAACGCACCACCCAGATGCTGACGCCCTCGTTGCGGCGGGTGTAGACGTCACGGGCGTTGTTGATGGCCATTTCGGCATCCGGCGCGTGCAGGCTGCCGACATGGCGATGGCTCAGGCCGTGCTGGCCGCGGATGAAGACTTCCCAGAGGGGCCATTCGCTGGACATAACGTTTCGCTCCCGATGTTCATTCGGCGGCGACCGGCTGCGCGCGACGAGCGGCCTTTTCGGCATGTGCCGTCAGGCCGTCCCGGAACCAGGCGCCGTCCTCCCAGGCCGTCCTGCGCGCGCCGAGGCGCTCGGCATTACAGGGGCCATTGCCGACGATCACCTCGAAGAATTCGTTCCAGTCCGGCTCGCCGAAATCGTAGCCGCCTTTTTCCTCGTTCCACTTCAGATCCGGATCGGGGATGGTCAGTCCGAGATATTCGGCTTGTGGTACCGTCTGGTCGACGAATTTCCGTCTGAGTTCGTCGTTGGAGTTCTGCTTGATCTTCCAGGCCATCGACTGGGCCGAGTGGACCGAGGCGTCGTCCGACGGGCCGAACATCATCAGCGACGGCCACCACCAGCGGTTCAGCGCGTCCTGCACCATGGCCTTCTGGGCAGGCGTGCCCTTCATCATCTTGATCAGGATGTCGTAGCCCTGCCGCTGATGGAAGCTCTCTTCCTTGCAGATGCGGATCATCGCGCGCGAATAGGGGCCGTAGGAACAGCGCTGCAGCGGGACCTGATTCATGATGGCCGCGCCGTCGACGAGCCAACCGATGGCACCGATATCCGCCCAGCTGAGCGTCGGATAATTGAAGATCGACGAATACTTGGCCTTGCCGGAATGGAGCTGCTCGTAAAGCGCGTCGCGGCTCACCCCCAGCGTCTCGGCGGCGCAGTAGAGGTAGAGACCATGCCCCGCCTCGTCCTGAACCTTGGCGAGCAGGATCGCCTTGCGCTCCAGCGTCGGCGCACGGGTGATCCAGTTGCCTTCGGGAAGCTGGCCGACGATCTCGGAATGGGCGTGCTGGCTGATCTGGCGGATGAGCGTCTTGCGATAGCCTTCGGGCATCCATTCCTTCGGCTCGATCTTCTGACCCGCGTCGATCCGCTCCTGGAAAGCGCGCTCTTGCGGGTCCATATCGTTGCGGCTTTTGACCCGAGGGGCATCCGTCTTCACCATTTGAGCATACATGCTGCTCTCTCCTCCGCCGGAGGCGTTCGGGAGTGATGTCGATGCAGTTCCTTTTGACCGATCGGTTAGAATTTAGCGCAGGACATGTCACACTTCAACGTCATTTATACATTTTTCTGTGACATTTAATGAATGAGATGGCGCGGGTATTTTCGCCCGTCTTCGTACGCGTCGCAGAATGAGGAACGAAGGAGCGCGGCAGGTTAACCGGGGCCGTCGGCTTTCCCAGGCGCAGTTTCGCCGCTCAGCATTTGAAGCCGATGCTCCGTCGCGCCGGTCGCCTTCGGCAGCGGACCGGTGAGCGTGACGCAGTTCCGCCCGACATGCAGGTCCGCCTGGAGAGACAGGCAGCGGTATAGCCGGGCGAACAGGCGGCGGGCCTCGTCGCCCGGCCAATCGGCGGGCAGAATTTCGGCTGGCAGGCGCGGCTCGCGGAGCGTCACGAAGCGGAACTGGTGTACCATGAGTAGGCGTGCAGAAAGGCACTCAGCGGGAGCAATCGCCCTTGCGGTATCCGGAAGATCGGCGAGCCTGCCGAAGCAGGCAAGGAACCGCCGGTAGGCCTGCGCGTGAGGTGCGAGGTCCCAACAGCTCGAGGCAAACGCCTTCAACTCGCTCGCGCCCTGGGCAGGCTCCGCGCGGAAGACCACGGCGGGCATGATCGCACTCGGGAACGGCCGCACGCCGACCGCGAGCCGGGGGCCAAGGCGCGCATGACCTGAGCGCTCGAGCACCTGCATCCGCTCCTCGGCCGACGAACCCATCAGCTGCACGAAGTGCCAGCTCGCTTCCTCCGGAGGTCCGAAGATCACCTGCGCCGCCGCGGCGAATTCCGCGCGTGCGGCATCCGTCAGCCGATAGAAGCTGCGCCGTCCCTCCCGTTCTCCGGCGAGCTGGCCGGCGGCGACAAGACGGGATACGGCGGTTCTCACAAGCGTCTCGCTGATGCCGACGCCGGCGCAGATCTCGATCAGGTTGCCGATCCAGATCGCGCCGCCGCGCGGCTCCACCACGTCGCCATAGATGGTAACGATGAAGCTTGCGGCCCTGAGCGGCGTTTCATCCAGAATTGCCCGGATGATCCTAGAGCCCTGCTCTGCCGAACTTTCGCCATTCGCCTGCATCCGACCGCCTTCCGAGCCCCACCCGCTGCGTGTTTTTAAACCGTAGCCGATTAAAGAACAAAAACATGCAGCAGATCAAAGCAAGCCAGCGCCGCGCGTCTGATCAGATGCGCGGCGCTGGCGTGAACGGTGCCAGCCTGTTGCGGTGTTCGCAACCGGCGGGGCCAATGCGGCGGGTGGCCTCGCGCCGTTTATTTCACCAGGGTCAACTTCACGCTGGCAATTCCAACAGCGACATTCAGTCGGGTCTGGCCGTCAATCTTCACCGGCTGCAGCGCGATTTCCTTTTTCGAGCCGACCAGGGATTTCGCGCCCAGCCCGAGCCCGGCCGCGAATTCGGCAGAAAGGCCGGAATAGTTGCCGGCAAGAGCGCCCTTGAGCTTGGTTTTCGGCTTCGCGTAGACCGACCACACGACGCGGCTCTCCGCCGTTACGCCGATATCGAGGCCCAGCTTGTCGATCGTGCCGCTATATTTGTAAGGCGACTTTTGTCCGTCTGCTTCGAAAACGCACGTCAGGGCTTTCGACGAACCCACGACCAGGCCGATACCTGCCGCAATGTCGCAGGAGAGTGTGCCGCGTTTTACGAACTCGGCCTGAGCCTGCCCCTTGGCCTCCTCGGCCGTCGCGCCGGACACTGCGATAGCGCTGAAAGCGAGGCCGCCAACTGTCGCGCGGATCAGGACGTTACGGAATCGTTCAATCATTAAAGCTTCCTTACTGTGGGTTACGGCCTTTGAGTCAGGCATTGTCGAAAGCAGGCTTGAAGCCGCTAAGACCAGTTTCGGAAAGCGCTGCCTGTCGCAAAACATCTTGCCTGCGTGCGCTCCGTATAGCCGCTGTCCCACATCTCCCAGACCACGTCTATTGGACTACGGGCTTGCGCCCGGTCTTAGGTCTTCACCCTGAAAACCCAGAAATCTCGAGTGCGCGGTTGCGCCAGTCCGCATAACGATGCGGCCCCGGAACCGATCGGTTCCGGGGCCGTCTGGTCGCCTGACCGGGAGAAGAAATCAGGCGGCCGCTACCTTCTTCGTCACACGCGCCCATTCCGGAATCCAGTCGCGGTGCGCCGCCAGCAGATCGTCAACGAGCGACCAGATCTGGTCGAGATCGAGCTCGGCGGCGGTATGCGGATCCATCATCGCCGCGTGATAGAGGTGCTCGCGGTTCTCGGTGACGAGCGCCTGTACAGTCAACTCCTGGACGTTGATGTTGGTGCGGATCAGGGCCGTGAGCTGCGGCGGCAAGGCGCCGATATAGGTCGGCTGGATACCGGAGGAATCGACGAGACAGGGCACTTCCGCCGCACAGTTTTCCGGCAGCGAGGTGATGCAGCCATTGTTCCTGAGGTTGCCGTAGATGACCGAAGGTTCGCCGGTCCAGACCGAATTCATGATCGAGGAGGCATATTCACGGCTCTCCGCGACTTCGATCGTCTCGGCTTCCTTGAAGGCGGCCGCCTGTCCCTTCCAGCGCTCGATCTGCTCGACGCAGCGCTTTGGATATTCATCGAGCGGAATGCCGAATTTCTCGATCAGATCGGGGCGCCCGTCCTTGATGAAGTAGGGCGTGTACTCGGCGAAATGCTCCGAGCTCTCGGTGACGAAGTAGCCGAGCCGCGTCAGCATTTCGTAGCGCACCTTGTTCGGGCACCGCGGATTCCAGTGGCTGGGCTTCGGGAAGCGGCCCTCGCGGTAACCGCGGATCAGGTCCGGATAGAGATCGCGATAGCTGCCGTCCTTCTGACGGTGCTCGAACTTCAGATAAAACGCCATGTGATTGATGCCGGCGGCGCGGTAGCGGATTTCTTCGACTGGAATGTCGAGGTCCCGGGCAAGCTCGAAGGCCGTGCCCTGCACCGAATGGCAGAGGCCCACCTGTTTGATCGCCGGATATTTCTCGGCGATCGCCCAGGTGTTTATCGCCATCGGATTCACATATTGCAGAAGGATCGCCTCGGGGCAGACCTCGAGCATGTCCTCGCAGATCTTCCACAGATGCGGCACGGTGCGGAGCCCGCGCATGATGCCGCCGACGCCCAGCGTGTCGGCGATCGTCTGACGCAGCCCGTATTTCTTGGGCACTTCGAAATCGGTGACGGTGCAGGGTTCGTAGCCGCCGATCTGGAAGGCGACGACGACGAAGTCCGCTCCTTCCAGAGCCTTGCGCTGGTTCGAATGGGTTTCGATCCTGGCATCGGCGCCCAGAGTGCGCGCCAGTTTGCCGGCGACGATCTCGCTTTCGGCGAGCCGCTCGGGGTTGACGTCCATCAAGGCGATGGTCGCGGCCGAAAGCGCCGGCCGCTGCAAAATGTCGCCGATGATGTTCTTCATGAAAACGGTGGAACCGGCGCCGATGAAAGTAATCCTGGGTCGTCTCGTCATGGGATAGCCTCTGTTTGATTCACGCGGCCACTTCGAAGGCGGCCTTAACCAGCCGCTTCGTGTAGGCAGTCTTGGAATTGTTGAGGATTTCGCTCACCGGCCCCTCTTCGACGATCTTGCCTTCCTGCATGACGACCACGCGGTGGCAGAGAGCGCGCACGACCTTCAGGTCGTGGGAGATGAAGAGATAGCTCAGGCCGCGCTCGTCCTGCAGCCGGCGCAGGAGTTCGATGATCTGCGCCTGCACCGAGAGGTCGAGCGCCGAAGTCGGCTCGTCCAGCAGGATGAATTCCGGTTCCAGCGCGACGGCGCGGGCGATCGCGATGCGCTGGCGCTGGCCGCCGGAGAATTCGTGCGGGAAGCGCGAAAGGATGTTCGAGGGCATGCCGGCGCTGACGAGCGCGTCCTCGACGCGCTTCAGCCTGTCCTTGCGGTTTTCGCCGATGCCGTTGACGATCAGACCCTCCTCTATGATCTGGCCGACCGACATTCGCGGGTTGAGCGAGGAGAAGGGATCCTGAAAGACGATCTGGATCTTCGAGCGAAGCGGCCGCATGCCCTTGCGGTCCTTGTCGTGGATCGGCTCGCCTTCGAAATAGATCTCGCCGCCATCGGTGTTGAGAAGCCGGATCAGCGCCTGACCGAAAGTGGTCTTGCCGGAACCGGACTCGCCCACCAGGCCGAGCGTTTCGTGCCGGCGAAGATTGAGGCTGAGCCCGTCGACCGCGACGAGCTCCTTGAATTCCGGCCTGAAGAACCCGCCCTTCTTCAGGGTGAAGGAGACACGGACATTGCGGCCGTCGAGCAGGATCGGCGCGTCGTCCGGCAACGGATTGGCAGAACCTGAGGGTTCGGAGGAAAGCAGCCGCCGCGTATAGGCGTGCTGCGGATCGGCAAACAGCGCCTCCGTCGTATTGTGTTCCTTCACCTCGCCGAGCTGCATGACATAGACGTAATCGGAGAATTGGCGGACCACCGTCAGGTCATGGGTGATCAGGATCACCGCCATGCCGAGCTCCTGCTGCAGCTTGCGGATGAGGTTGAGAATTTGCGCCTGCACCGTCACGTCGAGCGCCGTGGTCGGCTCGTCGGCAATCAGCACGTCCGGATCGTTGGCAAGCGCCATGGCGATCATCACGCGCTGGCGCTGACCGCCGGAAAGCTGATGCGGATACTGGTTGAGCCGTGCTTCCGGGTCGGGGATCTGGACATGACGCAAGAGCTCCAGCGCCCGCTCGGCGGCGGCGCGCCGGCTGACGCGGCGATGCGCCCGGATCGCTTCGATGATCTGGCTGCCGATCGTGTAGACCGGGTTCAGCGAGCTCATCGGCTCCTGGAAGATCATCGAGATACGATCGCCGCGCAGCGCCCGGCGCTCTCTCTTCGAGAGTTTCAACACGTCCCTGCCGTCATATTCGATGCGCGCCTGCGGCGCGATCGTAGCGCGCTTCGACAAGAGCCCCATGACGGTGCGCGCCGTCACCGACTTGCCGGAGCCGGATTCGCCGACGATCGCCACCGTCTCGCCGCGGTAAAGCTGAAAGGAGACGTCCTTCACCGCCTCGACCGTGCCGTTCTCGACCTTGAAGGATACAGCCACCTTTCGGGCATCGATCACCGGCCTCGCATCTTTCGTATCGCGGTCGCGCCGTTCCTCGGGTGCCGGGACAACACTTTCGATCGTTACCATCGGCATGCTCCTCAATAGGGGTCGATTGCGTCGCGCAGGCCGTCGCCCAGCGCATTGAAGGCGAAAACGGTGACGAGCACGAAGGCGACGGGCGAGAGGATCCAGGGATAGGAACCGATCGCGGAATAATTCGCCGTGTCCTGCAGCATCAGCCCCCAGGAGATCAGCGGCGGCTTGACCGCAAAGCCGAGGAAACCGAGGAACGATTCGAGCAGCACCACATGGGGGATGGCGAGCGTCACCGCGACGATGACGTGGCTCATCACGTTCGGGAAGATGTGCTGGAATATGATGCGCCGGTCCGTGGCGCCGATGGCGATCGCCGCCCGCACATATTCGATCCGGGCAAGCGCCAGGGTCTTGCCGCGCACCTCGCGCGACATCTGCGCCCAGCCGAGCGCGGACATCACGATGATGACGAAGGCGAGGAAGACGTTGGTCGGTGCGGTGACCGGGATCAGCGAGGCGAGCGCCAGATAGAGCGGCAACTGCGGAAAGGCGAGCACCAGCTCGACGAAACGCTGCACCCAGGCATCGAAGCGCCCGCCGAAATAGCCGGACACCATGCCGACGGTCGTCCCGACCACGGTGACGATGAAGACGACGGTGAGAGCAATCATCAGCGAGATGCGCGAGCCGTAGAGGATGCGGGACAGCACGTCGCGGCCGAATTTGTCGGTGCCGAGCAGATGCACCGGCGTACCGTCGACGGCGCCGAACAGATGCCGCTCGGCGGGGATCAGCCCGAAGAGCCTGTAGGGTGCGCCCTTGACGAAGAAGCCGAGAACCTGCGGGTTGTCGTAATCCGGTCCGATGATCGGCTGGAAGGTGACCGGATCGAGCTCCTCCGTCTCCCGCACCGGATAGCTCCTCGGCGGAAAGACGAAATTGCCCTCCTTGTCCCGGAAGCTGATCGTCTGCGGCTGCGCGAAGGCCACATCCGTCCCCTTCGGATCGACGGGCGACAGGAACTCGGCAAAGACCGCCATCAGGATCAGGAGGCAGACGAGGACAAGGCCAAGCAGGCCGGTCCACGAACGCTTCAGCCGCCGCCAGACGAGGGCGGAGTAGCTCTCGTGGTGGTGTTTTTCCCCGGGCTCGATCGCCACCGGAAGAGTTCCTTCGGCTTCGACGGTCATGCGTATACCCCCCCTCCCATGCGCACGCGCGGATCGAGCGCGGCGAGTATCATGTCGGCGATGATGTTGCCGACGATCAGCGTTGCGGAGAGGACCAGCATGAATGTCGCCGTCACATAGACGTCGCCCACCCACATGGAACCGACGATCGCCGGCCCGACGGTCGGCAGCGCGAAGATGATCGCCGTCTCGATCTCGCCGGTCAGCATGTAGGGAAGCACGACGCCCTGGTACATGATCAGCGGGTGCAAAGCGTTCGGCACCGCATGGCGCATGACGACCGCACCCTCGCTCAGGCCCTTGGCGCGTGCCGTTTCGACATATTGCGCGTTCAGCGTATCAAGGAGATTGCCCCGCATCACCCGCATATTGTAGGCGAGCCCGCCGAAGGTGGCGATCGCCACGACCGGCCAGACATGTTTGACCAGGTCGACGAACTTGTCCCAGGACCAGGGCGCCCCGCCATAGCGGGCGGAATGGAAGCTGTTGATCTCGCTCACATTGAAATGAAAGACGAGGATATAGACGATGATCAGCGCCATGAGAAAGCGCGGCACCGTCATGCCGAGAAACGATACGGTCGAAAGCAGACTGTCTATCCAGGAATATTGCCGCGTCGCCGCGATGATGCCGAAGGCGATGCCGATCACCGACGCCAGGATGTGGCAGACGAGCGCCAGCGCCAGCGTTCGCGGCAGGCGCTCGCCGACCACGTCGGCCACGGGCTTGTTGTAGTAGAGGCTGTGGCCGAAATCGCCTCGCGTCACGATGCCCGTTATCCAGTCGACGTACTGGATCGGCAGCGGCTTATCGAGGCCGTGCTCCTTGCGGTAGGCCTGCGCCTGAGCATCCGCCTCCTCGAAAGAAGCGCCGCCCTGATTGATGAGCTGCGAACGGATGTAGTCGCTGTAATCTCCCGGCGGCGCCTGGATGATGCCGAAGGTCACCACGCTCAGGACGAGCAGCACCGGAATGGCAGAGGCGATTCGGACAAGCAGAAATCTGAACATGCCGTTTCCTTCTGTCTCGAGTTCCGCGAGAGCCATGCCTGCATCGGCTCTCGGCGGCGTGAAGGGCTTGCACCCTCGCCGGCTCCTTTCCTCGGAGCCGGCGGAGGCGGTTCAGCTTCAGTTGATCGGGCCGCTTTCGCCCGGCTTGCCGGGAAGCTGCTCGGGATAGAGTTCGTAGTCGCCCTGCTTGTCGGCGGCAACGAAGACCCGTTCGCGGATGATCGTGTCTTCCGCCCAGTTGAACATGAAGATCGGCGCGCCCGGAGGAATGTTCGAGAAGCGCTTGTTGATGATCAGCGCGCCCGGATACTCCGTCAGGCCGACGGTATCGACATTGGTGGTGGCTACCTTCTGGTATTGCTTCATCAGCTCCGTTCGCTCGTCATTGTCGTTGCTGGCGATGAACTTGTTGACGATGTCGACGAGCTCCTGCTCGTGGGGCATGACATCGACTTCGCCGCCTTCCGGAGCGCGGTGATGCCAGCTCGTGCGCGGGCCGGTCGGGGCGAGCTGAGGCGTGTTCTGCACCACGGAAGCAAATTCGGCCGTGTTGCGATGAATCATCCAATCGAAGCGGCCGGCATAATTGGCGGCGTCCCGCTGCTTGCCGTCGAGTGCATTGAGGACGACCCGGAGCCCGAGCTTCTCCATCTGCCCCACCATCCCTTCGGCAAGATTACGGTCGGTGCTGTAGTCGGAATTGACGAGCAGAACAATTTCGACGTCGCGGCCGCCAAGCTTGTCGGCCGGGAAATTGACGAAGCCGTTGCCGTCCGTGTCCTTGAGCCCCACCTTTTCGAGAAGCGCCTTGGCGCCTTCGAGATCGTGGGGGTAGTAGATGGTGGAGTTCCGGTCGTAGAAGCTCGTGCCGGAGGAAAGCCCGCCCGGATAGATCGCCGTGAAGGGACCCTTCACCAGGGCTTCGCCAAGCTTCTTGCGGTCGACCGCCATGGTGACGGCCTTGCGGAAGTCCAGGTTGCGGTTGAGCTCTCGCACCGCCTTAGCGCGTTCGTCCGGGTCTCCCCAGCCATTGCCGGAGAAGTTCATGTGCATGTTATAGCCGATGACGCGCGGACCGAAGGCAAGCCGCGCCGGGGCGCTCTCATTGGCGGCGCGCTTCAGCGATTCCACGAAGTTTTCCGGCTGTTCGAGGTTCGAAATGTCGCCCGAACCCGCGATCGCCTGCACGTCGCGGTCGGCCCAGGTCGACAGCTTGTAATGGACTTCGTTCAGATAGGGGAGCTGATTGCCGGCCTCGTCGACCTTCCAGTAATAGGGATTGCGGCGCAGCACGATGATGTCGTCAGGACGATAGGCGACCGGCACCCATGCACCCATCACCGGAAGGTTCATATATTCGGCGGGGAAGCCGTTCTTGTATTCGTTGTAGGTCGTGCCGGCATATTTCGGATGCTTGGTCTTGAGGATATGCGACGGGCCGGGGCAGAAGGTACCGTAGGCCATCGCGAAAAGATGCTGGCGCGGGAAGGCCTCCTTGAAAGCCCATTCGACCGTATACTGGTCTATCTTCTTGAGCGTCGTGCCCTCGCCGAAGGTTTCGGGCGTCGCCCCGTTCAAGGGTGAAACGCTCGAGTCAAGGACATTGTCCTCCCAGTAGAACATGACGTCATCGGCATCGAAGGGATCGCCGTCCGACCATTTCGCGCCTTCGATCAGATGCATGGTCAGCTTGCGTCCGTCCTCCGACCAATCCCAGCTTTTCGCGAGATTCGGCAGCGGCTCCATATCGTCCGCCTCGACCTGGAAGAGCGGCGCGGTGCGCGTCAGGCACTCGAACATGCCGATGTCGATGCCGCCCCACCCTTGAGTCTGGCCTGCGCTGTAATTCCAGCCTTCCGGCCGGCCGCCGATCACGTGGCGCATGACATCGCCATAGACGCCCATGCCGTCGGGCATGTTGCCGGTCTTGTAGACCATCGGTTCCTTCGGAAGCCGCTCGGCCACCGGCGGCAGCTTGCCGGCCTTGACGAATTTCTCGGTGACCCATTCGGGCTCCCTGTATTCGGGCAGCGCCTTGAACTCGAGAATGGAATCGCGCGATACATAGGTGACCTTGCCCTGCGCGGGAAAGGGCGGCTGCTCCGGCACCACGGTCGGCTCGGATGCGAAGGCCTGCACGGCAAAGGCGGATATGCCGATCAGCAGGCTCGCGGTCATATTCAGTCGATGCGTTTTCATGTCCCAGGTTCTCCCTCCTGTCTTCGCCGGGCCGGCGCGGCCGGCGCTCCTCTTCCTTCGTGGCACTCGCGTCTCCTCACGCAGGTGACCTCGCGCATTACCTCAATTTGCGGGCGCTTTGCCCTGCTATCCGCCCCGACCGGGGGATTGCCTCTCATTCGGCCTGCCGGCCACCTTCTCCCCGCGAGTGGAGAGAAGGGGACTAGCAGCGCTCGCCGAAGTCCCCTCTCCCCGCCTGCGGGGAGAGGGTTAGGGTGAGGGGCAATTCCGGGCAGAGGTAGCCACTCTTCTACCCAGCCACGCGCAGCTTCGCCGCTTCCTTCTCCGCGCGGATCTCCTCGATCGAGCGCACTTCGCGCCGAGCGGCGCCCTTCCACTCCCGGGTGGCGACCGTAGCGCGGGCGAGCCTTTCCTTGGCAGCGTCGATCGCATGGGCATATTGCGGCAGCCATTTGGCCTGCGCGACGACCATTTCGTCGACCATCTGCCAGACTTCCTCCGGCGTGCAGATGGCGCCGACCAGCGGGTCGTGCAGCACGGCGAGCTTCAGAAGATCGATGTCGCCGGTGATCGCCGCATGAACGGACATGCGCTGGACGTTGACCGACGAGATGCAGGTGGCCGCACAGGCCTCAGGCAATGTGATGCCTGCCACCATGTTGATGCCGAAACGATCGACGAAGCCGGGCGATTCGATGATCGCATCCGCCGGAAGGTTGGTGATCACGCCGTCGTTCTTGACGTTGAAGTGGCCGCGATAGACCCGACCCGTCTCCAGCGCTTCGAGGATGCGGCTCGCATGTTCGTTCGAGCGCCTGATCGTTTCCAGCGGCCGGCCCGCCTCTTCGAGGAAGCGCGGATATTCGGTCTCGAACCAGTTGCGGGTCTCGGTCGAATAGCGGAGATACCCGCCGGTCTCCCCATGGATCCAGTCCGACATGTCGATCCATCTGGAGATCTCGTCCGGACGCTTGCGATACCAGGGCAGGTATTCGGACAGGTGTCCGTTGCTTTCGGTCGAATAGACGCCGAAGCGCTTCAACACGTCGATCCGAAGCTTCTCCTGCTTTGAAAAGACGGGATGCGCCTCGAAGGCGGCGACGAGTTCGTCCTTGCCGACCTTGCGGCCGTTGAGGCGGATATCGACGAACCATGTCTGGTGGTTGATGCCGGAGCAGATGTAGTCGAGCTCGCCTTCCCTGGCGCCGAGAATCTCGGCGATCTGCTCGGCCCCGTGCTGGACGCCGTGGCAGAGACCGACCGTGTCGACCTTGCCGTATTCGATCGCCGCCCAGGTGTTCATCGCCATCGGGTTGGCATAGTTGAGGAACTTGGCGCCGGGCTCGGCCACTTCGCGGATGTCCTTGCAGAAATCGAGGATCACCGGAATGTTGCGCTGACCGTAGAGAATGCCGCCGGCGCAGATCGTGTCGCCGACGCATTGGTCGACGCCGTATTTCAGCGGTATGCGGATATCGTCGGCATAGGCCTCGAGGCCGCCGACGCGCACGCAGCTGATGATGTAGCGCGCGCCCTCCAGCGCCTTGCGGCGGTCGATCGTCGCGGTTACCCGCGTGGGCAGTTTGTTCGCCTCGACGATCCGGTCGAGGATGGACTTGATCATGGCGAGGTTGTGCTCGCTCAGATCCGTCAACGCGAACTCGACGTCCCGGAGCTCCGGCACGGAAACGATGTCGGTGAAGAGCTTCTTGGTGAAGCCGATGCTGCCGGCGCCGATGATGGCGATCTTAAAGCTGGCCATGGCCGTGCTATTCCTCCTCAGACTGCGACCTTCGCGCTAAAAGGGTAAAATCAATTCATTGAACTGGCCGGGATCGGCGAAGCGGTGCCCTCCTCGGCAAACCCTCGTCAAACGCCGTGGCAACCGCATGTCTTGCGCGATCTGGGGGCATTATGTGTATAATCGGATGCACGACTAGAGAGGTATTGTGCTTTCATGGGTAATTCTATGCTGCAGCAACTGATCGCCCGGGGACCCGCGATGCGGACGGTCTCGCTGCCGCGGGGACGCCAGAACCTGCACACCATGCCGACGAGCACCGGCTACGAGATCAGGACCGATGCAAGCTACGATTGGGACGGTCGCAAGCGCGGCCAAACCCCGTTCACCGTGCTGCAGTACACGATCGGCGGGGCCGGCAACCTGCGATATGAAAACCGCAGTCACCGCGTGCGTCCGGGCGAGACGCTGCTCCTGCTCGTGCCCCACAATCATCGCTATTGGCTTGAGGAAGGCGGGCGCTGGGAGTTCTTCTGGATCTCCATGAACGGCGAGGAGGCGCTGAGGATCCACCGCGCCATTCTCGCCGTCACCGGTCCCATCATAAGGTTGCAGCCGGAAACCGTCGAACATCTTGCCGACTGCAGCCTGCGCCTCATGGCCGGCGGCGACACCCCGGGCAGCGCCTCGGCGATCGCCTATGAGGCGGCAATGGCGCTTTATGACGACGTGTTCGGATCGCATCCGGTCCTCAGTGAGGAATACCGGAAGATGCAGCACGTGATCGATCATGTTCTGGGCAATCTCGACAAGCCCCTTCCGGTCGAGGAGCTCGCGCGCATTTCGGGCCTGAGCCGCGCCCATTTCTCCCGAGTCTTCGCCGCCAGCGAAGGCATGCCGCCGGCGGAATTCGTGCTGCAGAAGCGCCTGCAAAGGGCGGTAAAGCTGCTGACCAAGACCGCGGACCTGCCGGTCAAGGAAGTCGCCATCCTGTCCGGCTTCGAGGACCCCAACTACTTCGCCAAGGTATTCCGCCGCGTCTTCGGCGCGAGCCCGACCGAGTTCCGCACCACAGGCATGTATGCGAGCGTATCTACCACAGGCCGCAATGCGAGGACCAACGAATCCGTGACCACCTTGGCTGCGGCTAGCGATTGAAAAAGCCGCGATAAAAATTTACTAAACAGGATACTCGAGCGCGGCACGGCAGAAGGACAGGCGGAACCGAATGGTCACAATCAAGGAAATCGCGTCGGCCGTCGGCGTATCGTCGGCAACCGTCTCACGCGTCCTCAACTATGACCCGACGCTGTCGATCTCGAACAGGAAACGCCAGGCGATCATCGAAACGGCGGAGGCGCTCAACTATGCGACGCCGCGCAATCGCAGCCGCGCCGGAGCGCATGGCGTCGGCGTCGGGCTGAAGATCGCGCTCGTGCATTTTCTCGACCCCGCCCAGGAACTCGCCGATCCCTACTATGTCGGCGTCCGCCTCGGCATCGAAAGCCGCTGCCAGGCGCTGAAGAGCGAAGTCGTCAAGGTCTTCCTCACCGGCAACCCTCCGGAAGCGACGATCCTGGAGGGCGCCTCCGGGGTCGTGGCCGTCGGCCACTATTACGGCGACGAGCTCGAATGGCTGCGCCGCCACAGCCGCCACCTCGTCTTTGCCGATTACGCACCGGCCGGAGACATGGAGGACACCGTGCTCAGCGACGTGTCGCTGGCGATGACCCGGCTCCTGGAGGCGGTGCATGCCATGGGCTACCGGCGCATCGGCTTCATCGGCTGGATCGACGCTTTCTACGGGCCCGACAACATCCATTCGGAGCGCCGTTGCCGCACCTATATCGACTGGATGACCAAGGCCGGGCTTTATGATCCGGAATTGTGCATGGTCGAGCCGATGACGCCCGACAGCGGCTACAAGCTTGCCAGGGCGATGCTATCGAAGCCCAATCCACCGAAGATCCTCATCACCTGCAACGACAATATGGCGCTGGGCGCCTACAGGGCCATCCACGAGATGGGGCTCAGAATTCCCGAAGATATCGCGGTCGCGAGCTTCAACGACATTCCGGTCGCGCAGTTTCTCGGGCCGCCGCTTTCCACGGTGAAGATTCCGGCGGAGCTCATCGGCGAAACCGCCGTCGACCTGCTGCTGGAGCGCCTTTCGGGCCGAGAGGTCGCCAAGAAGGTGGTTTTCGGCACGGAAATCGTCTGGCGCGGCAGCACGCCGGCACCGGCCGAGACAGCGAACAAGGAAGATGACATGGCGGGCCGGTTCTAAAAATCCCGGGGCGAAATCAACGCGACCCCGTCGTGGCGATACCCGCAAAGTCGCGTGTAGCCCATCGCCGCCATTCACGCTGGCAATAGCGCATCGGGCGCCGCCAGGCGCGAGCGTGACGGCTCACGTGCTTTCAAAGCACGCGTCGCAAGTGCCAAGTAAAAATTTACTGAAAATAATTGCGCCCACTCGAGTTTTGAGAAATACTCGCCGCCGGGACAGAGAGGACTGTCTCGGGGAACACGATTTCGGGAGGAAACAATGGACATTCAGGCGCGTGCCTATCTGCCGCGTATCGCCGCTCTGGCTCTCGCGGGCGCAAGCTTCCTGGGGGTTACCGCGGCGCAGGCCAAGGAAATCACCATCTGGTGCTGGGACCCGAATTTCAATGTCGCGATCATGAAGGAGGCGGGCGCCCGCTATACGAAAACGCATCCGGACATCACCTTCAACATCGTCGATTTCGCCAAGCTCGACGTCGAGCAGAAGCTGCAGACCGGGCTTTCGTCCGGCACTGCCGACGCGCTCCCCGACATCGTGCTCATCGAGGATTACGGCGCTCAGAAATACCTTCAATCCTTCCCGGGCGCCTTCGCGCCTTTGTCCGGCACCGTCGATTATTCCGGTTTCGCCCCCTACAAGGTCGAGCTCATGACGCTCGACGGGCAAGTCTACGGAATGCCCTTCGATTCCGGCGTCACGGGTCTTTATTACCGCAAGGATTATCTGGAAGCCGCCGGCTTCAAGCCGCAGGACATGCAGGATCTCACCTGGGACCGCTTCATCGAGATCGGAAAGCAGGTCGAAGAGAAGACCGGCAAGAAGATGATGGGCCTCGACCCGAACGACGCCGGTCTCGTGCGCATCATCATGCAGTCGGCCGGGCAATGGTATTTCGACAAGGAAGGCAAGCCGAACATCACCGGCAATGGGGCATTGAAGGCGGCGCTCGAAACCATCGGCAAGATCATGCAGGCGAATATCTACAAGCCTGCCAACGGCTGGTCCGACTGGGTGGGCACCTTCACCTCCGGCGACGTCGCGACCGTCGTCACGGGCGTCTGGATCACCGGCACCGTCAAAGCGCAGCCGGACCAGTCCGGCAACTGGGGCGTCGCCCCCATTCCGGCGCTCTCGATCGAAGGCGCGACGCATGCCTCCAATCTCGGCGGCTCCAGCTGGTACGTGCTCGAAAGCTCCGAGGAGAAGGCGGAGGCCATCGACTTCCTGAACGAGATCTACGCCAAGGACATCGATTTCTATCAGAAGATCCTCCAGGACCGCGGTGCGGTCGGCTCGCTGCTCGCCGCCCGCGGCGGCGCGGCCTATGAGGCGGCAGACCCCTTCTTCGGCGGCGAGAAGGTCTGGCAGAACTTCTCCGACTGGCTGGCGAAGGTCCCCTCGGTCAATTACGGCATCTTCACCAACGAGGCGGACCTCGCCGTCACTGCGCAACTCCCGGCCGTGACGCAGGGCACACCGGTCGACGAGGTGCTGCAGGCGATCGAGGCCGAGGTCAGCGCACAGATCCAGTGATGCGGTGGATGGCGGCGGGCATGCGCCCGCTGTTTCCGGCCGCGGCTCTTGCCGCGGCCAAATTTCCGGCTGTCCGGCCTTCCAGGAGGGGAACATGGTTCGAGCGCGCCGCGGTATCGGCCGATATTACGACGTCAATGGCTGGCTGTTCGTCGCGCCGGCCCTCGGGCTGATCGCCCTGTTCATGGTCTATCCCATCGCGTGGTCCCTCTGGATGTCGTTCCAGTCCGGCCGCGGCATGACCATGAAGTTCGCGGGCTTCGCGAACATCGTTCGGCTCTGGAACGATCCGGTCTTCATCAAGGCCCTCACCAACACGATGACCTATTTCGTCGTGCAGGTGCCGATCATGATCCTGCTCGCGCTGATCCTGGCGTCGCTCCTCAACAACCCGCGGCTCGTGGGCCGAGGGGTTTTCCGCACGGCGATCTTCCTGCCCTGCGTCAGTTCGCTGGTCGCCTATTCGGTGCTCTTCAAGGGCATGTTCGCAACCGACGGGATCGTCAATTCGACGCTCCAGGCGATCGGTCTCGTCGCCTCGCCCATTCCGTGGCTGACGCATCCCTTCTGGGCGAAGGTTCTCGTCATTCTTGCCATCACCTGGCGCTGGACCGGCTACAACATGATCTTCTATCTTGCGGCGCTTCAGAACATCGACAGGTCGATCTACGAGGTGGCGCGCATCGACGGCGTTCCGGCCTGGGCGCGCTTCACCCACCTCACCATCCCTCTGCTGAAGCCCGTCATCCTCTTCACGACAGTCATTTCGACGATCGGCACGCTGCAGCTTTTCGACGAGGTCTACAACCTGACCGAGGGCAAGGGCGGCCCGTCCAATGCCACGCTCACCTTGTCGCTCTACATCTACAACCTGACCTTCCGCTTCATGCCGAATCTCGGTTATGCGGCGACGGTCTCCTATGTCATCGTCGTCCTCGTCGCGCTCCTCGCCTTCGTGCAGTTCTTCGCAGCAAGGGAGCGTGACCGATGAACGGATTTGGACGTTTCGCGGCAATGGCGGCCACCTATGGCTTCCTCGGCCTGATGGCCTTCCTCTCCGTCTTTCCGTTCATCTGGATGGTGCTCGGCGCAACCAATTCATCGATAGACATCATCAAGGGCAAGCTCCTGCCGGGCGCAGCCTTTGCCACCAATGTCGGCAACTTCTTCACGCTGGTAAACGTGCCGCTCGTCTTCTGGAACTCGGCGAAGATCGCGATCCTTGCGACCGTGCTCACGCTCGCGGTCTCCTCGCTCGCCGGTTACGGCTTCGAGATGTTCCGCTCGCGAAGACGCGAGCGCGTCTACCGGGCGATGCTGCTCACCCTTATGATCCCCTTCGCCGCGCTGATGATCCCGCTCTTCGTCATCATGGGCAAGGCGGGTCTCATCAACACGCATCTCGCCGTCGTCCTGCCGACGATCGGCTCGGCCTTCGTCATCTTCTACTTCCGGCAGAGCACCAAGGCCTTCCCCTCCGAGCTCCGCGACGCGGCCAAGGTCGACGGGCTCAAGGAATGGCAGATCTTCCTCTTCATCTACGTACCGGTCATGCGTTCGACCTATGCGGCCGCCTTCGTCATCGTCTTCATGACCGCGTGGAACAACTATCTCTGGCCGCTGATCGTGCTCCAGACCAACGAAACCAAGACGATCACGCTGGTCATCTCGTCGCTCGCCTCCGCCTACTACCCCGATTACGGCGTGGTCATGGTCGGGACGATTCTCGCGACATTGCCGACCCTAGCCGTTTTCTTCTTCATGCAACGCCAGTTCGTCCAGGGCATGCTGGGCTCAGTCAAATAGGAACGATGATGCGCTCTGTTACTTCCTTCAATAATTCGTGGGTCTTCTCCGAAGGCTTCGACGCCGCCGACGCCGGAACGCTCCGGGCGGGTCAGCCGATCAGCCTGCCGCACAACGCCGTCGAACTGCCGTTCAACTATTTCGACGAGACATGCTACCAGCGCGCCTTCACCTACCAGAAGGTGCTTGCCTGGCGCCCGGACTTCTCCGGCCGGGAGGTCTCGCTCGTCTTCGACGCGGCAATGGCCGATGCGGTCGTCTATCTCAACGGCGAAGAGATCTTGGCGCATAAGGACGGCTACACGCCTTTCGAGGCACGCCTGACGGACAGGCTCCTGGAAGGCGACAATCTCATCACGGTGAAGATCGACGGCAGCGAGAATCCGGAGATCCCGCCTTTCGGCGGCCGGATCGACTATCTGACCTATGCCGGCATCTATCGCGACGTCTGGCTGAAGGTCACCGATCCGGTTTCGATCGCCAATATCAAGATCGAAACCCGCGACGTGCTCTCCGACAACAAGGCCGTTTCCGTCCGGTGCGACCTTTCCAATCCGCAAGGGTTGCCCTTCTCAGGTATGGTCTCGGCTCTCCTCAAGAATGCGGCCGGCGAAGTGCTGGCCGAGGTCGCCGGCGAAACGGCCGGCGAGAGCCTCACCCTTGAGATGGAAGGCCTGAAGGGCCTCTCGCTCTGGGACATCGACGATCCGGTGCTGTACGAGATCGAAGCCGAGCTCCGGACCCGTCAGGGCTCCGACCGCCTGGCCTCGCATTTCGGTTTCCGTACGGCGGAGTTCACGACCGCAGGCTTCCGGCTCAACGGCCGCCCGCTGAAGATCCGCGGGCTGAACCGTCATCAGGCCTTCCCCTATGTCGGCTACGCCATGGGGCGCACCGCCCAGGAGCGCGACGCGGAGATCATGAAGCACAGGCTTCACTGCAATCTCGTGCGCACCTCGCATTACCCGCAGTCGAAATGGTTCCTCGACCATTGCGACCGCATCGGGCTCCTCGTCTTCGAGGAGATTCCCGGCTGGCAGCACATCGGCGGGGAGGAATGGAAACAGGAGGCGATCCGCAATGTCCGCCGCATGATCGAGCGCGACTGGAACCACCCGTCGATCGTCATCTGGGGTGTGCGCATCAACGAGTCGCAGGATTCGCACGACTTCTATCTCGAGACCAATCGCCTCGCCCGCGAGCTCGACCCGACACGGCAGACGGGCGGCGTGCGATACATTACCGACAGCGAATTTCTGGAAGACGTCTACACGATGAACGACTTCATCCTCGGCAACGAGGAGCTGCCCGGCTCGAACCGGCCGCGCACGGCGCTTCGCCCGCAGCAGGAATGCACCGGGCTTGCCCGCAAGGTGCCCTATCTCATCACCGAATTCGGCGGGCACATGTATCCGACGAAGATCTATGACCAGGAGCAGCGCCAGGCCGAACATGTTCGCCGGCATCTGGAAGTGCTGAATGCGGCCTATGGCAATCCCGGCATTTCCGGTGCGATCGGCTGGTGCATGTTCGACTACAACACCCACAAGGATTTCGGCTCCGGGGACCGGATCTGCTATCACGGCGTCATGGACATGTTCCGCGAGCCGAAATTCGCGGCCTATGTCTATGCCAGCCAGTGCGATCCCTCCGAGGAAGTCGTGATGAAGCCGGTGACCTTCTGGGCGCGCGGCGAGCGCAATATCGGCGGCGTGCTGCCCTTGATCGTGCTGACGAATTGCGACGAGGTCGAATTGAAATACGGCTCGCTTTCCAAGCGCGTCGGTCCGGATCGCGAGAATTTCCCGCACCTGCCGCATCCGCCGGTCGTCATCGACCACCGCCACTTCACCAAGGACGAGCTCGGAGTCTGGGGCATGAAGTGGGAAAGCGCGGAATTTACCGGCTTCGTCGCCGGCAAGCCGGTCGCCGATCTCCGCATGGCCGCCGATCCCGTGCCTACGACGCTTCACGTCGAGGCGGATAGCAAGACGCTGCGTGCGGAAGGCCGCGACAGCATTCGCGTCATCCTGCGCGCGCTCGACCAGGCCGGCAACGTGCTGCCCTTCCTGAACGATGCAGTCGACGTCGAGGTTCATGGTCCGGCGCGGCTGGTCGGACCGGCCCGCCTCGTCCTTCAGGGCGGTTCCGCCGGTTTCTGGCTGGAGTCCACGGGCCCCGCCGGCGCCGTCGTCATCTCGGTCGCTTCGACGCGGCTCGGCGCGGCGAAGCTCGAGCTCGTCGCCCTG
Source organism: Sinorhizobium sp. P24N7 (assembly GCF_042436655.1). Taxonomy (NCBI): domain Bacteria; kingdom Pseudomonadati; phylum Pseudomonadota; class Alphaproteobacteria; order Hyphomicrobiales; family Rhizobiaceae; genus Sinorhizobium; species Sinorhizobium sp. P24N7. The sequence goes on along the minus strand of NZ_JBHMIW010000022.1, from coordinate 71,544 downwards.
GCGGAAGGAGCGGCGAGCGCATGAGCCAACTCCAACTCAGCGATGTTCGTAAATCCTATGGTGGCCTCGAGGTCATCAAGGGCGTCGATCTCGACATAAAATCCGGAGAGTTCGTCGTTTTCGTCGGTCCTTCCGGCTGCGGCAAGTCCACGCTGCTCCGGATGATCGCCGGGCTTGAGGAGATCACCTCCGGCGACCTGACGATCGACGATAGCCGAATGAACGATGTCGATCCGTCCAAGCGCGGGATCGCCATGGTGTTCCAGTCCTATGCGCTCTATCCGCATATGACGGTGCGCGAGAATATGGGCTTTGCGCTCCGCTTCGCGGGTATCCCCAGGGCCGAGATCGAGAAGAGGGTGAACGAGGCCGCCCATATCCTGGAACTCGGCGCGCTGCTCGACCGCAAACCGAAGCAGCTTTCGGGCGGCCAGCGCCAGCGCGTGGCGATCGGCCGGGCGATCGTCCGCCATCCGAAGATCTTCCTCTTCGACGAGCCGCTTTCCAACCTCGATGCGGAGCTGCGCGTGCATATGCGCATCGAGATCGCACGGCTGCACAAGCAGCTCGCCACCACCATCGTTTACGTGACGCATGATCAGGTCGAGGCCATGACGCTCGCCGACAAGATCGTCGTCATGCGCGCCGGCGTGGTCGAACAGGTGGGCTCGCCTCTCGACCTCTATGACGACCCGGCCAACCTCTTCGTCGCCGGCTTCATCGGGTCGCCGAAGATGAATTTCCTGAAGGGCGTGATCGAAATCGACCAGGACCGGGCCTATGCGCGCCTGCCGGATCATGGAGACGCGAAGATCCCCGTCACCCTGCAGGCGGCGGCGGGAACTGCGGTGACGATCGGCATCCGGCCCGAGCATTTCAATGAAGACGGTCCTGCAGGGCTAGCCCTGACGATCGACATGCTGGAACATCTCGGCGGAGAGACCTTCGCCTATGCCCGCCACGGCAACGGCGAGCTCATCGTGGTCGAAACGAAGAACGGCCGCGGACTCAAGGCCGGTGACCGCCTGACGGCCCGCTTCGATCCGGTTTCGGTTCTGGTGTTCGACGGAGAGGGAAAACGGCTGCGTTAGTGACGCAGTTTCCCGGAATTGTTCTAATGTCGCCGGTACGAATCAAGGGAGTGAACAGCGATGCGTATTGGCTTCATCGGCACGGGCGCCATCACCGAAGCGATGGTGGCGGGCATCGTCGGTTCCGGGCTGGACGTCGCCGGGATCCTCGTCTCCCCGCGCAACCGGGAGATTGCTGCCCGGCTTGCCGGCCGCTTCCCGCTCGTGCGGATCGCCAAGGACAATCAGGAAGCGGTGGACGCGGCCGACGTGCTGTTCCTCGCCGTTCGTCCTCAAATCGCCGAGGACGTGATCCCCAAGCTCAAATTCCGCAAGGGTCAGAAGGTCGTTAGCGTCATTGCCGCTACCGATCGTTCCACGCTTCTCGGCTGGATCAGCGAGGAGGTGGAGCTCACCCAGGCAATCCCCCTGCCCTTCGTCGCCGAGCGCGAGGGCGTGACGGCGATCTATCCACCGAACCGCGCCGTTGCCGCGATCTTTGCGGCACTCGGAACGGCGGTCGAATGCAAAACCAAGGAGGAATATGACCTGCTTGCCGTCGGAAGCGCTCTGATGGCGACCTATCTCGGCATTCTCGACCGGACGACCGGCTGGTTCGCCGAAAAGGGTCTCGACCGCGATAAGGCACGCGCCTATATCGCCCCGCTCTTCGCCAGTCTCTCCCAGAGGGCGGTCAGGGACGAGGGGACGCCGCTCGAAGAACTCGCCCGCGAATTTTCGACCGCCGGCGGATTGAACGAGCAGGTTTTGACGGACTTCGACCGCGGCGGCGGCCACCGGGCGCTGAGGGATGCGCTCGAACACGTGCTGCTGCGGGTGCGCGGCGACGACCGGTAGAGGTCTTCAAAGCTCGGTGCCAAGACCCGCGTGGCGACGAAAACGCCCGGCGGCGAAGTCCACGAAGGCGCGCACCCTTGCCGAAACCATGCGGCCTTCCGCATGCACGATGTGGATCGGCACCGGCTCGCGCTCCTGGTCGGCAAGGACGACCTTGAGCCTGCCGGCTCTCACGTCGGGTGCCACTTGGTAGGACTGAAACCGCGACAATCCCCAGCCCGCCACAGCCGCGGCAAGGACCGCGTCATTGGTGTTGCAGATGAGACGAGGGCTGATCGGAACGCGGATGCCGTTGTCGCGTCCGAAGAGCCATTCCGAGTGGCCGAAAAGGCCCTCTCGCCCGATGATGCGATGACGGGCAAGCTCCTGCGGGCTGCCCGGCTCGCCGAAGCGGGCGAAATAATCCGGCGAGCCGCAAAGCACCTGCCGGACCGAGCCGATCCGGCGCGCAACGAGCCCGGAGGGCGGGAGCGAGGCAATGCGGATCGCCACATCCAGGCCCTCGTCGACCAGATTGGTCACGCGGTCGACGAAGACGGTCTTGACCTGCATTGCCGGATAGTGATCGAGAAAGTCGAGGATGACGGGGAGCACGTGGATGCGCCCGAAGAGCGCGGGCGCCGTTACCGTGAGCAACCCCGCAGGGGCGGTGAAGCTGCCCGCCGCATTGGCTTCCGCCTCTGCGATCTCCCCGAGGATACGCCGGCAATCGGCCACGTAACCTTCGCCCGCCGCAGTCAGTTTCAGCGAGCGCGTGGTGCGCACCAGAAGCCGTGTCCCGATCAGGTCCTCCAGCTTCGCCACCGCCCGGGTGACCGATGGCGGGCTCATATGCAGCACCTTGGCGGCCGCCGCGAAGCCGCCGCTTTCCACCACCTGCACGAAGATCCGCATCGCCTGCCAGCGATCCATCGAATGCTCCTCGATTATTTCATCAAGTGAAACTGTTTAGTGCGCCTATCGGAGCTTATCAACTCCGCGGATAACAATCATCTTGGTGTCGTTCCATCATTCAACGAGGCCGACATGAAACTCTATCATCATCCCCTCTCCGGCCACGCGCACCGCGCCCGCTTGTTCCTCTCGCTGCTCGATATCGAGCATGAGCTGGTGGTCGTCGATTTCGCCAGGGGAGAGCACAAGCAAGCGGATTTCCTGAAGCTCAATTCCTTCGGTCAGGTCCCGGTGCTCGACGACGGCGGCACGATCGTCTCGGACTCAAGCGCCATTCTCGTCTATCTGGCAAAGAAGACCGGCCGCACGGACTGGCTGCCGGAAGACGCCGCCGGGGCGGCTGCCGTTCAGCGCTGGCTTTCGGTGGCTGCCGGCCAGATCGCCCATGGCCCGGCCCAGGCGCGGCTCATCAACGTGTTCAAGGCGCCCTACCGGCCGGAAGAGGTAATCCCCCGTTCGCATGCGATCCTGGCGCTGATCGAGCAGGAGCTCAAAGGCAGAGTCTGGATTGCCGCCGACCGGCCGACGATCGCCGATGTCGCGCTCTACAGCTACGTGGCGCGCGCCCCCGAAGGCGACGTCGATCTCCAGCCCTATCCGGAGATCCGCGCCTGGCTCGCCCGCATCGAGGCATTGCCGGGCTTCGTCGAGTTCGCAAAGACGCCGGTGGGGTTGGCGGCTTAGCGAGCGTTATGACGACGTCCGCTTGCGGGAAGCCATCTCGCACGGCACGTGCTTTTAAGCGTATCGAAGGACTGCAACCACCCTCTTCCCTGTGCTTGTCACAGGGATGAGAGCAGCGCCGCGTCTGCGGTGCGAGGAGTCCTTCAGGCCCAATGACTAGGCCTGGCTGGATTCCTGTGACGAGCACAGGAATGAGGGAGCTTGGGCAAGGGGCGGATGTTATCGCCGCGAACAAGCCCACAGATGCCCAACATTCACGCAACCAAGGAAACAATCGTCATGGAGGCTCCCATCCTCGCACATTCGCCCTGGCATGAGGGCGAAATCGCCCTGCAGAAGAGGCTGGGTGTGGAAACGCGCATGGACGAGATCGGACGCCGCGTCATGCGCGACCACCTGATCGACCAGCACCGGGAATTTTATCCCCTTCTGCCGATGGTCGTGCTGGGCTCGGTCGATCGCGACGGCGACGCCTGGGCGACGCTCAGGGCGGGTGAGCCCGGCTTCCTCCACGCGCCGGACGAAAAAAGGCTTACCGTCGAGCTCCCGCGGGAGCCGACGGACCCCGCCGAGGCGGGCATGGAGGACGGCGCTCCCCTCGCCCTGCTCGGAATCGACCTCGGCACCCGCCGGCGCAACCGGCTGAACGGCACGCTTAAGCGGCATGCCCGCGGTTTCGATCTCGGCGTCGACCAGAGCTTCGGCAACTGTCCGAAATACATCCAGCTCCGCCAGGTCCGTTTCGTGCGCGACCCTTCCGTGCCGCCTTCCGTACCGCCCGTTTCCAGCTTCGGGCTCAACGCCGCCGCGCGTGCTCTGGTGGCGCAGGCGGACACGTTCTTCGTCGCAACCTATGCCGATCTCGCCGGCGGCCGGCAGATCGACGTCTCCCATCGCGGCGGCCACGCCGGATTCGTGCATGTCGGCGAAGACGGCTGGCTGGTGATCCCGGATTTCGTCGGCAACCGCTTCTTCAACACGCTCGGCAACATCGCGCTCAATCCGCGCGCCGGGCTCACTTTCCCGGACTTCTCCACGGGCGGCCTCCTGCAGATGACCGGCGAGGCCGAGCTCCTGTCCGAAGCTCCGGACGGCGTGCCTCTCGACGGCGCCGAGCGCTACTGGCGTTTCCGTCCGCGCCGCAGCGTATGGCGGGCCGACGCAATACCTGTTCGCTACGACCTTGCCGGAGCGGGATGAGGAAAGTGCGTGCGGTTTTCCGATCGCATCCCGCTCCACCTCTTGGAATCGGCGGCAGCAGCAGGCCGGATGTCCGGGTAATTTTTGCGTGCAGGGGAACCAACCTCCCTCGCCAAGGTTTCGTGCCCATCCGCCCCCGACCAAGGAGTGCTGCCATGGCCAAGAAACCCTCTGCGCCGAACAATACGAAACCGGCCACCATTCATGACCAGAAAGCGACACGCGGCAACGGTGGAGAACTTCACCAGATCGCCGAAGGCGACACGCCCGTCCTGACGACGGCTCAGGGCGGCCCCGTCGCCGACGACCAGAACAGTCTGCGCGCCGGCGAACGCGGCCCGACGCTCATCGAGGATTTCCACTTCCGCGAGAAGATCTTCCACTTCGATCACGAACGCATTCCCGAGCGCGTCGTGCATGCCCGCGGCTACGGCGTGCACGGCTTCTTCGAAACCTACGAGTCGCTTGCAGCCTACACCCGGGCGGATCTGTTCCAGCGACCGGGCGAACGAACCCCTGCCTTCGTGCGGTTCTCGACGGTGGCCGGAAGCAAGGGCTCGTTCGACCTCGCCCGCGACGTTCGCGGTTTCGCGGTCAAAATCTACACAAACGAGGGCAATTGGGACCTCGTCGGCAACAACATCCCGGTGTTCTTCATCCAGGACGCGATCAAGTTCCCCGACGTCATACACTCGGTAAAGCCCGAACCGGACCGGGAGTTTCCCCAGGCGCAGTCCGCGCATGACAATTTCTGGGACTTCATCAGCCTGACGCCGGAAAGCATGCACATGGTCATGTGGGTCATGTCGGACCGGGCGATCCCGCGCTCCTTCCGGTTCATGGAAGGCTTCGGCGTCCACACCTTCCGTTTCGTCAATGCCAAGGACGAGTCCACCTTTGTCAAATTCCATTGGAAGCCCAAGCTCGGGCTCCAGTCGGTCGTCTGGAACGAGGCCGTGAAGATCAATGGAGCCGATCCTGATTTCCACCGGCGCGATATGTGGCAAGCCATCCAGTCCGGCAACTTCCCGGAATGGGAACTGCATGTGCAGCTTTTCGATCAGGACTTCGCCGACAAGTTCGATTTCGACATTCTCGATCCGACCAAGATCATCCCGGAGGAAGTGCTGCCGACGAAGCCTGTCGGCCGGCTGGTACTCGATCGCATGCCGGAGAATTTCTTCGCCGAAACCGAGCAGGTCGCCTTCATGACGCAGAACGTGCCGCCCGGCATCGACTTCAGCGACGATCCGTTGCTGCAGGGGCGCAACTTCTCCTATCTCGACACGCAGCTGAAGCGGCTCGGCAGCCCGAACTTCACCCATCTTCCGATCAACGCGCCGAAATGTCCCTTCCAGCACTTTCAGCAGGACGGCCACATGGCCATGCGCAACCCGGTCGGACGCGTGAACTACCAGCCCAATTCCTGGGGCGAGGGTCCGCGCGAGTCGCCCATGAAAGGCTTCCGCCATTTTCCTTCCGAGGAGCAGGGCCCGAAGCTGCGCATCCGCGCCGAGAGCTTTGCCGACCATTACAGCCAGGCCCGTCAGTTCTTCATCAGCCAGACGCCGCCCGAGCAGCGCCACATCGCCGATGCCCTGACCTTCGAATTGAGCAAGGTGGAGACGCAGGTGATCCGCGAACGGATGGTCGCGCATCTTCTCAATATCGATGAAACGTTGGGGAAAAAGGTCGGCCACGCCCTCGGCCTGGAGACGATGCCGAAACCGGCGGATGCGGCCGTTGCCACCCGCCAGGACCTCGACCCCTCGCCGGCCCTCAGCATCATCCAGCGTGGGCCGAAGCGTTTCGAGGGCCGCAAGCTCGGAATATTGGCGACGGACGGCGCGGACGCCGCGCTTCTCGACGCCCTGATAGCGGCTGTCGAGAAGGAGAAGGCGGTCTTCGAGCTGATCGCGCCGAAGGTCGGCGGCTTTACCGCCTCCGACGGAAAACGCATCGCCGCTCACCAGATGCTCGACGGCGGCCCGTCGGTACTCTACGACGCGGTGGTCCTGCTTCCTTCCGCAGAGGCCGTCGCGGATCTGATCGACGTCGCCACCGCGCGCGATTTCGTGGCCGACGCCTTCGCCCATTGCAAATATATAGGCTATGCCGGCGCCGCCGTTCCCCTTCTCGAGAGGGCCGGCATTGCGGAGCTGCTCGATGAGGGAACGATCGAACTCACCGACGCTGCGAGTGCGGCCGCCTTCCTCAAGGAGCTCGGCAAGCTGCGCGTCTGGGGAAGAGAGCCCTCGGTCAAGCTGAAATAGGCCGACGGTTTAGACGGAGTGGACGATGGCGTCGCCCGCACATGGAAAGCCGACGAAGAAGGCCGCTCCGTCAAGCGCGGCGAAGAAGGCGGGGAGCTTTCCCCTGCCCGTCAGCACGGCGCCGATGGAAGCCCGTTCCGCGACCGGGCTTCCGGGCGGCGACGCATGGCAGTACGAGCCGAAGTGGGACGGCTTTCGCTGCCTTGCGTTCAAGTCCGGCGAGGACGTCGACATAAGGGCGAAATCCGGCAAGCCGCTCGGGCGCTTCTTCCCCGAGATCCTCGCCCTGCTGCGCCGACTGGAGCCGGACATGTTCGTCCTCGACGGCGAACTGGTGATCGAGGTCGACGGGCGCCTTTCCTTCGACGCCCTTCAGATGCGCCTGCATCCGGCGGCAAGCCGCGTACAGAAGCTCTCGCAGGAGACGCCGGCCAAACTCATCCTGTTCGACATGCTGGCCGGCACCGACGGAACGGTCCTGACCGACCAGTCCCTGACAGCACGGCGCGCCCGGCTCGAAACATTCGCCAAAGAGAACGCGGTTGCGGAGATGCTCGAGCTTTCGCCCTTCACGCTCGACGTTAAGGAGGCCGAGAGGTGGCTCACCTCATGGCAGGCGGGTGCCACCGACGGGGTCGTCGCAAAGCGGCGCGACGGCGCGTATGAATGCGGCGAAAGGGCAATGGTGAAGGTCAAGCGGCTGAAGACGGCCGACTGCGTCGTCGGCGGCTTCCGCTACGAGAGCGACAGCTCTTTGGTCGGCTCGCTTCTGCTCGGCCTTTACGACACCGAGGGACTGCTGAACCATGTGGGCTTTACCGCGACGATCTCGGACAAGGAGCGGCCTGCCCTGACGCGCCAGCTCGAAGCTTTGCAGGAGCCGCCGGGCTTCACCGGCAAGGCCCCGGGCGGGCCCAGCCGCTGGAGCAGCGAACGCAGCGGCGAATGGCAGCCGGTTCGGCCGGAACTGGTCGTCGAAGTCCGGTTCGACCATGTCAGCAACCGGCGCTTCCGCCACGGTACGAAACTCATGCGCTGGCGGCCGGACAAGGACCCGCGCCAATGTACCTATGAGCAGATCGTACGTCCTGAAGGCTCGCCTTGAAAACCGAGGATCCGGGCAGCGATGAGCAATGATCTCCTGATCATCCTGGGAATCGCGGCAGCGGCGGCCGTCGCATCGCCCCTGGGCGGCCTGGCGGCGATCTCGCTCAGGCCGTCGAGCCTCGTGCTCTCGATCGCGGTCGGCTTCGCGGCCGGCGTCCTCATGGGCACCTTCGCTTTCGAGATGATGCCCACCTCCATGGAACTTGCAGGTCTTCCGCTTGCCGTTGCCGGATTTCTGCTCGGCCTAGGACTCGTCTATATTCTCGACCTCTACGTCAACCGCTGGAAAATGGCCGGGCCGGAGGCGGATCAAAGGGCCGAGGTCGATCGGTTGCACCGAAGGCGCAAGCCGCGCGGGAGCAATGTCGCGGTGCTCGCCGGCGGCACGAGTGCGGAAGAGCTGATCGAAGGCATGACGATCGGCGTCGGCGCCACCTTCGAGCCGAAAGTGGCGCTTATCGTGGGTCTCGCGATCTGCATCGATAATTTCAGCGAAGGAATGAGCATCGGCGAATTGACGCTCGACGAGGAGCGGAAGAACGCGAAGCGCCGGATACTCGGATGGACCTCCCTCATCGGCCTCTCCCTTTTCGTGTCCGCCGTTGCAGGGTGGTTCCTGCTGAAAGGCCTGGTCCAGCCGGTCACCGGTTTTCTCTTCGCGACGGGAGCGGGCGGGATGTTCTACCTGACGATTACCGACCTCGTGCCGGAAGCGGAGTCGCATCAATTTCAGCAGTCTTCGGCGATCGCCAACGCCGCCGGCTTCCTGCTCGTCATGGTGCTTGCGCAGATGAGCTGACTGTCTTGAGGCGCGTCCGTCAGACGATCGCCCGGTCCCAGCCGCCATAATGTTCTTCGCTGCGCCTCCCGCGCGGAAGGCTGAGCGCGATCAGTGCCAAGCCGATCGCGACGTCGGCAAGGGTCGCGACCGTGCTGCCGCCGGCAAACAGGAAGGGCGAGGCCGCCACCCAGGCGCCGAGCAGCACATTCAGGAAGCGCACCGGCCGGACGACCTCCGCCATGGCGGTGACGGCAACCAGGATCACGAGGCAGCCGAGAACGTGGTCGCTGTGATAGAGCGGCGGGAGGCTGCCGAAAATCAAGGGCGTCGTCATCAGGACCGCGCCGAGCAATGCGCTGGCGACCAGCGTCCAGGGAAAGTTGACGCCGCCGACGATGAATTCCTTCAACAGCTCGGTCGCCGGACGGTTGAGGTCGGGCGCCGGCGTCTGGTCCTCCGAAATGGCCGGGCCGCCCATCCAGAACGTCCGCCAGAACGGCTCGCCCGCCTTCCTTACGCGCCAGAGGTACTGGATGGTGGCGAGCACCTCGTCTATCGAATAGGGGATGAGCACGACGGTGACGCCCGCCTGGATGATGCAGAGCGTACAGAGCGCCCCGATAAGCGGCGGCTGGATGATGATGAAGGAGACGCTGACGACGCCGAGGGGCACGATCAGCAGGCCGAAGAGGAGCACCATCCAGGGCATGGTGCGCCAGCGCCGGCTGTCTCCGATCGCGCCGGCCAGAATGTCCAGCGAATAGGCGAAGGCGCCGAGGCCGGCATCGGCGATCGGAAAGCCCTTGGACACCCAGGACGTCACGACCGCCTCGCTGCCGTTGCGGACGGGTGCCTCGCCCGGCCCGAAGAACGGGTCCCACAGCCCGTCGACATGGCCCATCTGATAGGCGGCGAGATAGCGCGAGACGAAGAGGCCGACAAAGGCGAGCGCGACGATCGGCATGCGCTGCGTGAAGGAGGACGGCGAATAGCTCCAGCCGAGGGGCCGGTCGTCGTCGGCCGCGAGCGCCCGCAGCCTTATTCCGGGCGTCGGCGGAATCATCACCGCAAAGGCCACGATCAGCATGCCGGCAAGCGTATCGATGGCGTAGGCCGCGGCACTCGTCGTCCAGAAGACAAGCGGGGCCAGCATGATCCAGACGCCGAGCGCGGCCGTGATCCATTGCGCATGAGACCAGCGCCGGTACATGCCGAAAAGCGCGAATGCGGCAACGAGCAGTCCGGACAGGATCTCGCTTGTCCCGAGACGGGCATTGCGTATGGCGGGTTCGTCGATCTCGTGGCCGAGCGCCGGCGGCAGCGGCACGCTGACGGGGTCGAAAAGGCCGAGCGTCGCCGGCGAGGAGACGAGCCACAGGCCGAGAGCGACATTTGCCAGCGGCGCCCATAGCGTGCGCAACCGGTGCGCTTCCACGGCAGCTTCGACTTCGGCGTCACTGCGTTCCAGCGGCTCCGCCAGCCTTTTCTCCGCCTGCTCGATCTCGGGATCCGAGGCGGCGACCACAGAGGGCTCCAGCTTGTTCTTCGCGTACCAGTCGGTCGGGTCTTGCTTGAGCCGCCGGATCATTTCCGGCAATGTGGCAGCTAGACTGTGCCTCGGCTCCCAGCCGAGTTTGTTGCGGGCACGGGAGATGTCGATCTCGTAATGATCGTCCGAGTTCTCGATCATCCACGGCTTGATCTCCGAGTCCTGGTCGAGCACCTCGGTCTGCATCCAAGCCCCCGGCTTTGCAAGGCTCTTGGGCAGAGCGAGCGTGCGCCAGTCCTCGCCGTGGATCAGCCGGCCGATGCGCTTCTGCAAGTCGCCATAGGAGAGGGTTTCCTCCTCGCCGATCAGCAACGCGCAATCATCGGGCAAGTCGTTGCGACGGTCGACCGTGCGCGCGAAAGCCTCGACCAGATCGTCCTTGTGCAGATAGGGCTGGCCTGCGTCCAGATCGCCGCTGAACAGATAGGCGGTCGGGAGCCGCTCGAAGATGCGGGCGATCTGCTGGGCGATGAAAGCGGCTCTGCAGTCCTCGTCATAGACGCCGGCGAGACGGAGGGTCACGGTCCTGATCGCGCCGCGATGTCTGGCGATCACCGCCTCGGTCTCGGCCTTCGATTTGGGATAGGCCCAGGCAGGGTCCAGCGGATCATCCTCGTTGATCCGCGCACCCCTGGCCGGACTGGGCGCCTGCACCAGCAGCGTGCTTGCATAGATGAACTGTTCGGTGGGAAGCCCCTGCAGCGCCTCCAATAGCCGGCGCGTGCCCTCGACATTGACGGCATCGTATTTGGGATTGTCCTTGCCGGAGGTGTCGTAATAGGCGGCGAGATGAATCACGGAAGCAAGGCGCCCGCCGCTGCGCTTACCCGCCGTCTCGATCGCCTCTCTCACGCTTGCGTCGGAGGTGATGTCGAATTTGATCGTCTCTTCGGTCTCGGACTTGCCTTTCGGAGGGGACAGATCGAGCCCGATGACGCGATACCGGTCCCTCAGGCGATGCGCGATCGCCTGGCCCAGGAAGCCGCTCGAGCCGGTAATGAGAACGGTCGGCTGATTTGCATCTTTCGGCATGCCGAAGCAAACCGCGCTCCGGCAGGAAGGTTCCCGGTCGCGGCGTCATAGGTCAGCACTTCGTCGAGTTCAGGGGCAGAGTTTCGGATCCATTGCGCAGTCGCGCCCGCAGACACCACCAAGCCGGCTCGGCGCACCCATCAGTGGTCTCGGGGGCCCCATTTGTCCGCGAGTGCCAGGCAATCCTTCCAAGGCAAGACCGCGCCGGTAGTCGAGATGCTGCGCAAGGACGCGGCCGCTGTTGCATGCGCCAGCCGGAGAGCCTGCTTCACGCTCCAGCCTTCATGGATGCCGTAGAGCATCCCGGCAGCGAAGGCATCGCCGGCCCCGTTCGCGCCCTTGATCTCCTCCTCGGGGATGGCGACGGACGGCAGCACCACGCCTTCCCCCTCGCGGGTGACGGCGATGGCAAAGGCGGGGCAATGCACGGCGACAAGTTTCAGCGCGCCGCGCTCCAGCACGGCACGCGCTGCGCGCATGCACGCCGCCTGGTCGGGTCCGTCGCCCAGAATTGTTTCAACGCTGGCGATTGCCCCGATTTCCAGGTCGTTGACGATGAGGAAATCGAGATGGGGCAGGCAGGGCCCGACAAGCCGCGCCATCAAAGCGCGGTCGATGCTCGCCAGCTCCAGGTTGGTTTCGAGGCCCGCAGCGCGCGCCTTCTTGAGCACCGCCACCCAGCCATTCGGCTCGTTTTGCCAGGGAGCATCGAGAATGCGATGCACGCCCGGCAGGCCGAGATGCAGATAGCGCATGCGCGTTGAAGAGAATTCGAAATGATCCGGCGTCAGCAGCGCTCCGCTTCCGGCGTGAAAGATGTGCGTGCGCCGGTGGGAACGCAGCGAGACATAAGCATCGCAGAACTGGGTGGCGGCCGCCTCAGTCACCATCATCTGACTGATGTCGATGCCGGCGGCAGCCGCCGTCTCCCTCAGGTAGCGGCCGTCGTCGTCGTCGCCGACGAGACCTATCGTCTCGACGGGGACGGAGGGGTCCAGATGCTTGATGTCGAGCGCAAGGTTGCAGCCCGAGCCCCCGCCGTGGCGTTCTTCCTCGAGAAGTTCGGCAAGGCCGTCCTCGCCCGGCCAGTGGCTGACGGTGCGGTTGTAGTCTGCGCACCACGTTCCGCCCGTGACGATCCCCCGCCGGCCACCGCTCATCTGCTCTCTTCCTGTTTGAGCACCGCTTCGGTGACGACGTTGTCGGCGGCGAGATCGCGCAGCGGCGTGATGCCTTCCGTGGCAAGACCCGCATGATAGGCTTTCACTGCCTCTGAGGGCGAGACCGTACCGGAGGCAACTTCGCGCAGCAATCGCACCATCGACAGCGGGTCCTCGGCAAGGTTGATCTTGCGCCCGAACAGCGCTACTCGCGCGCCGAAACGTTCAGCCTGGTGGAGCAGCTCGAAGCAATCGCGCGTCGTGCCGGCGCCGCCACCGAGCACGCCGACGATGATGCTCGGATCGTAGGAGGCTAGCTCCTCCATCGCCTTGGCTCCATTGAACTGGATCTTCAGAAACTGCGGCCGGTCTTCCCGGGTGACGCCGGCAAGGCAGCGCATCATCACGTCGTTGACATAGTGGGGCAGTACCTCAGGGTCGATGCCGCAGGCGACATTGGGATTGAAGACTTCAAGGAAATACTTGAACCTGTTGCGCGCCGCATCCTCGCGGAAGGCGCGGAAGGCTTCGAGCGCCTCATAGTCGCGGTCCAGATCGTTGTTGAAGGTGATGGAATAGAGACCAAGATCGGTGCCGGTGATCGGCGCGCCAGGCGCGGGATCGACGGACCCGGTCGTAACGCGCGAGAGGGAGGCGGTGCGGAAGGGGCGCGAGGCTGCTTTCACATAGGTCGCACCGCGGCCGACCCAGATGTCCGTCGTATCGTTGGCGCGGATTGCCGGCTTGACGGCACTGTCGCGATAGACGCCCATCTCGGTCAGCGCCTCCATATTGGAGGCGGAGGTGAGCATGATGTCTACGATATCCTGCTCCACGACGGCGCGGATATTTTCGAGAAATTCGGGGCGGGTATAGTGGCGTGACCAGCTGCCGTCCTTCTCCCGCTTGGGACCGCACGAGGTTATCGAGGGACCCATGTCGCCGTCCTTGGCGTCGGCGATGATGAAGTCGCTGCGGGTATATTGGCCAGCGCGGATGCGCGCGAGCTTCCGGTCGAGGCGATACATGGTCTCACTCCTATTTCGGGACAAGAGGTTCAGGCAGTCGCTGCGCCGGTCATAATGGCAACGACGTCGTTCATGGAATGGGTCTTCGGGGTAACCACGGCGGCGCGCCGGCCGAGGCGCATGATGTGGATGCGGTCGGCGATGTCGAAGACGTTCGGCATGTTGTGGCTGATCAGAACGACGGGCAGGCCGCGATCCCGTATCGAGCGGATGAGTTGCAACACCTGCCCGGTTTCACGCACCCCGAGTGCCGCCGTCGGCTCGTCCATGATCACCAGTCTGCGGGCGAAAAGCGCGGCACGGGCCACGGCCACGCCCTGCCTCTGGCCCCCCGAGAGCGATTCCACCGGATTGTCGATCGCCGGCAGGCGAAATTTGAGTTCTCCCATGGCCCGGCGGGCTTCCTCGCGCATGCCTTTTTTGTCGAGGCGGCGAAATAGGCTTCCGAGAAGGCCTGGTACGCGCAGCTCCCGGCCGAGAAAGAGATTGGCGGCGATATCGAGCGCAGGCGCCACGGCGAGGTCCTGATAGACCGTCTCGATTCCGGCATGGCGCGCATCGAGAGGTCCCTTGAAGTGGATCGGCACTCCGTCGAGCAGAATTTCACCGCTGGTCGGGCGCACGGCGCCGGTCAGGGTCTTGATGAGCGTCGACTTGCCGGCGCCGTTGTCGCCGACGACGGCAAGGATCTCGCCGGCCCTGAGTTCGAAGTCGACGCCGTCGAGCGCAGTGACGTGGCCGTAGGTCTTCACCACGTTGCGCGCTTCGAGAACCAGGCGCGCGGAAGGCTCTTCGATGGGGGAACCGGCTGGCATCAACGCTTCCTCCGGGAGAGCTGGTCGAGCGCGACGGCGATGATGACGAGGATGCCCGTTATGAGGTCCTGCCAGAGCGGGTCGATGCCGGCGAGCGTCAGGCCGTTGCGCAGAACGCCGACGATGAGCGCGCCGATCAATGTCCCTACGAGCCCGCCTCGGCCGCCGAAAAGACTCGTGCCACCGATCACCACCGCGGTGATCGAATCGAGATTGGCGCTCTGCATGGCATTCGGGTCCGCGTTTGGGATACGCCCCAGCGCGAGCCAGGCGGCAATGCCGTAGATGAGGCCGGCCAACACATAAACCGAGAGCAGGTGGCGCCGTACTGGGATGCCGACCAGCCGGGCGGCCTCGGCATTGTTGCCGATCGCATAGACGTGCCGGCCCCATTTCGTCTGGTTCAACAAATACCAGACGCTCGCATAGAGCATGAACATGATCAGCACGCCATAGGTGAGCACGAAGCCGCCTATCTTCATCGTATTGCCCGTCCAGGCCAGGAAGGGATCGCGTACCGGGAAGGCGCCACCCTCGGAAATGAGTCGCAGCGCCGCGGTCAGGATGCCGAGAATGCCAAGTGTGACGATGAAGGGCGGGAGCCTGAGGCCGCTGACGAGGCCCCCTGCGGCAAGGCCGGCGGCCGTGCATATGAGCACGGCAATGCCCATGGAGAGAACCGGATCATAGCCAAGATTGGCAAGCTTTCCCGCGACGATCGTTCCCAGCACGCAAATGGCGCCGACGGCAAGGTCGATCCCGGCAGTGAGGATCACCAGCGTCTGACCGATCGCCAGAGCGCCTATGACGACCGTCTGCTGCAGGATGATCGACAAGTTGTGGGTGGCGAGAAAGCGGGGATTGGTCAGCGCGAAAATCACGCAGAATCCGAGCAGCACCAGAAGAGGTCCCGCCGACGGGCTGCCCAATATACGGGCTTTCAGGCTTCGCGGCGCCTCAGCTGGATATACGGTTGCTGTGTTCATGGACGTCCCGTGCCTCAGGGTTTTGTTGCGCGGCCGTTCGCCCGCGGGATCGCTGCGGCGCAGAGCGCCGCGCGATCCCGCCGCGGTAGCGGATCAGTCGCCCCAGCAGTTTTCGAGGCCCCAGGAGGTATCTTTCGAATCCAGCCCTTCGACCGGCTTGTCGGAAATGAGGACGGACCCGGTGTTGACGAACCCACTCGGCTTCTTGCCGGTAGCCGCATATTCCACCACCGCGTCGACGCCCATGGTCGCCATCTTGTAAGGGAACTGCATAACCGTCGCGGCGATCTTGCCGTCCTTGACGTCGCGCACGCCGGCACAGCCGCCGTCGATCGAGGTCAGCATCACGTCACCTTCCTTGCCGAAAGCTTTGAGCGCCGCATGGGCGCCGGCCGCCGCTGGCTCGTTGATCGTGTAGACGGCGTTGATCTCGCCGTTCTTGGACAGCAAATTCTCCATGCCGATCTGACCCTTGTCCTGCGCACCATTGGTGATGGCCGCGCCTGCTATGGAAGGGTCACCCTCGGCTATTCCGAAGCCCTTCAGGTAACCGTCGTGACGGAACGTATCGACCGTACCGCCGGGCGTGCCGTCCAGCATTGCGACGACCGCCTGCTTGTCGCCCATCGCCTTGCGGGCGTAGGCGCCCTGCTGCACGCCGGCCTCGAAATTGTCCGTGGCGAAGGTGGCGTCGACCGCATCGGCCGGATCGGTCGCCGTATCAAGCGCGATCACCAGCACGCCGGCATCGCGGGCCTTCTTGATGATGTCGAGCATGCCGGAAGAATTGTTCGGCGTGACCAGGATGCCCTTGGCACCGGCGCTGATCAGGTCCTCGATGGCGGCGACCTGTCCTTCGTTATCGCCGTCGAACTTGCCGGCGCGGGCGATCAGCTTCACGCCCTTCTCCTTGGCACGCGCCTCGGCCGCCTGGCGCATCTTGACGAAGAAAGGATTGACCTCGGTTTTCGTGACGAGTCCGACGATCACCTCGCTGGCGGCGGCGGAGCCCGGGCCGAAGGCAAGGCCGAAAACGAGTACGCCGGCGGCGATGCCGCCCCACAGGACGGCGGAGCGCGAGGACGCGCGAATATTGTGAAGTGCCATTAGATCCTCCTCCCAAATCCAAAGACGCCATGAACCCCTCCGGCTCTTTCGGCGTGGACGGCCTCTCCTCAAAGGCCACAGGGATTAACTCAGCCATTTTAGATGAAGTCAACTTAATATCGCCGATCTTATGTATATTTTTATACAAAATAACGCGAAGAGTCCTCCCGGACGATAACCCGATGAGGAAAGAGGCGCGTCAGAGGCAGCGATGCGGATGAACGCTTGGGAGGACTTATGTATCTTATTTCCCATAAGTTATGATCTCTGAGGTTCGGTGCTTTCTCGCGCGCCGCTTTGCCGCTAAACCGGGCCGAAAACGGAGTTTTGCATGGCACGGCCGGTACAGGGGCCCGACAGACCCACTCTCGAAGGCGCCGGAGGTATCTTTTCCCTCATCGCGACCGGCAGCGCCGTCTCGCGCGCCGAACTGCTGGCCGCCTCCGGCTTGTCGCGGGCGACGGTGACTCAGCGGCTGAGCGCGCTCCTCGCCAGCGGGCTGGTACGCGAGACCGAGGAGACCCTGCCTAGCGGCGGACGGCCGACGCGTGTGCTCGCGATCAACGCGACGAGCGGCTTTCTGCTGGTCGCCAATGTCGGTGAGACGCACATCCATCTCGCCGCCATGGATCTGACGCCGGCGATCCTCTCCCAGATGACGCTGCCCTTTTGCGTGGCAAGCGGCCCCGAGGTGACGCTGGAACAGATTGGCCAAGCCTTCGCCGCGCTGGCGGCAGGGGCCGAAGAGACGCATGGTTTCCTCCTCGGCATCGGTCTCAGCCTGCCGACGCCGGTGGATTTCAAGCGCGGCTGCGTGGTCGGCCCATCGGTGTTGCCCGGCTGGGACGAATTCGACATCATCGGCCGTCTCAACACCCGGTTTTCAGTGCCGGTCTATGTCGAGAACGACGTGAACCTGATGACGATCTGCGAGCACAAGCGTCGCTTGCCGACCGTTGACGACATGCTCTTCGTAAAGGTCGGCACGGGCATCGGCAGCGGACTGATTGCAGGCGGACGCCTTTTCCGCGGCGCCCAGGGCGCTGCCGGCGATATCGGCCACATCCAGTTCCTGTCGGATGACGCACCGCTCTGCCGTTGCGGCAAATTCGGCTGCGTGGAGGCGCGCGCCGCCGGCTGGGCGATCGCCCGCGACCTCTCCTCCCGCGGCTTTCGCGCTGAAACCGCCCGCGATGTGCTCGACCTCGTCGAACAGCGCAAGCCCGAGGCACTGATGCTGCTGCGGGCTGCCGGGCGAACGGTCGGCGAGGTCATTTCGGATGCGGTGAGCATCATCAATCCGAGCCTGATCGTCGTCGGCGGTACTCTGGCGCGCGGCGGCGATTTGCTGCTGTCCGGCATCCGCGAGCTCGTCTATCAGCGCTGCCTGCCGCTCGCCACCAGAAACCTCTCGATAGAGCTGTCCAGCATCCATGACGACAGCGCTCTGTACGGCGCCGCCCACCTCCTGTTGGACGATATCTTCGCCCCGACGAAGACCGGTGAACTTCTCGCACGATATGCTGCGGCCGCCGCCCCGTCTACCAGAGCGGGATGAGGAAACCTGTGCTGTGCGGCTTTCCGCCTTCATCCAGCGTTTCAACTTATCGGAATCGCTCAGGTTCATGTTTTAGGTCGATCCAACCTACATCGTAATCCGGAGCCCTCCGAGGCGTGGCGTCGTCAGGCGGCGTCTCAACGGCCGTTCACGCCCCCACGCGCGCCACGACGGGAATATAGTTTTCGAGCTCCGGCGCCGGGAAATGCAGCGTCGCGCCGATCTCGGCGGAGCGGTAGAGGCCCATCAGGATTTCGACGACCGCCAGGCCGTCCTCGAAGGTTTCGAGCGGCCTTATCCCCTTGCGGAAGCATTCGACCATGTGGCGGTTTTCGTCCGTATAGCCGTAGACGCCGGCTTCGTCCTCCAGCACCGGCATCAGGCCCTGCTCGGCATTCTGCTTTTCGACGAGGTCCTCGCCCTCTGTGCCCTGCACGGCCCGCGACAGGAAGATCTTCAAGCCGGTGCCGAGCGAATTATACTCCAGCGCATATTCGGGGCCGAGGAG
This sequence comes from Sinorhizobium sp. P24N7, assembly GCF_042436655.1. NCBI lineage: Bacteria > Pseudomonadati > Pseudomonadota > Alphaproteobacteria > Hyphomicrobiales > Rhizobiaceae > Sinorhizobium > Sinorhizobium sp. P24N7. The sequence goes on along the minus strand of NZ_JBHMIW010000022.1, from coordinate 52,874 downwards.
CTCGAGCTGAATGCGCAGGCCGGCGCCGACATAGGCCCAGGAGGTCGTTGCCTCGATCATCAGTTCGTTGCCCTCCTCGTCCTCCAGCGTCACGGTCGCCCGGGCGAAATCCTCCGATGGGCGCCGACGGTAGTCGACATCCTCACCGAAGCGGCGGCGCAGCTCATCGGCATAGCCGGCCCGCGTCCATTTGAGGTTCGCGACCGTGCCGTTCACCGATTTGACCTTCAACGAATTGCGAGGTGCGCCGGGCGCCGTGAGCAGATGGCGCGCCACCTCGACGCTGTGGCACATCATATCGGAAAGCACCCCGCCGCCCTGCTTGTCGCCCTGCCAGAACCAGGGCTCGTGCGGACCGGCATGTTCTTCCGCGGCGCGTGCGAGATAGGGCCGGCCGGTGGTCGAGGCGGCGCGCCGCCAAATGATCTCCTTGCCTCGCAGCACCGGCGTGCAGAAGACCTGGTTTTCGAGATAGCCATGGTTGAGACCTGCATCCTCGGCCAGGTGCAGCATCTCGCGTGCCTCCGCTACGGTGCGCGCAAGCGGCTTCTCGCAGGCGACAGCGAAGATCTTGCTGCGTCCCGCATTGATCTCCCCGTGGAGCGTCCGCATGACGTCGAGCCGCGTGTAGTTCGGCGACAGAATCCAGACCGCGTCGACGTCACCGGCGGACAGGAGCGATTCGAGACTCTCATGCGCGCGGCACGCGCCGACGTCGAGCGCCCCGACTTCGCTCACGAAGCGCGCGCGGTTTTCGGGATTGCGGCTGTAGACGCCGGTCACCTCGACATTGCGTACCCCGATGAGCGATTTCAGGTGGAAATGCGCGATAAATCCGGTGCCGACGAAGCCTACTCGCAAGGTCTGTTTCGGTAATGTGGTCATTCTTTCCTCCCCGACATCCAGCGGCGACCGCCTCGAGCCGCCCTCATGCGCTTTCAGATAAGTGGCGGCGCCGTGCTGCCGCGTACCTTCAGGACCGTGGGCAGCACGATCGGTTCGGCCCCCTCCGAGCCGCCCGCCAGAATTCCAAGGAGCACCGCCATGGCGGTGCGGCCGATCTCGGAGCGAGGCTGGACGACCGTCGTCAGCGGCGGATAGAAGGCCTTGCTCAGATAAAGATCGTCGAAGCCCACGACCGAAACGTCGCCCGGCACGTCGCGTCCGATCCGTCTCAGCTCGTGGACGGCACCATAGGCCATTTCGTCATTGGCGACGAAGAGCGCGGTCGGCGGATCGGAAAGAGAGAAGAGCGAGCGGCAGCATTCCTCGCCGCTTTCGATCAGGAAGTCGCCCCGCACCTCGTAGCCGGCTGGAATCGGCAGCCCGGCAGCGCGCATCGCCAGGCGAAACCCCTCCCGCCGATAGACGCTCATCGGCTCGGGAACCGGCCCGGATATATGAGCGATCCTCCGATGGCCGAGCGAAATCAGGTGCTCGACGGCACCGCGGGCCGCGGCGACATTGTCGACCTGCACATGCGGCAGACCAGAGCCCTCGATCATTTCCAACGCCACCACCACGGGCAGATGGTTCCAGCCGCCGGCCGGCGGCAGCTTGCCGGTCATCAGGATCATGCCGTCGGCATGCCCGTCGCGCAGCATGTTGAAATATTCGGTCTCGCGGGCCGGGTCATCCTCGGTATTGCCCATCAGCACGGCATAGCCGGCTTCGCGCGCCGTCGCTTCGACACCCTTGAGGATGTCGAGATAGAAGGGATTGCCGACGTCGCGTACGACCATCAGCACCGTCATGGACCTGCGGGTGCGCAGGTTCCGGGCGCTGACATTCGGGCGGTAATCGAGCTCGCGCGCCAGGTCGAGCACGCGCTGGCGCGTCTCGGCGGTCACCAGCGTCGAAGCGGCGAGGGCGCGCGAGACGGTGGCCACCGACACGCCCGCCTTCTCGGCGATGTCCTTGATCTTCGGCCGGTCCCTCATGCGCGCATCGCCCGGCCCCGTCCGTAGAACATCATCAACAGGAGCAGCGTCGCGCCGAACACCATCTGGCGTCCGGACTCCTCGATGTTGATTGTCGTCAGGATGCTCTGCAGGATGACCAGCAGGACCGCGCCCGCCATGGTGCCGGTGTAGCCGCCCTTGCCCCCGGCAAGCGATGTGCCGCCGAAGACGACCGCGATGATCGAGGGGAGCATGTACTGCTCGCCGACATTGGCGAAAGACGTGCCGGAATAGCCGAGCAGGCAGAGGCCGGCGGTCGCGGCGAACATGCCGGAGATCATGAAGAGCGCGATGCGGACCAGCTTGACCGGCACGCCGGCCATGTAGGCCGCGTGCTCGTTGGAGCCGATCGCATAGATGCGATGGCCGAAGACGGTGCGGTTGAGCATGAGCGCCATCAGGATGCCGATCACGATCCAGAGCCAGATTATGCCGGGAATGCCATAGGCGAGCGGTTGCGTGACGAAGCGCGAGAGCGCGGGCGCGGCCTGGCCGGAGGGAATTCCCATCCGGATGACGACGAGAAGCCCCTGCAGCACGCCCAGCATTCCGAGCGTCATCACCAGCGGCGGGATTCTGAGAAGCGTGACGCCGAGCCCGTTCAGGAGGCCGAAGAAGGCGCCGGCCGCAAGACAGGCGGCGACGGCCGGCAAGATGCCGCCATCGGCGCCGTTCATGACGTTGCCCGCGAGGATCGCCGAGAGCGAGACGACGCCGCCGACCGAGAGATCGATTCCTTCGCGTCCGCCGAGGATGACGACGTTCTGACCGGCCGCGACGATGCCGAGCAGCGAGGCGACGATCAGGAGCCGCAGGATCTGACCGCCGGTCGCAAAGCCCGGCGACAGCGCCTCGCCGAGATAGAGGAGCAGCACGATGAGCGCGAGCGCGACGACGATCGGCTGCCGGACGAAGGACACCACTCGGCTCATGAGCGCGCCCTCCTGCCGGCAAGCACGCCCGCCATCAGGACGAGGAGGATCGCGAGGCCCTGCACGAAGTTCTGCCACTCGGACGGCGTGCCCATGAAAAAGACGACCGAGTTGATGAGCCCTATCGTCAGCGCCCCGAGCAGCGAGCCGACGACGGTACCCCAGCCGCCGGAGAGCGCGCTGCCCCCGAGCACGACCGCCGCGACGCTGTAGAGCGTCATCTTGCCCCCGACCAGCGGATCGCCGCTTGCGGTATCGCCGGTGATGCAGAAGGCGGCGAGCGCGGAAAAGAGGCCGCAGAGCACATAGCCCTTGATCCGGGTCGCTATGACAGGCAGACCGGTCTGGTAGGCCGCCTGCTGGTCGTCGCCCACGGCAAGCAGTTGCGTGACCAGCCTGGTGCGGCTCATCACCGCGAGGAGGATGACGAGGGCCGCCAGGATGTAGAAGACGAAGGGAACGCCGAAAAGCCGGCCGCCATAGGTGCGCCAGAAGAGCGCCGGCGCCGGCGTGCCGGCAACGGGCAGGATGTAAAGCGCAAGGCCCGTGAAGAAGATGCTGGTCGCGAAGGTCGCGACGATCGCCTGCAGCCGCAATGCCGCGACGACGAGGCCGTTCACGAGCCCGCAGGCCAGTCCGAGCAGGAGACCGATGGCCAGCGCCAGGAACACCGCGCCGGCACCCCCTCCCCAGCGCTCCATCAGAACCACGATCGCGACATTGACCAGCGAGAGGATCGCGCCGGCAGAGAGGTCGATATCGCCGGCATAGACGACGTAGGTCTGTGCGATCGCGAGCAGGATCAGCGCCATATAGGTGCTGAGCAGCCCGGTCAGAGCCCGGAATGTCAGGCTGTTCGGCGAAAAGAAGCCGTTGAGGAGAAGGAGTACGGCGACGATCACGAGTGCGGGCAGGAAAGGATAGCGCTCCAGCAGCCTGCCGATGCCGCCGGCGCGCCGGTATGTCGGGACGGTTGCGGTCTCTGCCATCACGCGGCCTCGTAAGCGGCTTGATATAGATTGTAGCGGGTGCGGTCCGCCCCCGTGAGCTCCCGGCTGACCGATCCGCCGTTGAAGACGAGAATGCGGTTGGCGTTGCCGAGCAGTTCGGCATCCTCGGAAGAATAGAGAACGATGCCGAGCCCCTCCGCCGCCAGTTGCCGGATCAGCGCGAAGAGGTCCGCCTTGGCGGACAGGTCGATGCCCTTCGTCGGGTCGTCGAGCAGCAGCACGTCGGGGCGGTCGATCAGCCAGCGGGCGATGATCACCTTCTGCTGATTGCCGCCCGAAAGCGAACCGATCGGGTGGAAGACGCTCGCGAATTTGGTGTGCATGCTTTCCAGCGCCGGCGCCACCCTGTCGCGCAGCTTGCCCGGCCGAGCGATCATCAGCCGGTCGCGCAGATAATGGATCGGCGTGACGTTCTCGATGATCGGTCTTCCGCTGATGACGCCGTCGCGGCTGCGGTCGCCGGAGACATAGGCGCAGCCGCGCCGGATCGCGTCACGCGGGTTCGAAGCGTCGAATCGGCTGTCGCCGATGAGGATTTCGCCCGAGGCGATCGAGCCGGCGCCGAAGATCGCTCTGAGCACCGCCGATTGGCCCTGGCCGTGCAGCCCGCCGAAGCCGAGAATCTCGCCGCGGCCAACCTCGAAACTCACATTGCGGAAACCGCGGCCGGAAAGATCGCGCACTGTCAGCGCGGCGCCTCCTTCACCCTCCACCACCGCCGGCACTGACGATTGCGTCGCCGGCATGTCGCCGGCGCCGCCGACCATCAGCCGGATCACGGTCGCCGGGTCCGTGTCGCCCAGGTTGAGCGTGGTGATGGTCTCGCCGTCGCGAATGATGGTGACGCGGTCGCCGATCGCCTTGATCTCGTCCATGCGGTGCGAAATGAAGATGATGCCGCGCCCGCGACGTTTGAGATCGCGCAGGATTTCGAAGAAGCGCTCCACCTGGGCTCGGTCGAGCGCCGAGGTCGGCTCGTCGAAGATGAGGAGCGGCGCCTCGCTGGCCAGCGCCTTCATGATCTCGACGAGCTGACGCTGGTCGGGGCGCAGGTTGCCGACGAGTGTGTCGGCGGAAAACCCTTCGCCGCAGACGCCTTCGAAAAGGCCGATATAGCGCGCCGCGCGCTGCCGGAGTTCCCAGCGGTCGATGAAGACCCGCGATTTGACCGGCAGCTTGCCAAGCGAGATGTTTTCCTCGACCGAGCGGTGCGCGGCGAGGCTGAGTTCCTGATAGAAGATGCCGATGCCGTGGGCTCGCGCCGAGCGCGGTCCGCTGATCGTCACAGGCTGGTCGTCGACCAGGATCCTGCCGCCATCGGGCCGCACGCTGCCCGCAATGATCTTGCAGAGGGTGCTTTTTCCCGAGCCGTTGGAACCCATCAGGACATGGACCTCGCCGGCCATGAGCTCAAGATCGCCTCGGCGGACCGCCAGGGTCGCGCCGTAAGCCTTGCTCACGCCGCTCAGTTTCAATTTCGACATGGAAACTCGTCCGTTCGCTTCGGTTTGGCGGGCGCTGGCCGGGATCGGCTACTTTATGTTTCCTCAAATCCTGGCGGATTTAGGGATAGAAACATGCAGCAAGACAAAGTGTTACCGGGAGCATGCGCGCCCAACGGGACGCGCAATGCCTCAGCGCCCCGCCGAAGGCTCACTTGAACAGCGCTTCCGCCTCCTCGATCGAAAGCGAGCTCGTATAGGAATAATAGCCGGGCTTTCCCTCGAGCTGCTTTGCGGCTTCCGCCACGTTCTTGGAGTCGATGAAGGGAATCGGCAGGTAGAGCGCGTTGCCGTATTGTCCGGCCTTTGCCGGCTCCTTCAGTTCCTTGCCCTGCAGCATCAAAACGGCGACGTTGAGGGCACTCGCCATGACGCCGGGCGGATTCACGGTCGCTCCCGAGTTCAGTTTTTCCTTGATCCAGAGGTCGATGAAGTCCTTGCGGATTTCGCCGGTTGCCGCGATCTCGCCGGCCTTGCCGGCGTCCATGATCGATTTCCAGGCACCGGCCGCCATGCCGTCCTGCACCAGCACGCCGTTGATGTCCGGATAGGTGGCAAGAATGTTCTGCATCGCCTGCTGGCCCTGCGCCTGGTCCCAGTTGGCATTGACCTCGTTGACGACCTGGATATCCGGATAATCCTTGAAGACGCTCTTGTAGCCGGCGACGCGCATCTCGTTCGCCGGATGGCCGGCGACGCCGTTGATCGCAACCACCTTGCCCTTGCCGCCGAGCGTTTCGGCGAGCCACTTGGCGCCCGCGGCACCCCAGGCGGTCTGGTCGATGCCGACATAGATGGCATCGGGCGAAGAGACTTCCGCGTCGGTGGCGATCACCAGGATGCCGGCTTCCTTCGCCTGGGCGAAGATGGGATCGAAGGCGGTCGGGCTGTTGGGGTTGACGATGATGGCGTTCACCCCTTCCGCGATGAAGTTGCGGATATGCGCGATCTGCCCGGGCACGTCGACATTGGCGCTCTGGACGGAGACCTCGACGTCGACGCCTTTTTCCTTCCATGCCGCAGCGGCGGCCTTCGCCTCGTCGATCATCTGGGTACGCCACTCGCTGCCGACCCAGCCGTTGGAGAGACCTATTTTAAAGGTCTCGGCGTGAGCGGATGCCGAAAGGACGATGGACGCGACGGTGCCCAGCGCAAATGCGATAAGTTTCTTCATAAGATCCTCCCAAATCTTGCCGGCACATGAAGCCAGAAAATGTAATCGATTTCAATCGCCGTTTTGGGCGACGATCAGGGGCCGGGAGGGTCATTTACAGCCGCGCGTCTTATCAGACGCGCAAAGATCTTTAATCTGGGGCCTGTAATCGCCCCCGATCAGTAGGCCAGGTCTCGATCACGCGGACGAAATGCGTCAGCCACGCATTGGTCTGGTGGCCGTCCAGCGCACGATGGTCGATCGTCAGCGACACATAGGCCATCGGGCGTATCTGGATCGTGTCGGCGCCATCCACCTCGCGGACGACCACCCGCTTGTCGAGCTTGCCCACGCCCAGGATCGCCGATTGCGGCTGGTTGATAATGATCGGCGCCGCGAGCAGCGATCCGGAGACGCCATGATTGGAAATAGTGAAGGTGCCGCCCGTCACGTCCGCGCGGGAGAGCGCGTTCGAACGCGCGCGCGTCGTCAGCTCCTGTAGCCGGGCCGCAATCTCGGCAAGCGACAGGTCCTGCGCCCGATGGAGGACCGGCACGACCAGGCCCTTGTCCCCGAGGGAAATACCCACGCCGATATTGATGTCGTCGAATGTTTCGAGCGCATCCTCGTGCCAGCGGCTGTTGACCTCGGGGACCGCGCGCATCGCCGCCACGCAGGCCGAAACCACATAAGCCGTATAGGAGAGCTTGGCGCCGTCAGCGGCAAGCCTCTTCCCATGTTCGTCCCGATGGCGCATCACCGCCGAGAAATCGGCCTCGAACACCGCCGTCACATGCGGCGCCGTCGTGACGGAGGTGAGCATATGTTCGGCGATCGCGGCGCGCATGGCGCTATGGGGTATCCTGCGCGACTTGGGTGCCGCTCCCCTGCCGCCAGCCTCGGCCGCGACCGAAGCAGTGCCTTCCTGCCGGGCCGTGAACGCCCTGTCCATGTCGGCGCGCGTGACGCGACCACCCCTGCCGGTGCCGGTGACGGTGGCCGGATCCAGGCCATATTCTTCCGCTGCATGCCGCACGGCCGGCGAATAACGCGGCGCGTGTCCCGCCCCGGCAGCCTCGCTGCCGATCCGGCCGAGAACGGCGCCGGGCGGGGCATCGTCGCCATTTCGCATCAGGATTTCCGCGAGCACCCCGTCGGCGGGCGCCGACACCTCCTGGGTCACCTTGTCGGTCTCGAGCTCGACCAGCGGATCGCCCGATTTGACCGTCTCGCCGATCTTCCTTAGCCAATTGCGGACGACCGCTTTGGTCCCCTCCTGCTCCAGCGGAGCCTGAATGTCGATGAGATCGCCCATTCTCAGAACTCCAGAAGGTCGGTGATCTTCTGGCGTATGCGTTCCGTCGATGGAACCGCCCAGTCGAGCAGGACGGGATTATGGGGGCTGGGAATATCCGGCATGGTGAGACGCGAGATCGGCGCGTCGAGATCGATGAAGGCTTCGTCGGCGACCGCTGCGGCAATCTCCGCGCCGAAACCCGCCGTTGCGAGGTCCTCGTGGACGATGAGGCACCGGCGGGTGCGGCGCACGGAAGCGATGACCGCTTTCCTGTCCCAGGGCATCAGGGTTCTCAGATCGATCACATCGGCGGAGATCCCCTCGGCCGCCTCTTCGCAACGCGGCACCATGGCGCCCCAGGTGACGATGGTGATGTCGCGACCTTCACGCGCGAACTTCGCCTTGCCGAAAGGCAGGGCGAAGGCATCGCCGGGATAGGGCCGCCGCGCCCAGGGATGATCGAGCATGGCCCGGTGCTCGAAGAAGATCACCGGGTCGTTCCCGCGCAAGGCGGTGCGCAGGAGCCCGACGGCGTCCTCGGCATTGGAGGGTACGGCGATCTTCCAGCCGGGCTGGTGGACGAAGGCGACCTCGTTCGTCTGGCTGTGCCACGGATCGCCGCATTTGAAGAATCCCCCCGCCATCCGCACGACGATCGGCGCGGCGAAGCGGTTGCTGGTCCGCCAGCGGATCGTGCCGCAATCGTTGAGCTGCTCGATCGCGGGCTCGGCATATTTGCGGAACTGGATTTCCGGCACCGGCACGAGCCCCGCGAGCGCCATGCCCACCGCCCGGCCGATGATGCCTTCCTCCGAGAGCGACGTGTCGAAGACGCGGGCGGTACCGTATTTCTCCTGCAGCCCGAGGGTCACGGCATGGACGCCGCCCTTCGGGCCGATATCCTCGCCGAAGAGGACGACCCTCTCGTTCACCGACATCTCGTGATCGAGCGTGCGGCGGATCGCCGTCACCATGTTGATCCTCTGGCCGTCGCCCGTCACGGTTTCCGTCGTTTCCGGCGGACGGTAGCCGGCAGAGTGCTGTCCGCCCATGACCTGCATCTGGCCTTCGAAGAAGACATTGCTGGTCACTGTTTCGGGGTCGGCGACCGGCCGGGATTCGGCCTCCATGCGCGCCCGTTCGGCGGCAGCCTTCGCGTCTCTCGCAGCTTCGTTCCATTCCTCTGCGCTCAACAGGGCGGGGACGAGGTAGTCCCTCAGCCGCGGCAGGGGATCGTGTGCCCATTCGCTCCTGACGAGCTCCTCGCTCTTGTAGGTCTGGGTATCCTGGAAGCTGTGCCCTTCGAGGCGCGGCACCTCGAGCCTGAGCAGCACCGGCATCCGCCCTTCGCGCACCAGTTCCACGGCGCCCTTCGTCAGCCGGGCTGCCTCTTCGGGATCCGAGCCGTCGCCGTCGAGAACGGTCAAGTTTTTCCAGCCGGCGAGATTGCCGGCAATATTGCCCTCGGGTGTCTGGAAGCTCGACGGAACGGAGATGCCGAAGCCGTTGTCTTCGATATAGAAGAGCAGCGGCAGGCCCTGCGTCGTCGCGATCGTCAGAGCGGACCAGAAGCCGTTGGAGGCAACGGAACCGTCACCGCCCAGCACGACGGCAACATCCTTCCGATATTCCTCCTTTCCGAGAACTTCGCTGAAATAGGTGATCGCCTGCGCCCAGCCGGCCGTCGGCGTGTACTGGGTGCCCACGCCGCCGCACATCGGCAGGGCCGAGGCGCCGTGCGGGTTGGGATAGTTGAAGACGACACCGATATCCCGGCCGTCGGAATATCCGCCCGCGCGCCCCATCGCCGAGCCGAGCGCGTCCGCCGGATCGACGCCGAGCGCGAGCAGCAGCGGGCGCGAGCGATAATAGCCGCATGCCGCGTCATGCCTGCCCGTGAGGTGAAGCCCCAGGAGAATCTGCGCCATGTCATGGCCGCGGGCCGAAAATTGGTAGAGGACCTTTTTCTCCGGGACCAGCCGCTGCTCTTCCATCTCGTCGAGGGCGCGCGACAGGAGCAGAAGTTGCACGACCTTTTTCCAGTCGATGCTCTCGTCCGGTGCGTTGCGCCGGTCCTTTTTGAGTGCGGCCTGAGCCATCAGGGTCTCCTCCGGTCCTCCGAGATCAAGACTACGCCGCTCGACGCGCAAAACGGTTTCAATCTGGTCGTTTTTTAGCTAGGCTTTGATGAGAATGTTTCGGTTTTGAGGAGTTTATGATGAATTCATTCAATCTCGACGCGATCGACCGAAAGATTCTAGGAATCCTCCAGGACCGGGGCGACATCAGCCATGCAGCCTTGGCGGAGGCGGTCGGTGCCTCGCCGGCGTCCTGCTGGCGGCGCATCAAGGCGCTCGAGACGGCGGGGGTGCTGGTCAAGACCGTGAGCCTCGTCAATCCCGACCTGGTCGGACGCGGATTGAACGTCTTCTGCCAGGTGCGCATGAAGTCCCATGATCCGGTTGCGCGCCGAAATTTCGAACGCTTCGTGGAAAGCCACGAGGAAGTTCTCGAATGCTATTCCATGTCGGGTGATTGGGATTATCTGCTACGGGTCCTCGTTGCCGATGTCGCCGACTACGAGCGCCTTCTGATGCGCGGCATCCTCACCCACGAGGCAGTGGCGAACTCGTCGTCTCACTTCGCGTTGAAGAGCGTCAAATACTCCACTGCCGTTCCCGTCTAGATCGTTGAAGTGACGCCCTTTTCCCGGAAATGCTCTAAGACCTTAGTCCGATGCTTCCGGCCATAGGTCCTAGGACCGTTGCGTGCCGAGTTCCCATAACCTATGCCGGTGGTTGCGCGTTCTCGGGATAACGGAAAGCCCCAACTGCCGCCCGGGCGCGCGAGGGTCGCAGAGCGAAGACGCCCCAGCCCCAACTGTATCGCTCTGCGACCCTCGCCTCGAGCATTCCCTCCCATTTTGCCGTCTACGGCGCCGAACGTCCCCTCACATGTCGCGATTTTCTCGGAACCATCCGCCGGGCGAGACGTTAGACGCGGTCGCTTTTGCCCGAAGCGACTGGAAGCGTAAGAGGGTCGGCTCGTCATTCCCTCCCCCCTCCCCGAAGAGTCGACCGACAGGCGGCGCCCTTTCTCCTCCCTCGGGGGCGCCGCCATCGCTTCTTCGAAACGGACTGCAGGTCATGGATGCACCGTTGCCGTCGCTGGCTCCGCGTGTTCAAGTGCATCCTGCGCCAACAGCCCAGGGAGCCGTGCCGTGACGACAGTGATCCTCTTCCATTCCGTCTACGGCCTGCGCCCGTTCGAGAGGGGCGTCGCCGAGCGCCTCACTGTCGCGGGCCACGAGGTGTTCACGCCCGACCTCTACGAGGGCCGGGTTGCTTCCTCGATCGAGGAGGGCTTTGCCCTGAAGGAAGAGATCGGCTGGGGCACCCTTTGCGAGCGCGCCGAGCGGGCGGTCGCGGATCTGCCCGCCGATGCCGTTCTCGGCGGTTTTTCCATGGGCGCTGCTGTCGCCGCCAGCCTGTGGCCGAAGCGGCCCGAGGCGGCCGGAATTCTCTTTCTGCACAGCATCGCCGAAATTCCGGCAAATGCACGTCGCGGGCTGCCGGTGCAGGTCCATCTCGCCGACCCGGATATCTTCGAGCCTGCAGACGAGGTCGCCGCCTGGCGTGCTGATGCCGAACGGACGCCGGTGGCACTGGAAGTCTTCATATATCCCGGTGCCGGGCATCTTTATACCGACGCCACGCTTACCGATTACGACTCCGAAGCCGCCCGGCTCACCTGGAGCCGCATCGAACGTTGCCTTGCAGCACTTTGAGCGGACACTCGAAGTCTGCCCCTCATCCGGCTACCGCCACTTTCTCCCCGCAGGCGGGGAGAAAGGAGCAAGCCGCACGTTCTTGGATCCCCTTTCCGTCATAACCGGGAGAGAGGGGCGATCCGTGAAGCTTTGACGTTACGAAGCCTTCCCATAACCTCCGCCCGTCGGCGTCACGACGGTGAAAGTCTCGCCCGCCTCGAGCACCGTATGAGCCGAGCCCGGCAGCTCTTCGATGCGGCCGTCATTGCGGCGGACAAAGTTGCGGCCGGTTTCCCCCGCCTCGCCCCCCTTCAGGCCGAAGGGCCGGACGCGGCGGTGGCCGGAAAGGATCGCGAAGTCCAGCCGCTCGCGCGCGCGGATCGTCCTCTGTGTACCGTCGCCCGCCGACCACTTGCCGCGCCCGCCCGAGCCCTTGCGGATATGGAAGTCTTCGAGCACGACCGGGAAGCGCGTCTCCAGGATTTCCGGGTCGGTGAGGCGCGAATTGGTCATGTGCGTGTGAACCGCATCGGCGCCGTCATAGCCGGGGCCGGCCGGCGCGCCGGAGCAGATCGTCTCGTAATACTGGTAGTCGGCGTTTCCGAAAGTCAGGTTGTTCATTGTTCCCTGCGCGGCGGCTTGCGCCTCCACGGCGCCGAAGAGGCAATTGGTGACCGCCTGACTGACCTCTACATTGCCGGCGACGACCGCCGCCGGGTAGCGCGGCGAAAGCATGGTGCCTTGCGGAATGACGATGCGGATAGGCCTCAGGCAGCCGGCATTCATCGGGATGTCGGCCTCGACCAGCACCCGGAAGACATAGAGCACGGCGGCACGCGTCACCGGCTCCGGCGCGTTGAAATTATCCGAGCGCTGTTGCGACGTTCCGGTGAAATCGACCGTTGCTTCCCGGCTCTCGCGGTCGATGGATATCTTCACGACGATCCGGCAGCCCTGGTCCATCTCGTAGGAGAATTCGCCGTCCGGCAATCGGTCGAGCACGCGGCGCACGCTTTCGGCCGCATTATCCTGGACGTGGCCCATATAGGCCTCGACCACATCCTCTCCGAATTGCGCGATCATCTTCGTGAGTTCCGCCACCCCCTTCTCGTTGGCCGCGACCTGTGCCTTGAGATCGTTGACGTTCTGGAGGATGTTGCGCACCGGATAGCGCGCTCCGTTCAACAGGCTCTCCAGTTCCTTTTCGCAGAAGCGGCCGCGGTCGATGAGCTTGAAGTTGTCGATATAGACGCCTTCCTCTTCGATATTGGTGGCCAGCGGCGACATCGAGCCCGGCGAGATACCGCCAATATCCGCATGGTGACCGCGGCTTGCGACCCAAAAGCGGATCTCGTGGCCCTCCTCGTCGAAGACCGGCGTGCAGACCGTCAGGTCCGGCAGATGCGTGCCGCCGTTGTAGGGCGCATTGATCAGGAACACATCGCCCGGATGGATGACCGGGTTCTCACGGATGGCGGTCGCGACCGAAGCGTCCATGGAGCCCAGATGCACCGGCATATGCGGCGCATTGGCGACCAGATTTCCCCTGTTGTCGAAGACCGCGCAGGAGAAATCGAGCCGCTCCTTGATATTGACCGAATAGGCGGTGTTCTGCAGCGTCACGCCCATCTGCTCGGCAATCGACATGAAGAGATTGTTGAAGATCTCCAGCATGACCGGATCGGCCTTCGTGCCGATCGCGGCGCGCTCGGGCAGCGCCTTGATCCGCCTCAGGACGATATGGTCTTTCGCCGTCAGTTCCGCCTGCCAGCCGTCCTCGACGACGATCGTCTGGTTGGCTTCGATGATGATTGCAGGCCCGGTGAGCTTCTGGCCGGGCCTGATTTGCGAACGCAGCCCCACCGGAGCGTCGTGAAACGCACCCTGCGAATAGAAGCGGGTCCGCCGGTTCGGGGCGACATCTCCGGCCGTCACGGCAAGACCTTCCGCTTCCATTTCCGCAGCCCCGCCGCCGACCGTTTCGACCTCGACCGCATCGATCACCAAAGCCTTGTTTTCGGCGACGAATCCGAAGCGGCGCCTGTGCAGACGCTCGAATTCAGCGCGGAGCCGCGCCTGGTCGTCCGTATCCGGGAAGGTCGCTTCCACCGGCAGCACCGTGTCGGTTCCGGCATAGCGGATATGCGCGCGCAAATGTGTGCGTATCCGCTCACGGGAAATCCCCTGCGCCTCGAGTTCCGTCAGGCATTCCGATTGCAGTGCCCGGGCAAGTGCGGCAAGCGCCCTCGGCGCGGCCTCGTCGAGACTGGCCCCGAGCGCCTTCTGCCGCGTCGCGCGAATGTCGGCAAGGCCCATTCCATAGGCCGAGAGCAGCCCCGACATCGGGTGCAGGAGAATACTCTTCATGCCGAGCGCGTCGGCGACCAGGCAAGCGTGTTGCCCGCCGGCGCCGCCGAAGCAGTTGAGCGCATAGCGCGTCACGTCATAGCCGCGGCTCACCGAAATCTTCTTGATCGCCTCAACCATATTGGCGACCGCGATGCGGATGAAGCCGTCGGCGACGTCCTCGGGGCTCCGCCCGTCGCCGATCTCGGCCGCTAGCGCGACGAAACGCTCGCGCACGGTCTCCACGTCGAGCGGCAGATTCTGTTCCGGCCCGAAGATCGCCGGAAAGTGTTCCGGCAATAGCTTGCCGAGCATGACATTGGCATCGGTGACGGCGAGCGGCCCGCCGTTGCGGTAACAGGCGGGACCGGGATTGGCGCCGGCCGAATCCGGACCGACACGGAAGCGCTCGCCGTCGAAATGGAGGACCGAGCCGCCGCCGGCGGCAACAGTGTGGATCAGCATCATCGGCGCTCGCACCCGCACGCCGGCAACCTCGGTCTCGAAGGCGCGCTCGTACTCGCCGTCAAAATGGGCGACGTCGGTCGAGGTTCCGCCCATGTCGAAGCCGATCACGCGGCCGAATCCGGCCGCCTCGCCCGTCCGCGCCAGACCGACGACACCGCCCGCAGGTCCGGAGAGGATCGCATCCTTGCCCTGGAACATCTCCGCCGCCGTAAGCCCGCCGGACGACATCATGAACATGAGCCGGGCGCCGGACCGGGCGACGTCCAGCTCTTCCGAAACCTGCGCCACATAGCGTCCAAGCACGGGCGAGAGATAGGCGTCGATCACGGTCGTATCGCCACGGCCGACATATTTGACGAGCGGCGAGACCTCGTGGCTGACGGATACCTGCTCGAATCCCATCGATCGCGCGATGCGGGCGACGATCGCCTCGTGGGCGGGATATCTGTAGGCGTGCATCAGGACGATGGCGACCGCCCCGTAGCCATTGGCTTTCAAGCCTTCGAGCGCCCGGCCCGCTGCCGCCTCGTCGAGCGGCCGCTCGATCGTGCCGTCGGCGAGCACCCGCTCGTCGAGCTCGACGATCTCCGAATAGAGTGCCTCGGGCTTGATGATCTCGGTGGCGAAGATCTTCTTGCGTTCCTGATAGCCGATCCTGAGCGCATCGCGGAAGCCGCGCGTCGTGACGAGCGCCAGCCGCTCGCCCTTGCGCTCCAGCAAAGCATTGGTGGCAACCGTCGTGCCCATCCTGACCTCGCCGACCACGCCCGCCGGAACCGGATCGCGGGGGCCGAGGCCGAGATGCTGCCGGATACCGTGGACCGCCGCATCGCGATAGGCGCCGGGATTTTCCGAAAGGACCTTCAGCGCGTGCAAGGCGCCCGCCGGATCGCGGCCGACCACGTCGGTGAAGGTACCGCCGCGATCCACCCAGAAATCCCAAGCTCCCGTCACGCTCATCTCCAGTTCCTCCACAATTCCGCCCGCCGCTTCCATGGGCGCTTTTTATGGGCCGGCGACGATCGGCAGGCAAGGGAAGAAGAGGCGCGCCACCATCGAAAAGGGCGCCTATACCTCTGCCGGATCTCTGGCCTCGCACCGCCATTTATGTCAGAGGAGGCACGATCCAACAGCGCGGAGGCGGAAAAGGTGAAACAGCGCCACCCTACGGCGAAAAGGCGGATCGGAGGCGCGAAAGCCGGCGAACTGCCCGGCAAGCGGGTGACGCTCGCCCGGGCGCTCTCCAAGCTCGGCTACTGCTCGAGGACGCAGGCCGAAAAGCTGATCGCCGAGGGGCGTGTCAGCGTCGCCGGCCGGAAGATCACGGATCTCTCCCATTGGGTCGACATCGAAACGGACAGGATCGCCGTCGACGGAACCGTCATCGCCGCGCAAGCCAGAGTCTATATCATGCTGAACAAACCGCGCGGCCTCGTGACCACCCGCGACGATCCCGAGGGCCGGCCGACTGTCTTCAGCTGCCTCGACAATGTCGACGTCCCGTCCCTCTCGCCGGTCGGCAGGCTCGACAAGGCCAGCGAAGGGCTTCTGCTCTTCACCAACGACACGGTGCTGGCGCAGCGTCTGCTCGATCCGGAGACCCATCTCGGCAAGGTATACCATGTTCAGGTGCGCGGCATTTTCGGCGAGGCCATGGCCGCACGGATGCTGGAAGGCGTTACGGAGGGTGGCGAACTGCTGCGCGCCGTGCGGGTCGAACTCCTGAAAAGCGGAGACAGGAACAGTTGGATCGAGGTGGAGCTTGACGAAGGACGCAACCGTCAGATCCGCCGCATGCTCGACGCGCTCGGCTTCGAGTGCCTGCGTCTCCTGCGCGTCTCGATCGGCGACATAAGCCTCGGCGACCTGCCGAAGGGAGCAAGCCGGCCGCTGACGGAGGCGGAGATCGTTTATCTCAGACACCGCACTGGGCTCTGACGGGGCTTTCCCCGGCTGCCGGGGCGACAAGCCCGATGTCCCGAAATCCACCCATCGACAGGCGCTTTTGTTTCCAAATCCACCCATTTGACGCGCCGATGGTCGGTAAATGCATGAAACGGCGTCGGGCAGCGGTTGTCTGTGCTAAAATCCGGCCTGCTAATGGGTGAACCCAGAACCGGCGGGAGGAACCATGCCGGCTGGTCGATAATTTCATCCGGGAGGAAAAGATGAAAATCCTTAACGCGCTTCTGGGCGCAGCCGCCGCCGTTTCCCTTTTTGCCGCTTCGGCGAACGCCCAAACCTATCCGGAGCGCACGATCACCATGGTGGTGCCGTTCTCGGCCGGCGGCCCGACCGATACGGTGGCCCGCCTCGTCGCCGAGTCCATGTCGAAGGATCTCGGCCAGCAGATCATCGTCGAGAATGTCGGCGGCGCCGGCGGGACGCTCGGTGCCGGCCGCGTCGCTCAGGCCGATCCTGACGGCTACACGCTGCTTCTGCATCACATCGGCATGGCCACCAGCGCGACGCTCTATCGCAAGCTCGCCTATGACACGCTGAATGCCTTCGAATATGTCGGCCTCGTCACCGAAGTTCCGATGACCATCGTTGCCCGCAAGGATTTCGAGCCGACCGACCTCAAGGGCCTGATCGAACACGTCAAGGCGAACAAGGACACGGTGACGGTCGCCAATGCCGGCATCGGCGCGGCGTCGCATCTTTGCGGCATGATGTTCATGAGCGCGATCGAAACGCCGCTGACGACCGTGCCCTACAAAGGGACCGGCCCGGCGATGACCGACCTGCTCGGCGGCCAGGTCGACATCATGTGCGACCAGACGACGAACACGACGAAGCAGATCCAGGGCGGCACGATCAAGGCCTATGCGGTGACCTCGCCGCAGCGCCTCAAGATCTTCCCCGATCTGCCGACCGCCGAGGAAGCGGGCCTTGCCGGCTTCCAGGTCGGCATCTGGCACGGCATCTATGCGCCGAAGGGCACGCCGGCCGAAGTCACCGACCGCCTCTCCAAGTCGCTGCAGAAGGCACTCAAGGACGAGAACGTGGTTGCCCGCTTCGGCGAACTCGGCACCGAGCCGTCGAGCGAAGCCGACGCAACCCCAGCGGCGCTGAAGGCCAAGCTCGAAAGCGAGATCGCCCGCTGGAAGCCGGTGATCGAGGCCGCCGGCCAGTACGCCGACTGATCGCGCGTCAGGCCTTCAATCCGTGCGGGCGCCTAGCGAGAATGCGCCCGCACCGGCGTTGACAGCTGTCAACAGGCGATGCCTCGGCTTCCCACTTTCGGGCGACATGCATCAGCCAGCAGAACATGCGAAGATATTCGCCAAAAACCGGTGCGGCACGCTCCTCGGAAAAGGGATCGGCACTCACGGAAATAATGGGGAAACGATGAAATCCATCTCTTTCGACACGACCAACGCGCTGTGCGGCGGCATTCTGACGGCCGTCGGGCTGTTCTTCGCCTGGCAGTCGCTCGGGCTCGAGCTCGGCACCGCCTTCCGCATGGGCCCCGGCTATTTCCCGCTGGTTCTCTCCGCCGTGCTGATCCTGCTCGGTCTGATCATCCTGGTGCAATCGGCGCGCGTTCACGGCGAGCCGATGGGGCCGATCGCCATCCGCGGCATCGTCTTCATCCTGCCGGCGCCGATCTTCTTCGGGCTGACGGTGCGCGGCCTCGGCTTCGTCCCCTCCCTCTTCTTCACGGCGCTGATCGCCTGTTTCGCCTCCAGCCGGATGAAGCCGCTCTGGGCGATCGCTCTCTCGCTTGCCTTGACCATCTTTTCGGTCGGCGTCTTCAGCTACGGTCTCAACCTGCCTTTCGAGCGGTTCGGCCCGTGGACCCGGTTCTAGGAGTCGGCGACGATGGAACTCTTCAGCAATCTTGCCCTCGGCTTCGCCACAGCCGCCTCGCCGGCGAACCTGCTCTTCTGTCTGATCGGCGTACTCCTCGGAACCCTGATCGGCGTGCTGCCCGGCATCGGCGCCACGGCGACCATCGCCATGCTGCTGCCGATCACCTTCCAGCTTGAGCCGGTCTCTTCGCTGATCATGCTCGCCGGCATCTATTACGGCGCTCAATATGGCGGATCGACCACCGCGATCCTGATCAACATGCCCGGCGAATCCTCTTCTGCCGTCACCGCCATCGACGGCTATCAGATGGCGCGCAAGGGCCGCGCCGGCACGGCGCTCGCGATCGCGGCGCTCGGCTCGTTCTTCGCCGGCACGGTCTCGACATTCCTGGTCGCGCTCTTCGCGCCGCCTTTGACGGAGATCGCGCTCGAGTTCGGCGCGGCGGAATATTTCTCGCTGATGATCGTCGGCCTCGTCTCTTCGGTCGCGCTTGCGCACGGATCGGTCATCAAGGCGCTTGCCATGGTGGCGCTCGGCCTGCTTCTCGGCCTCGTGGGCACCGATATCTATACCGGCACACCGCGCTTCACCCTCGGCATTCGGGAATATTCGGACGGCCTCAATTTCGTGGCGCTGGCGGTCGGCGTCTTCGGTATCGCCGAAATCCTCCGCAATCTCGAAAGCGAGAAGACGCGCGAAGTGCTGATGGCGAAGGTCACCGATCTGATGCCGACGCGCGAGGACTTCAGGCAGATGGTCGCTCCGGTCCTGCGCGGCACGGCCATCGGCTCGGCGCTCGGCGTATTGCCCGGCGGCGGCGCGATCCTCGCCGCCTTCGCCTCCTACACGGTGGAGAAGCGCCTCTCCGACCGGCCGGAGGAATTCGGCCGCGGCGCTGTCGCGGGTGTCGCCGGACCTGAAAGCGCCAACAATGCCGGCGCGCAAACCTCGTTCATTCCATTGCTCACCCTCGGCATTCCGGCAAATCCGGTGATGGCGCTTATGATCGGTGCGATGATCATCCAGGGCATCGTACCCGGCCCGAACGTGGCGGTGGAGCAGCCGGCGCTTTTCTGGGGCATCATCGCCTCGATGTGGATCGGCAACCTGATGCTGGTGGTCCTGAACCTGCCCTTGATCGGTCTCTGGGTGAAACTCCTGAAGATCCCCTATTTCGTGCTCTTCCCGATCATCATGGCCTTCTGCTCAATCGGGGTCTACAGCGTCAACTCCAACGTCTACGACCTCTACGCCGTCGCCTTCTTCGGCCTTGTCGGCTACCTGCTCCTGAAGCTGCGCTGCGAACCGGCGCCGCTGCTCCTCGGCTTCGTGCTCGGCCCCCTGCTCGAGGAAAACCTCAGGCGCGCCATGATCCTCTCGCGCGGCGACCCGACGACCTTCGTCACCCGGCCGATCAGTGCGACCCTGCTCCTCATCGCCCTCGCCGTGCTCGTCGTTGTCTTCCTGCCGAGCATCAAGAAAAAGCGCGAGCAGGTCTTCGTCGAGGAGGATTGAACCGGATCGGTCTGGTGCACCGGGCGCATGGCCCCATGCGCCCGCTCACTGACCGGGAAATCGATCGGTGAAGGTGTGCGTGTATTCGCCTGTCTGGAAATCCTCGAAACACTGAGACCAGCGTTTCCCGGGCCAGATATAGTCTACTCTGCCTTTTGCAGGTCGATAGACGGCTGTGTAGAGGGTGGGATGGGGGCCGCTCACGGAATAAAGCGGCGGCCGAAGGAAGCCATCCGTCAGCTTCTCCAGCGACATGGAAGGATCCTCTAGTGCTTGCAGAATAAATTGCTGTCGAGCCACCGAGAATGATGACGGTCGTGCCGCCCGCTGATGATTTGCGCATGCCTTCAGGCGCGTAATGATCGGGCGCTGGCCCGGTCCGAGGAACAGAGTGGCATAATTGCCGGCACTATCCAGTACGGTGACGTTCTGCGCGAGCGCCACAGGTATTCGGCATAGAGCTTTGACAGCCTGCTCGACCCGGTGACAGGTTTCCAGCACGTAGCGGATCACGAGGATGATCGAGAACCCTTTGCCCTGAGAACGTCCGCCCCCAAGAGTAACGCTTGCGGCCAGTCCTTCCTCATTCATCCCGTCCACGCAGCCTCCCCAAGGGCGTTGCGCCTTCGCGATCACCTTCGTCCCGGACCACTGGGTCATTTCGAAACGATCGGAGGCGACACTCGGCGGATAGTCGAAATTGCGGATCAGTGCCGGGCCCCCTTCCCCGAGCCAGACAGATTGACTGCAGCCGTAAGCATCCGGCGCGGGTCGAAAGTGACTGAGCATCCGATGAGCAACCTCATCATCTCCAACGAGAGCGCAGGCGTGCTCATAGTGAGGAACGAGTTCCGGCATGTACTGCCGTAAGGCCTCGCGACATTCTTTGGCGCTCGGACCCGATGCTCGTCGGGCCCGCCCGAAATACCAGCTCTCCGCCTCGGCTCGACCGGCGGCAAACCGCGAAAGCCAAGCTTCCCCAGGCCGTTCCTCTTGCGCCGCGACGAAGGTCTTCTCCATAGCCCGAGGAGTATAAGGACGGAATGATTGGCTTGGCAACGCAGCCTTGATGCCCGCTTTCCACCCGCGGAGACATCCAGCGAAGCACCGGCGACGGTTCTTCGCGCGTCGCCTATCGCACACGGCTCGGCGGCCGCGATCGCACCTGTGTTGTCCTCTCGGCCATCAAGATCGCGGTTGCCGCCGTCGTCGTCTTCCCGCCGCGTGGCCGAGCCCGAGATCGACCCTTGAATTCCTCCGATATCGGGCCAACTGGAAGCAATCGCGGTCGCGGCCGGTCACAGTCCCAGCATGGCCGATGCGCTGATCGCCGGCACAGCGAAAGTCCATGACCTGGTCGTGGTCACTAGGAATCTGAAGCACTTCGAACCCTTCGGGATTGGCGTGATGGCTCCCGGGGCGGACGATACGAGGAACTCCGGCGGTTCGCTGGAACAGTAAAAGTTCGATCCACGCACAAAAAATTTCGCATCGATGTCACACCGGCGGACGCTGTCTCGTCATGGTGTCGGAACCAACAAAAGGAGACCGACCATGACTGCCAGACTTGATCCCTTTGCCGCCGCCCCTTCGCTGATGAAGAGCTGGTTCAGCATCTCGACCACGATCGCTTCGAGCCTCGAGTCGAGCCTTATCGAGCTCGTCAAGATCCGCGCTTCGCAGATCAACGGTTGCGCAAACTGCATCAACATGCATACGACGGAGGCGCGTGCCAAGGGCGAGAGCGAGCAGCGGATCTACCTGCTCTCGGCATGGCGCGAGGCGCCGTGCTATACCGACCGCGAGCGCGCTGCGCTCGCCTGGACGGAAGCTTTGACGCGGCTGTCGGAGGGCCATACTCACGCCGCCGCCTATGAGGCGCTGAAGGCCGAGTTCACGCAGGAGGAGCAGGTGAAGCTCACGCTCATGATCAATGTCATCAACGGGTGGAACCGCCTCGCCGTGGGCTTCGGCCTGTGGGTCGAACCGGCAGCCGCAAAGACAATCGCCGAGAAGGCGGTCGCCTGATGACACAGGCTACGCAAGCGGATGCGGCAGCGAGTTTCGACCCGCTGCGTCCAAAGCTGATGCGCGTCGCCTATCGCATGCTCGGCTCGGTTGCCGACGCCGAGGATATGGTGCAGGAGGCCTTCATCCGCTGGATGGGGGCCGACCGCGCCGCGGTGCGCGAACCGGAGGCCTTCCTGCGCCGCACCGTCACCCGGCTCTGCCTCGATCAGCTGAAATCGGCTCGGCGCCAGCGCGAGACCTATGTGGGGCCTTGGCTTCCCGATCCCGTCGTGGAGGAGGAGGAAGAGGAAGACGTCACCTTGCCGCTGATGCTGGCGCTGGAGCGGTTGTCCCCTCTCGAGCGGGCAGCTTTCCTGTTGCACGACGTGTTCGGGCTCGGTTTCGAGGAGGTCGCGGCGACCATCCAGCGCGACGCCGCCGCCTGCCGGCAGCTTGCCGCCCGCGCACGCTCGCATGTCCGGGAGGCAAGGCCTCGCTTTCACGTCGAGAAGGAACGCGGCCTCCAGCTTGCGGAGGCCTTCTTCAAGGCCTCGCGCAGCGGGGACATGAACGCGTTCGGCGCGATGCTCGCGGCCGATGTCAGCATCCATGCGGACGGCGGCGGCAAGCGCTCGGCAGCGATCATGCCGATCGTCGGCTTTGATGCCGTTATGAAGGTCCATGAGAAGCTGGCTGCGCTTTTTCGGGCGAACGGCTCGAAACTGCTGCGCATCGGTTTCGTCAACGGGCTGCCCGGCTTCATCACGATGGAAGCCGACGGCGAAATCCAGACCACCGCCCTCGATATCGAGGGCGGCAAAATCGCTGCGATCTATGTCGTAAGGAACCCCGACAAGCTGAGGCACCTGCACTGAGCCCGACGTGAAAGCCGCTCGAAATTAGTGCGAGGCGCCCGAACCGCCGACGGCGACGATCGCAAAGGGCTGACCTTCGATGGGGATCGTGCGGGTCTCCTTGAGAGTCTCTGCATCGATCACCCGGAGGAGAGCGTGTCGCGGGTCGGTGATCACGATCTGGCCGTCGGCTGCCGCCAGGCGCGGGCGCGGATCACGCCAATGGCCGTCCTTGCTGTATGGCTCGGTGACCCTGCCCTTGCGGAGGATTTCCCCCTTGATCACGTCCAGCACATGAAGGTCGCCGTCTTCCGTCAGGATGTAGGCATTGGCCGGCATTGCAGGATCCAGGAGGAAGTCGACCCGCCGGGTCGGCAGCGTGATCAGCCGATACGGTTCGCTGCTGTCGGGATCGATGAGCACGACTTTATCGTCGCCGTAATTGCCGAGGAAGAACTGCATCGCCTTGCCTCCGAGCAAGGTGCCGGTGTGACCCTTCGGGAAATCCGAGGGGTAGGGAAGCATTGTGAGCTTCGGCCCGTCGATACCGCCGGGGCGGGCGACGAGCACCCCTTCCTTGCAGCCGAAGGCGACGAGACGGGCTGATGTGGCCTCGCCATGCAGGTCGGTGCATTTGCTGATCTCGCCGATCTGCCCGCCCTTCTCGTCGATCACACGCACGCCGACGCGCGGCGGCAGTTCGTCCGGCTTCGGCTCGATTTCCGTGTCCGGCACCGAGACGAGGACGTGGCGCCCCATGCTCACGGCGACACCATGGTGCGGCCTGGTCGTATCGATGGTCCTGACCTGCGCCTTGCCTTCGAGAAGTGCGGCTTCATCGACGATGTCCGCCTTGCCGCCGCGATCGTAGAAAATGATCGCGTGATCGCCATGCGGCACCACATGGGCGGGGCGCTTGCCCTCGAGCGCCACCGGGAGAAGCGCCACATCGGAGACTTCCAGATCGCGATGCTCCCCATGATCCGAGAACCCGATGCCGGTCTTGATAACGTGTACGATGTCCTCTTCCGACTGCGCGGCGAAGACCGTCTGACCGGATGCGCTGACCGTCAGGGCTGCATATCCCTTGGTGTCGTAGCGGCCCAGTTCCTTGCCGTCCGAAAAGTCGATGGCGCGTACCACCGGCTGCGTGTGATCGGCGACGAACAGGCGCCAGGCCTCCTTCGTCTCATGATCATCCGCGCGTGCGCCGGGTGCGGCCAGGACGAAAGCGGTCGCCACTGCTGCCATCAGGCGGGCCCGGGTGAGAGACAATGTCATGGGGGGTCCTTTCTTTGTTTTGAAACAGTTTTCGTCCGCGCAGTCCGTCGGCACGGCCGGGCCTATCGCGCAGCGGATATTCCCGGAGTCGCTATGTTATTACATTACTCGATAGCGACGTAATAACATTACCAAAGCCGTGCCTGTCAATCCCGAGAACGCTACAAGCGAATGCTTTTCGCCCTCGCTCCCCTGCTGATCGCAGAAATGAAAACGGAGAGGATCTAGCGAAGCGCCGCGCCGGGCTCGTCGCCCTTCAGATAGCTCACCACGGCATCGGCGATCATCGTGCGATGCCGCGCGATCGTCTCGGGCTCCGACAGGTCCCGACGGAAGATCGTGCCGAAGGTGTAGCGGTTCGACACGCGGAAGAAGCAGAAGGCGCTGATCAGCATGTGCACGTCGATCGGGTCGGCCTTGCGGCGGAAGGTCCCGTCGCCAAGGCCGCGCTCGATGATCGCGTCGATCATCTGGATCACCGAGACGTTGAGGTCGCGGATCGCATCAGAGCGCAGCATGTGGGCGGCGCGATGAATGTTTTCGATGCTGACCAGACGGACGAAGTCCGGATTGGCCTCGTCATGGTCGAAGGTGGTCGCGATCAGCGTGCGAAGTGCCTCTTCCGGAGGCAGGTTCGCAAGCTCCAGGTCGGCCTCCAGCGTGCGGATCTTGCGATAGGACCGCTCGAGGACGGCGAGATACAGCGCTTCCTTGCTGCCGAAGTAATAATAGATCATCCGCTTCGACGTGCGGGTGCGCTCGGCGATCTGATCGACGCGCGCGCCTGCGAGGCCATGGGTGGAGAACTCCTCCGTCGCGACTTCGAGGATGTCGTCCTGCGTCCGCTGCGGATCGTTCTTCCTGCCGTTTGCCTGCCGCTCCGCCATTTTCACCGCGCTGCTCCCCCGCTCTCCCTCAAGCCGTTTACCGATCCAATTTGCCGAAGCAAGGCGGCGGTCGAACCACGGACCTCCCGAACGATGGATCAAGACATATCACCTTGCCGAACCCTTTCAACCTCGCGGGATTGATTTTCCGAACTAGTTAGTACATTTTGCAACGAGACATGCCGAACGCCACGAAGGAGCGTGGTGGAGGGCTCCGGGCGACCGCCTGGTTGGGAGGAGAAGCCTGCGACAGGTCTGCGCCTTGGGCTGTCGCTCGCCTGTCGCTTGGGAGGAGCGGATGAGCCGCATCATCGATTTCTATTTCTTCGCGTTGAAGGTGACGATCGCGCTGCTGCTTGCCGGCATGGTCGTTCTCGTCTTCGGCAATGTCGTGCTGCGCTATGCCTTCAACCAGGGAATAACGGTGTCGGAGGAGCTGTCGCGGATGTTTTTCGTCTGGCTCACCTTTCTCGGCGCCGTGGTCGCCATGCGCGAGCACGGCCATCTCGGCGTCGACTCGCTCATCAAGCGCTTGCCGCCGCGCGCCGCGAAGGCGGCCGTGCTCTGCGGCCACGCGCTGATGCTCTTTGCAATCTGGCTGGTGATCAGCGGCAGCTGGACCCAGACGCTGATCAACCTCCATGTCGGCGCGCCGGCGACCGGCATCTCCATGGCCTTCTTCTACGGTGCGGGCCTCGCCTTCGGCATTCCGGCCTTCCTGATCCTGCTCGCCGATGCCTTCGCGATCGCGACCGGCCGCATCGACGTGACCACGACCGATCTCGTACGCGACAGCGAAGACGAAGCAGCACTGGACGACCTTTCCGCCCCCGCACTCGGTCCGCTTTCGGCGAAGCATTGAGGAGGCGGCGATGACCGTATCCATCTTCCTCGGCGCCCTTCTCGGACCCATGGCTCTTGGCGTGCCGATCGCCTTCGCCCTCATCCAGAGCGGCGTGGCGCTGATGCTCTATCTCGGCCTCTTCGACGCCCAGATCGTGGCGCAGAACGTGCTGAACGGTGCCGACAGCTTCCCGCTGATGGCCGTTCCCTTCTTCCTGCTTGCCGGCGAGGTCATGAATACGGGCGGCCTCTCCCGTCGCATTGTCGCACTGGCCATGGCCATGGTCGGCCATATCCGCGGCGGGCTCGGCTTCGTCGCGATCTTCGCGGCCTGCATTCTCTCCAGTCTTTCCGGTTCGGCGGTCGCCGATGCGGCCGCACTCGGCGCGCTGCTTCTGCCGATGATGCTGAAAAGCGGCCACGACCCGGCGCGCGCCGGCGGGCTCATCGCCTCCGCCTCGATCATCGGCCCGATCATACCGCCCTCGATCGGCTTCATCCTATTCGGCGTGGTCGGCGGCGTCTCCATCACCAAACTCTTCCTCGCCGGCATATTCCCGGGACTGATGATCGCCGCGGCGCTTTCGATCACCTGGCTGATCGTCGCCCGCAAGGAGCAATTCGAACTGCCGCCGCGGCAGAGCGGCAGGCTGCGGCTCAGGGCCTTCGTCGACAGCCTCTGGGCGCTTTTCCTGCCCGTCATCATCATCGTCGGTCTGAAGTTCGGCGTCTTCACGCCGACGGAGGCGGGTGTCATCGCCGCCGTCTATTCGCTCTTCGTTTCGATGGTCGTCTATCGCGAACTGGCGCCGGCGCAACTCTTCCACGTCTTCGTCTCGGCCGCCAAGATCAGCGCCGTGGTGATGTTCCTCGTCGCCTGCGCGGCGGTTTCGGCCTGGCTGATCACCGTTGCCGACGTTCCCGGCGCGCTCGCCGCACTCCTCGAGCCCCTGATGGGCAACCAGACGGCTCTGCTTATCGCGATCATGGTGTTGATCGTGATCGTCGGCACCGCGATGGACATGACGCCGACGATCCTGATCATGACGCCGGTGCTGATGCCGGTCATCAAACAGGCGGGCATCGATCCGGTCTATTTCGGCGTCCTCTTCATCATCAACAACTCGATCGGCCTGATCACCCCTCCGGTCGGCACCGTCCTGAACGTCATCTGCGGCGTGTCGAAGCTTTCGATGGAGAATCTGATGAAGGGCGTGATGCCCTTCCTCTTCGCGGAACTGATCGTTCTTTTCCTGCTCGTCCTGTTCCCTGAACTGGTGACCGTTCCGGTCTCCTGGTTCGGACGCTGACGCGCGATTTTCGACTGTCAACAAGGCCGGCACGATACCGGCCCAACCTGGGAGGAAAACATGTTCGACAGACTGACCAAAATGGCATTGGGCCTGGCGGTGCCACTGGCACTCATGACGGCGGGCCCGGCATTCGCGGAAATCCGCGATCAGACGGTCAAATTCGCCTCGGCGAACAACAAGGGTCATCCGCAGGTGACCGGCATGGAGAAATTCGCCGAGCTCGTGAAGGAGAAGAGCGGCGGCAAAATCGAGGTGAAGCTCTTCCCGGGCGGGACGCTCGGCGGTGACGTGCAGACCGTTTCGGCGCTGCAGGGCGGCGTCATCGAGATGACGGTGCTGAACGCCGGCATTCTGGCGAGCAATGTCAAGGAGTTCGGCGCGGTCGACCTCCCCTTCCTGTTCGACAGCGGCGAGGAGGCGGACAAGGTGATGGACGGTCCCTTTGGCACCGGCCTGATGGAACGCCTGCCCGACACCGGGCTCGTAGGCCTCGCCTATTGGGAGCTCGGTTTCCGCAACCTGACCAACAACCGGCATCCGGTGACCAAGCTCGAAGACATCAAGGGCCTGAAGATCCGCACCATTCAGTCGCCAATCCCGGTCGAGCTTTTCAACGCGCTCGGCGCCAATGCGGTGCCGCTCCCCTATACCGAGCTCTATACCGCGCTCGAAACGGGAACGGTCGACGGCCAGGAGAATCCGTCCGCCAACATCATCAACGCAAAATTCTACGAGGTGCAGAAGTACATGACGCTCACCCGTCATCAGTACAATCCGCAGATCGTGCTCGTCAGCAAGAAGTTCTGGGACGGCCTCAATGACGAGGAGAAGGCCGTACTGCAACAGGCAGCCGTCGAAGCGCGCGACTTCCAGCGCAAGGTCTCGCGCGAGCAGGATGCCGCAGCACTCGAAGAGATCCGCAAGACGGGGATGGAGGTCAGCGAACTGAGCCCCGAGGAAACGCAGAAACTGCGCGATGCCGTCAAGCCGATGATCGAGAAGTTCAGTGCCGATATCGGCCAGGAGACGGTCGAGGCGCTCTTCAAGGAAATCGGCACCGCCCGCGGCCAGTGATCGTCATGCCGGTCCGCCCGCAACCGGGCGGGCCGGCGCGCCGTGGCCGCAGCCGAAAACCGAAACAACCGGAACCCGACGCATGACCGAAACGCTTGTAAGATCCTTGAAGGTGGGCCTGATCGGCGCGGGCATCCAGGCATCGCTGACGCCGGCGATGCACATGGCGGAAGGTGCGGCGCAGGGCATTCGCTACGATTATGAGCTGATCGATCTCAACGTGCTGGGGGCGAGCGAGAAGGACCTGCCGCGCCTGCTCGCCGACGCCGAGCGGCGGGGGGTTGCCGGGCTCAATATCACCCATCCCTGCAAGCAGGCGGTCATTCCTTATCTCGACGAGCTCGCCCCCGAGGCGCGGCAACTCGGCGCCGTCAACACGGTGGTCCTCAGAAGCGGACGGCGTTACGGCCACAATACGGACTGGTGGGGTTTTGCCGAAGGCTTCCGGCGCGGCCTGCCGGATGCCGACCTCTCCTGCGCTGTGCAGCTCGGCGCCGGCGGAGCGGGGGTCGCCACGGCCTATGCCGCGCTCTCGCTCGGCTTGCAGCGGCTGGTCGTCTTCGACCGCGAGGCCGGCCGCGCGCAGGCGCTCGCCCGGATGCTCTCCCCTCTCTTTCCGAAAGCCGAGGTGGCAGCCGGCACCGACCTCCCCTCGGAAATGGGAAATGCCGCCGGCCTCATCCACGCGACGCCGACCGGCATGGCGAAATATCCCGGATTGCCGCTCGACGCGGAGCTTCTTTCGCGAAGCCATTGGGTCGCCGAGATCGTCTATTTTCCGCTGGAAACGGCGCTTCTCGGGGAGGCCCGGCGGCGTGGCTGCAAAACGCTCGACGGCGGCGGCATGGCGGTGTTCCAGGCGGTCGGCGCGTTTCGGCTGTTCACCGGGCTCGAACCCGACGCGGCGCGGATGCTCGGCCACTTCAGGGCGATGACCGCCTGAAGGCGCCCGGTCACGCAGGTTTCATTTGACGACCGGCTTGTGTAGCGTGTCATTCAAGGAGGCGCGGGGCAACGGGCGGTTGTGATGGGGCTTACATTCTGGTTATCGGCGGCGGCGTTCGCCGTCAAGTTCAGCATAGACGAACATTTTCTGAGCCTCCTCCGCAGGGGAGACCAGAAGGCGATGAGTGAGCTGATCGCACGGCACCACGGTGCTTTGGTCAGGCTGGCGGACAGCATCGTCAGGAACCGGGCCGTCGCGGAGGAAGTCGCCCAGGAAACCTGGCTCGCCGTCATCGCCAACCTGGGGTCCTTCGAAGGCAGATCGGCCCTTTCCACCTGGATCATTTCCATCCTCCTGAACAAGGCGAAGAACCACGCGAAGCGCGAGAGCCGCTATGCCGCATTGGGAAAGGGGGAAGACCCGGGGCGGGATCCGGAGCAGACGCTGCGCAGCCGATTCGACGAAAGCGGCCATTGGAGCGAGGCGCCGGTCTCCTTCGATGGTCTCACGCCGGAGCGGATCGTCGCCGGGCGCCATCTCTGGGAGCATGTGCGGCAGATGATCGATCGCTTGCCGCCTGCTCAGAAGGCGGTCCTGGTGATGCGCGACGTCGAAGGGGCAGACGCTGCGGAAACCTGCCGCCTCCTGGACCTTACTCCCGAAAACCAGCGGACCCTTTTGCATCGGGCACGTACGCGCATCCGCGACGAGATCGAGACGCAATTGACCGGCGACCGGACAGCGCTCACGAAAGCGTGACCCCCTGTCCTGTAACGTCCGGCCAGTTCGCCGGTCTCACGGGAAGGACCCGATCAGGTTCTTCATCGTGAGACGAGCAATATGCTGAAGTGCAGGGAAATACCGGATCTTGCCAGCGACTTCGTCAGCCGGGACGGCTCGAAGCGAACCAACCTGCTGGTCGCCCTGCATCTCCTGCAGTGCCGAAATTGCCGCACTTATGTGCGGGGCATGAAGATCGCCACGAGGCTTGCCGCAGCCAGCCTGGACGACGACGTTCCAGGCGATCTCTATGCGAAGCTCGGCCTGACTGCACCTGATCGCGAAGGTCCTGCACAGGAGCCGAAGCGATGAGACTGGATGCCTTCAATCTTTCCACCAGCACGACGAGCGAAGAGGCGCAGACCGCATTCGAGCAAGCCGTCTACGGCCTGGCTGCCCACCGTCCGACGACGGGTGCAGCGCTAGATGCGGCACTGCAGGCGGATCCCGGGCACGTGGCGGCGCTCGCGCTCAAGGGATTTGCAAGCCTGATCCTTGCCCGATCGGAACTCGTCGCCCCGGCCGGGCAGGCGCTGATCGCCGCAAGGCGCGCGATGACCAGCCGTGACGGCGGCACGCGTGACGAGCGAATTCTCGTCGAGTCTCTGGACAGAGCGGTCAGCGGCTCCTTCTCCGAAGCGGCGAGACTGCTCGATGACGGGTTTTTCGAGCGGGCGACAACGTTTCTACCGTTCAAGATCTCCCATGCGCTGCGGTTCATGCTGGGGGATGCTGCCGGCATGCTGTCGGCCAGTTCCCGGGTCATGGAACAGTGGAGCACGGACACGCCGGCTGCCGGATTCATGCTCGGCTGCCACGCTTTCGCGCTCGAAGAGCTCGGCTTCTACGATGCGGCCGAGGAGGTCGGCCGGCAAGCGGTCGGACTGGAGCCCGATGATGCCTGGGGTCGCCACGCCGTGTCGCACGTCTACGAGATGCGCGGAGAGGCGGCGAAGGGGATAAACTGGCTGGAACACGGCCGGGCGTCCTGGACCCGGTGCAACAATTTCTCCTTCCACATGGCCTGGCATCTGGCGCTTCTGCATCTGGAGCAAGGCGACCATGATCAGGTCCTGAGAATCTACGACGACGAGGTTCGCCCGCGGCAGACCGACGATTTCCGCGACATGGCCAATGCCGTTTCGCTTCTTTGGCGCCTCGGCCAGACGGGTGTCGATGTCGGATCGCGCTGGTCGGACCTGGCGGAGACGGCGCTGAGCCGGCGCCGCGACACGACTCTCGTCTTTGCCGCCCTGCACACGCTCGCGGCCCTGGTCGCCCTCGGCGAAACCGACAGCGTGCGAGAGATGGTCGAGGAACTCGCCTTGAAGGCCGGAGGCACCGGCGAGCAGGCGCGCGTCGCGGCCGATGTCGGGCTGCCCCTTGCCCGCATCATCGCGGGGCTGTCGACGGGCAGGGATCGCCGCTCGCTCGACGCGATCCTCGCCGACCTGCCCAAGATCGGCGGCAGCAATGCGCAACGCGACTTCTTCGTCCTCGCCCTTGCCAAGGCCGCCGGTGCCAACGGCGACAGGGCCGCATTCTCGCGCATCTGCAGCGTGCGCCGCCACCTCAAAGTCGAGGACCGGCTGCTGGGCTCCATCGAGACCCATGCCTCCCTGTGAAACGAGAAGCCGTGACACAGGACGCCTGTTCACCCCACCAGTATCGGAGATACCGACATGCACACGATGACTGCCCGGCGGGAGGCGCTTTTCCCGACAGTTTCCGCAAGATTGCTCGCCACCATCGTTCTCGCCGGCCTTGCCGCCGATCTCGCCTGGGAGTTCTGGGCCCGCGTCATCACGCCGATGCTGGTCGGCGGCCCGCTCGAGCCGGCGGCTCTCGTCCAGAGCGTCTTCGGCTTCCAGAACCGTTTCCTGGCGGAAGCCATCCATGCGGTCGTCGGCGTCGTCTTCTATCCGATCGGCTATCTCTTCATCGCGCGTCCGCTTCAGCGGCTCATTCTGCCCGGACTGCCCCTGATCCTGACCGCGCTCGGCTTCGGGACCGGCCTCTGGATATTCGCGCTCTACGTGATGGCGCACCTCATCGCCGGACTTCCCGCCTTCCTCGGCTTCATACCGCTGACCTGGGTGTCGCTCGCCGGCCACCTCCTCTTCGGCGTCGTCGTTGCCTTTGTGGTCGACTGGCGCGAGAGCGGGAAATGACCATCAGCAGCGCCCATCGTTCAGAATCCGAGTCGCGTCAGGCCCCTGTCGAGATATTCCGGCCTCACCTGATGTCCCCCGTCGTAGAGGCAGAGCGTCACCTCACCGCGTACGCAGCCGACGGTCACGGTGCAGGAAAGGTCGGCGACTTCGATAGTCTCGACATCTCCCTCGCACCGGGCGGCCTCACGCGCGAAAGCGACGCTTTTGAACGTATCTCCCTGATGGAACCTGCTCCCGATCGCTTTTCCGGCGAGAGGGAAGGTTCCATCCTGCCGGCCATGGAAGTGGATGATCGGCGGCAGGTCCGGTACGCAGTCCTCAGGTTTCGGAAGCGGGTTCCAGAAGACGCCGGAAAAGGTGACGGCACCTGCGAGCCGGTCGCCGGAACGGCAGAGGCTGTACCAGGCCATGGAGGCACCTTGCGAGAAGCCACCGACCAGCGTGTTGGAACGGTCGAAATCGAAACGCTTGTCGAGGTCGTCGAGAACCCGGCGCACGAAGGCTGCTTCATTGCGATAGTGCCCCGGCGCATTCGGATGCGACCAGGTTCCCTGCACCCCGTCCACCGCGACGAAGGCCAGGCCGTGCCGGCGCGCGGTGTCGACCAGCGCCCGATGCCGCATCTGCAGTTCCGCGGAGCTGCGATAGCCGTGGAAGAAGACATAGGCGCCCTTGGGCTTGCCCCCCTCGGGCATTTCGATCCGGTAAGAACCGCCTTCGACGGGGCATGGGACGGAGCCTCCGCAGGCGACGGCGCCGGTTCCCGTCGTAAGAAGGCAGATTGCGGCCAGAACGGCCGGGGGAGCGATGCGCATGCGTTGATCTCCGTCGGCGGGACAGCCGTAGACATAGCGCCTTTTCCGCGAGCCAACAATTTCACGTCCGCTCACGTCGTCGCGAAAGGTATTCGACCCCATGAATGAAAGCCGCGAAAGACCTGTTCCGAGAGTAGCCGACACCATTGCCGCAACCCTGCACGCGCATGGCGCCCGGCATGCTTTCGGCATGCCGGGCGGCGAGGTGGTGACGCTTGTCGATGCGCTCGAAAGGGCCGGCATTCGCTTTCAACTGGCGCGCCACGAGACGGCCGCAGCCTCGATGGCTGCCGGCGCCAGCATTTCGAGCGGCGCGCTCGGCATCCTGGTCACCACGGTCGGACCGGGCCTTGCGAATGCAGTCAACGGCATTGCGGACGCCTTGCAGGAACGCGTTCCGCTGGTCGTACTTTCGGGTGTCGTCGATCGCTCGACGCGGGCGCGCTACACACATCAGGTGATAGACCACGCCGCTCTCCTCCGACCGATCGTCAAGGCGAGATTAGAAGTCGAGCCGGAGAGCGCCGCTTCCACGGTTGCGCGGGCACTCGCCATCGCAAGGGCGGAACCGATGGGACCGGTGCATCTCGACCTCTCGCCGGCGGTAGCGGCAATGGACGATCCAGCCCCTCGCATCGTCGGGCCGCCGACCGTCCGTCGCCCCTCGGTCGGCGCCGACGACGGGGCTGTCGCAAGCCTTGGCAGATGCCTGGATGCGGCCCGCAGACCGATCATCCTCGCCGGCTTCGAAGCCGCCCGCGAGGGAGCCGGAGAGGCCATCCGCCTTCTGGCGGAGAAGATCGAGGCCCCCGTGGTCACAACCTACAAGGGCAAGGGCCTGATCGATGAAACGCACCCGCTTTCGCTCGGTGCGGCCGGGCTCTCGCCCGCGGCGGACCGGGTCCTGCTCGCCCTTTTCAACGAGGCCGACCTCGTCCTGATGGTCGGCTACGATCCGATCGAAATGCGTCTCGGCTGGCTCGATGCAGCTGATTCCGCCCGCATCGTCGAGCTGACGGCAGCGGCCCCCGACCATGCCATGCATCACTGCGGCTCCCGTTTTGTTGCGGATACGGCAGCAACGGTGCAAGTGCTCGCGGAGACGGTTGCCGGCCATCCGTCATGGCCTGAACAGGAACCCGCAAGGGCCGCGAACGAACTGAAGCGAATCTTTCGCGCTCCCCACGCATGGGGGCCGCATGCGATCATCGAAACGCTGAACGAAGTGGCCGGATCAGACGCCCTCGTGACGGTGGACAGCGGCGCCCACCGCATACTCCTTTCCCAGAAATGGGTCTGCCGGCGCCCGCTCTCGCTCCTGCAGTCGGCGGGGTTCTGCACCATGGCCGCCGCGCTGCCGCTGGCGATCGGCGCGAAGGTGGCCGATCCGTCGCAACGCGTCATAGCGGTCATGGGGGACGGCGGCCTGGAGATGGGGCTCGGCGAGTTGGCAACGCTCCGGGATCTGGCGCTTCCCTTGACGGTCGTCGTCTTCCAGGACTGCAGCCTTGCCCTGATAGCCCTGAAGCAGCGGGCAAGCGGGCTCGCGCCCGCCGGCGTCGCGCTCGGCCAGACCGATTTTGCGAGGATTGCCGAGGGGTTCGGCGGTTACGGCGTCAATGTCGACGATGCCCCTGCCCTGCAGCGCGAACTCAGGGCGGCCGAAAGCCGCTCGACCTTCACTCTCATCAGTTGCCGGTTTGATGCGGATGCTTACCAAGACGCCTTCTGAACTGACGCTGCCGGCTTCAGGCATTGCGGGCAAGCGCGCCCGCGATCCGCGGCTCGATGTCTTCCGTGGCATCGGCATGCTGATCATCCTTCTTGCGCATGTGCCGAACGATCCCTGGGCGCTCTGGATACCGGCGCGCTTCGGCTTTTCCGACGCGACCGAGATGTTCGTCTTCCTCTCGGGCATGGCCTCGGCGATCGCCTTCGGCAGATTGTTCGACCGGCAAGGTTTCGGGCTCCTGACCGCGCGCGTGGTTCACCGGTGCTGGCAGATCTATTGGGCGCATATCGCC
Organism: Sinorhizobium sp. P24N7; assembly: GCF_042436655.1. Lineage (NCBI taxonomy): Bacteria > Pseudomonadati > Pseudomonadota > Alphaproteobacteria > Hyphomicrobiales > Rhizobiaceae > Sinorhizobium > Sinorhizobium sp. P24N7. The sequence goes on along the minus strand of NZ_JBHMIW010000022.1, from coordinate 18,104 downwards.
GTCTTCCTGACGGTTGCAACCATCATGGCGGCGGCGGGGCACAAGCCTGACGGCACCTCCTATATCCAGAGCCTCAACCTCGTCCGCTTCTTCGAAGATCCCGGACCACTGCTCATCGGCCTGATGACGCTCACCTATGTGCCGAACTACTTCGACATCCTGCCGATGTACATGGTGATCCTGGCGCTGATGCCGGTCATGCTCATCGCCGAGCGCGTCGCCGCCTGGCTGCCCTTCTTCCTGATGGCGGCGTTGTGGCTGTCGGCTCAGTTCGGCCTCGCTCATCTCCAGGCCGAGCCCTGGAGCGACCGTCCCTGGTTCTTCGACCCGTTCGGCTGGCAGCTCATTTTCTTCCTCGGCTTTTTCCTCATGCGCGGGACGGTGAAGCTGCCGGTCGGGAGCCGCAAGCTGTTGATCACTTCGCTCGCCTTTGTCGTCGTCACCGTTCCCTTCGCCTGGCATGTGATCCTTTCGGCTTCGCCCTTCTTCCGGGAGGTAGCGCAGGCGATCGGCCCGCTCACGAGCAAGACCGATTTCGGTATCCTGCGGCTGGTCCATTTTCTGGCCCTTGCGCAGATCGCCATGCTGGTCGTCGGCGAAAAAGGCGCGCGGCTTCATCATCCGGCGGTCCGGCCGCTGACAGCGATCCTGATCAGGGTCGGCCAGCAATCCCTTCCGGTCTTCATGACGGGCATGGTGGTCGCCCAACTCATCGGCATCGCTCTTGACCATTCCGGGCGCGGCGCCTTGGCGGTCGCGACTGCCAATCTCGCCGGTTTCGCAATTCTGGTGGCGACAACCTACGTGGCGGCCTGGTTCAAGCGGGCGCCGTGGACGGCGTGAAGGAGTTTTATGGTGGAACAGAGCAAAAAAGGCGCACTCGCCGGTATTCGGGTCCTCGATCTCTCGCGGATTCTCGCCGGGCCTACGGCGACGCAGTTGCTGGGCGATCTCGGCGCCGAGGTCATCAAGGTGGAGAGGCCGGTTTTCGGCGACGATACCCGGCGCTGGGGGCCTCCCTTCGTGCCCGGCGCGGAGGGAGCGGATAGCGACCTCAGCGCCTATTTCCTTTCCGCCAACCGCAACAAGAAATCGATTGCCATCGACATTACCGACAAGGCCCAGGTCGAACTCGTGAAAAAGCTCGTGGCGATCTCGGACGTCGTGATCGAGAACTACAAGCCGGGAGACCTCGCCCGCCGCGGCATCGGCTACGAGGATATGGCGCGCATCAAACCCGACCTCGTCTGGTGCTCCATATCCGGTTTCGGCCAGACCGGCCCCTATCGGGACAGGACCGGATACGACTTCCTGATCCAGGCAATGGGCGGGATGATGAGCATTACCGGGCACCCGGACGAAGAGGGAGGGCAGCCCACGAAGGTCGGCGTGGGCATCGCCGACGTCATGTGCGGAATGTACGCCACGATCGGAATTCTGGCGGCGCTCCGGCATAAGGAGACGACGGGAGAGGGGCAATATATCGATCTTTCCCTCTACGACACCCAGGTCGCCTGGCTCATCAACGCCGCCACCAACCATCTCGTATCGGGCAAGCGACCCGAGCGGATCGGAAATGCCCACCCGAACATCGCCCCCTATCAGACATTTCCCACGGCCGATCGTGACCTCGCGGTGGCCGTCGGCAACGACGAGCAGTTCAAGCGCTTCTGCCGCGCCATCGGCCTGCCCGAACTGGGCTGCGACGCCCGCTTCCGCGCCAACTGCGACCGTGTCGAAAACCGGAACGACCTGGCGAAGATCATAACTGAAGCGCTCCGGGCGGATGGTGCGGACGTCTGGGTCGAGCGCCTTCTGAAGGCGGGCGTTCCTGCCGGGCAGGTCGCCGGTGTCGACGAAGTGCTCGCCGACCCGCAGACATTGGCACGGGACATGGTCATCACCATGGAGCAGGAGGACGGGCGGCCGGTGCGTCTCCTCGGCAATCCGCTGAAGCTTTCCGCGACCCCGGTTGCCTACCAGCACCCTCCGCCGCATCTCGACCAGCATCGCGCCGAAATCATCGGACTGGTCGAAGGCAGCGACGTGGCCCACCGCGATGGGGGCGTGATCCGCGAAGGGAGGCCGTGCCCGCATCCCCGCGATATCGGTCCGGATCGGCGAACGGGCTCCTGAAAGCCCTCCTCCAGCCTATTGATCCTTGACCGCGGGCCAGTTCTGGTCCGCCTTGGAGATATAGCCCGCCTTGTCCTGACGCCAGGTGTCCTGAATTGCCGCGTCGTAGTTCAGGTAGAGTTTCCCACCGACGACCGTGAATGCATGTGGCTCGGTGGGCGCCTTATAGCCGCGCGCGGTGCCGTAGGCGCAGTAGCCGCCGTATTGCGGCAGGTACTTCTCCGGTTCCGCTATGAAGAGCGTGCGGTTGCCCGCCGTCGCGAAATGGAAAGTCGCACCCTTGTAGGCAGCGTTGATTTCGGGCGAGCCCTTGGTGGGCCCGCCGGATGAGAAATAGCTGACCGGATCGTAGCCCGAGATGGCCACGCCGTTCAGCTCGAAGATTTCCCCGGCCGCTGCGGGAGCAGCGGCAAGGGTGAGCGACAGGCAGGCGGCGGCAACGGCGCGCGTGCAGTGGGAATTTGTCATGCGTATCCTCCTGAAATTCCGAGGATGAGACCAACGAAAGCCGCTTGCCGTTTCGCCGCCGCCGATCACGATCTTGTGTTCCTCCAAAGCGTAACGTTTCCCCGCCATGGCCTGTCGAATCCACCGAACGGCGCTTCGGGGCATCCCCGTCCCGAGCCGTCGCTCGGCAGCGGCCGCTTCGTGGGTAGCGGCTCATGAGAGGAGTTCAAAGATGAGAGCTTTCACACGCATGGCAGCGTTTGCCGGTACCGCATTCGTCGCCCTGACCGCGGCGACCGCATTCGCGGGCGAACTGAAACCCTTCGAAACCACAGCTTTCGAGGCGGCGCAGCAGGCGGGTAACCCGATCGTCGTCGATATCTGGGCGAGCTGGTGCCCGACCTGCGCCGCCCAGGAACCAATCGTCGAAAAGCTCGCCGCATCGCCCGATTTCTCGGCAGTAACGGTCTTCAAGGTGGATTTCGACAAGCAGAAGGACGTCGTGCAGGCGCTCGGTGCACAGCGCCAGTCGACGCTGATCGCCTTCAAGGGAGCTTCCGAGACGGCCCGCTCGGTCGGCGATACCGACCCGGCCTCGATCGAGGCATTGTTCAGATCGGCGTTGACGAACTGAACGATGATTTCAACGCTGATTTTCGCGACGATCGCGGGCGTGCTTTCCATCCTGTCGCCCTGCGTTCTGCCACTGGTGCCTATCGTGCTCGCGACCGCCATCGGCAAGCACCGCTATGGCCATCTTGCACTTGCGGCAGGGCTGGCCGGCTCCTTCGTGGCGATCGGGATGTTCGTCGCCTTGCTCGGCTTCGGTATCGGGCTCGACCTCGACTTTTTCCGCTCGTTCGGCGCATTGCTGATGATCGGCCTCGGCGTCGTCCTCATCCGTCCCTCGATGCAGGTTCGGTTCGCTACGGCAGCGGGACCGATCGGCAATTGGACGGAGCGCCGCTTCGGTGGTCAACAGGGCGATGGCTGGAGAGGCCAATTCGTCGTCGGCCTTTTGCTCGGCACCGTCTGGAGCCCCTGCGTCGGTCCGACCCTCGGCGCCGCGTCACTGATGGCAGCGCGGGGCGAGAACCTCACTCAGGTCTTCCTGACCATGGCCGCCTTCGGTCTTGGGGCCGCCGCGCCGCTATTGCTCCTCGGCCAGCTGTCGCGTGAGGTCCTCAACCGCTGGCGGGACCGGATGCTGGGCTTTGGCAAGGTCGCAAAAGCCGTATTCGGCGCCGTGTTGCTGGTGATCGGGATCGCCATCCTGACAGGCGTGGACAAGCAGCTGGAGGCCGCGCTGGTCGAGGCTTCCCCGGCCTGGCTCACGAGCCTGACCACGCGTTTCTGACAGGGGCCTCCACGGTTTCTCCGGTGCAGGCATCGGGGTGGCGGGCTAAGGCCTGTTGAGATCTGGCCACCCCAGCGGCTTGTTTGATTTCCTCATTCCTGTGCTTGTCACAGGAACGAGGAAAGGTTGCAGGCCCCCGAAAAGTTTCCTACAGCGCCGCGCGTTTTACGAGACGCAACAGGCCTTAGAACGGGCCTGGAATGATCGTGATCTACGCAGCGGCCATGAGTGCTGCAAGCTCGCGAAAAAGCCGCTCGTCTTCCGACTGGGCGACATTGAAGCGCAAAAAGCCGCTGGCCGTCTGCGTATGACTGAAGACATTGCCCGGTGCGAGCACGATGCCTCTGGCGAGCGCTTGCCTCGCGAGCTTGGCGGCATCGATGCCATCGGGCAGCCGGCACCAGAGGAACATGCCCGCCTGCGGCTCGATCCAGGGCGTGATGCCGATCCGGGCGAGTCTTCGGGCAGTCTCGGCCATCGCCCCTGCCAGGCGCTGACGCACCGTCTCCATGTGCTTGCGATAGCTGCCGTCTTTCAGGAGCGTCAGCACCAGTTCGGAGGAGAAGCCGGCGGCGCCGAAGCACGTGGCGATCTTGAGGTCGGTCAACGCCTCCACCCATCCGCGAGGCGCCACGATGAAGCCGCAGCGCACCGCCGCCGAAAGCGTTTTCGAGAAGCTGCCTATGTGCACCACCCTTTCGAGCCCGTCGAAAGCCGCAAGGCGCGGCGCCGGCGTCTCTTCGAAATCGGCGAAGATATCGTCCTCGATGATCGTCAGCCCGGCCTGCTCCGCAAGCTTGAGCAGACGATGGCCGACGAGCGGCGACAGCATTGCGCCGGTCGGGTTGTGAATGGCGGAATTGGTGATGTAGAGCCGCGGCTTGTGTTCTGCGAGCGCTTCGGCGAAGCGGCCGATGTCCGGCCCGCCGGGCGTATAGGGAACACCGACGATTTTTGCCTGATGCGCCCTGAGGAGTGCGTGGAAATTGAAATAACACGGATCGTCGACGAGCACCGCATCCCCCGGCTTCAGCAGGAAACGGCAAAGCAGATCGATCGCCTGCGTGCCGGATTCGGTGAGCAATATCTGATCGGGCGATGCCTCTATGCCGTGCTGCGCCACGCGCCGTGCCAGAAGCTGACGCAGCGGCAGCAATCCGAGTGGCGAACCATAGTCGACGAGCGTGGCGGCGCCGCCGCGGGCGATGCCCCGCAACGCCCGCCGTAGTCCTTCCTCCGGCATCCAGTGCGGGGGCAGCCAGCCGCAGCCGGGCCTCAGTACCCCCTCCCCCGGCTCAAGGGCCTGGCGCGAGATCCACAGGGGATCGACGGCCCGGTCCACGCGCGGGCCGATCTCGGCAAGCGTGAGCGGCGCGAGCGGCGCCGCTACGAAGAAGCCCGAGCCCGGCCGCGAGCGGATCACACCCTCGGCCTGAAGGCGCTCATAGGCCTCGACCACCGTGGACTTGGAAACTTTCATCGTCAAAGCGAAGGAACGGATGGACGGGAGCCTCGCGCCGGGCGTCAAACTCCGCGCGGCTATCCGGTGCTTCACCGTGCCCATTACCCTGGCGATCAGGCTTTCGCCAGCGGCACTCGTCGCTTTCAGCTGCATCCGTACTTGCCCTTTCTCCATGACAGTTCTTATCAACTGTACCCTACTGTCTCTGGAACGGCCAGCGATCCAGCCCGATACCGGAGAAAAGGGAGCATAGGTATGAACAAGGCAGCAAGTGGCTGGATGAGTGGTTTGATCGGCGTCGTGATCTTCAGCGGCTCGTTGCCGGCGACCCGCGTCGCAGTGATGGACTTCGACCCCATCTTCCTGACCGTGGCACGGGCGACGATCGCTGGAATTCTCGCCTTCTGCCTGCTCTTCGCGTTCCGAGAAAGACGGCCTGCCCGCGGAGACCTCGCATCGCTGGCCGTGATCTCGCTCGGCGTCGTCGTCGGTTTCCCGCTTCTGACGGCGCTTGCGCTGCGTCACGTGACTTCCGCCCATTCCATCGTCTTCATCGGCCTTCTGCCGCTTGCGACGGCGATTTTCGGCGTGCTTCGCGGCGGCGAGCGTCCACGCCCGACCTTCTGGGTGTTCTCCGGCCTCGGCAGCGCGATCGTGGTCGGCTTCGCGGCACGGCAGGGCTTTTCCGCCTCCCCGATCGGGGATCTCCTGATGCTCGCTGCCATCGTCGCGTGCGGGCTCGGTTACGCGGAGGGTGCGAAGCTGTCGCGCAGGCTCGGCGGCTGGCAGGTCATTTCCTGGGCCCTCGTCCTCTCCCTTCCGATCATGACGGCCCTGATGCTCGCCACCATGCCGTCGACTCTTGCGGGCCTGAGCGCCGCTTCCTGGCTCGGCTTCGGATACGTCTCCGTCTTCAGCATGCTCATCGGCTTCATCTTCTGGTATCGCGGTCTGGCGCTGGGAGGGATCGTGGCGGTCGGCCAGTTACAATTGCTGCAGCCCTTCTTCGGTCTTGCGCTGGCTTCGACATTGCTCGGCGAAACCGTCAGCTGGGGCATGCTTGCCGCGACGGTCGCCATCGTCGCCTGCGTCGCCGGCGCCAGAAAATTTGCCTGACCTCCGGCGAGCGTTCCTGGAGTCATCCGGCGTCTGCCCGCCGCGACCGATCGGTGATACTGTTGCGATAACGGCCCGCCGGAACCTTCGCAGCCATCCGCCGTTTCATTCGGACCGGTCGCTCAACGAGCGTCTGCGGAAGACCGCGTGCCTTTCCTCACTCCGCTCCAGAACGGGAGGCTTATGACGATGATGCGGCGGAAGATATCCCGGTTCGTGCTTGCGGGGCTCGTGCTCGTCGGGGGGATACTTCCCTTGGAGACGAGCGCTGCCCCGGCCGACGAGGCCGCCTTTCTCAATTCGCTGGAGGGCCGATGGACCGGCGGCGGCACGGTGCTGCTTCGCATCGACCGAGGACCGATCAATGTCTCGTGCAATTTCAGCTCGGATGCGACCGGTACCGCCCTCGCCATGAGAGGAACCTGCCGCGGTCTGCTCGTGGTGTCACGCTCGATCAGCGCGGATCTGCGATCCGACGGCACCCGCTATACCGGCATCTATGTCGGCCCGAGAGGCGGGCGGTCCGCCTTGTCCGGGAGCCGCCGCGGCAACGCCATCAATCTCGGCGTCACCTGGGCAAGGGAAGTCAACGGCGATCGCAAGGCGACGCTCATCGTGCAGAAACGCGGCGAGAACGGAATGCGCCTCAGTACTGTCGACGTGGATCCGGCGACAGGAAAACGCGTGGTGACGAGCGAGCTCAATCTGCGGCGGAGCTGAAGCGGCCGTTTCCCCTCGCTCTTTCAGAGCACGCCCCAGCCGCGATAGCGCCCCCTGCCCGTCATTTCGCGCACCCCGAGTTCGCGCACAAGATTGAGGGCGCCGCGCGGCGTGACCCCGAGATGGCGCGCGATCAGAGGTGCGGAGACGATCGGCCGCGACAGAACGAGATCGATCAGGCCCGGGAGATTGCTGTTCGATCGGCGGTCTTTGATCCGCATTTCCATCTGCGTCCTGGCGAGCGACAGACGGTCGAGTTCCTTCATGCCGAGTTCGGCCGCCGCGGACATCGCCTCCAGAAAACCGGTGAGACGCGTCAGCCGGTCCTTTGAGCGTCGACGCTCGTGGCGGATCGTCTTCAAGCCCGTATTATAGGCGAGCACGTGCGAACCGACCTTGCCGCGAAATCGAAGATAGGCGCCGACGAGAAGCGAGCCGAGCCAGTGCTGCCGGCGCAACGGCTCGATGCGCTCCCATGCATCGAAAAGAACGGCAGCCCCAAGCGCGGCGGGCAGTTGGTCGGCAACCGGCAGCACGGCGCGCCACGCGTCGAGCCGGGCGGCCTCATCCCAGTCGTCATCGAAAAGCAGGCCGAGTTGGCCCGTCGGCTCCACTCTCGGCGACTGCGTTTCGATTGCGGGCTGTTCCGCCATGGCCGCGCTTCCAGCATGAATGTCCAGCAGCCGCGCGGACCGGGCAATCGCCGCATCGATCTCGGCGAATGCGTCGGAAAGGGAGCTGTCCATCGGACCGTCCGCCATGTCGGGCGCATCCGTTTCGTCCGGATCGTCCCGGAAAGCCGAAGTGTCGGGAGAGTCATGCCTGACTGCCGGACCCGCCTCGCCGCGCAACGCGCTCAGCCCGGGCGGCGACAAGGCCCAGTCGGCATCAGCCAAATCCAATCGCCGCCGCGCCCTCAGAACCGCGTGCGCGATGGTCAGCTCGTGCGACGGAGCGCGCGCGTCCATATGCGAATCGTGTAGAACCAGGTCCTCGACATGGACCAGTTCACCGGCGACCCATAGGGCCGCCGCCGCGTCGAAAAACTGGCCGCGCTCCCGAAAGCCCTCGGCGACGGCATGACGGCCTGCCCGCTCGTCGAGCCTGGCGAGCCCGTCTTCGGCGGCAATCAGGGCCGGCAGCAGCGCCGGATCGAGCGGATCAGGGATCTTATATCTCATTTTGAAAGCAAAGCGTTGGCGGTGAAACGGAAGGTAACACGCGCCTTCGTTCCGGCACAGCTATTCGAAGGTTTTCCACCCCTATTGTGCTCCGCTCACATCTGTTCCCCGCACGCTGTCCACGAGGACGCTTGCGCGCCGGCGGCGTTGATCTTAAGACCGGCCTAAGACCAACCAACTTGATGGAGTTGACAGCTGTCAACTCCGGGCCGGCATGGCGGAGCGCCCTCGATCTCGGGTCGCCCGACGCTCCCGGAACTCCAGAAGGTAACGGCTGTCTGCACAGCGGGAGAGTTCCGGACCGGAGCAAGTCGCCCCTCGGCAAGGCTCAGCTGTGCGGATGCGCCGTTAGACACAAGGAAGGCAAGCGTCTATGGTATCCGATATTCTCGCCGCTTCCGGCGGCGTCAAGCAGGTAATCTGTATAAATTGGGGAACGAAATACGGCGCACCTTTCGTGAACCGCCTCTTCGCGATGGTCGCCCGCAACATCACGCCGCCTTTCACCTTCACCTGTTTTACCGACAATAGGGAAGGCCTTCGGTCGGAAATACTCTGCGAGGACCTTCCGCCGCTCGACGTCGAGATGCCGGTGAATACCAAGGGAATCTGGCCCAAGGCGCGCCTGTGGGGCCCGGAACTCGGCAACCTCAAGGGACCGGTGCTCTTTCTCGACCTCGATCTGGTGGTCGTCGGATCGCTCGACGCGTTTTTCGAGATCGGCGGTCCCAACGATATCGTGATGACCCGCAATCAGACGACGCCGCTTGAGCGTCTCGGGCAGACGTCGCTGTTCCGCTTCCCCGTCGGAAAGCTGGTCCCATTGCAGGAGAAGTTCCGCGCCGACCCGCAACAGGTGGCGGACGAATATGAATTCGAGCAACGCTTCGTGACGCGCAACGCGCCAGGAGGTGCGAAATTCTTCCCGCGGCGTTTCGTTCTGCATTTCCGCCAGGATTGTCGGCGGCCATTCCCCTTGAACTACTTCCTGCCGCCCCAGCTGCCGGCGGATGCACGCGTGGTTATTTTTCCGCGCGGTCTGCTGCCGCAACATGCGATAGACGGGCAGTTCGGATATAAGGGGCGGGTGGCGACGCCGATCGATCATATTCGCGGGCTCTTCTCTCCAGACAGAAGAGAAAGGAGCCCGTTCCGCTACCTCCGGCACTATATTCTCCCGAGCCCATGGGTCGCGGAACACTGGCGCGAGTGACGGCAAAGTTCGCATTGTTGACAGCTGTCAACTGGGGAAACGGCAGCAGGGATCGACACTTGCATATCATCGGTCCCGATGTTCCCAAATTGGTTGGCCGTCCGGACGACGTCGCTCGATTGGAGAATAGGGGAGGTGGTTGGCCGCCGTCGTTGCGGTTACCAAGCTTCGCAATGGGCCGTCCGCGTGACGGAACTTATTGGCGATTTAGCTTCCGCATTGCCGATTTATCGCTTTGTTCGCCAATACCTTACGATAGAAGCAAAATTGTTAAAAAACAGACACCAAGGCGGCAAATCAAACGAATGCGAATCCCCAACTGAGGCGAGTTTCCCCTATCTGGAGCGTCAAGGCAACCGCGAGTGGTCCGCGTCGCAAGCCAGACCCAACCTTACGACAGACAGATCCTACAGCGCTTGAGATCCCTGTCTTATGGGGTCCGCTGAGCGAGAGGCGTCAACCGGCAAGCGGCATGTTTGGCCCTCGCGCGCGCCTCAGTGCAGCAACCATCGGAGCAACAGAGAAAGCCTGGCGCCGCGCTCTCGCGGTAAGAACCCGAAGATACCCGCCCGGCGAACTTATGCAATCGGCTCTCTCCAGGATGCAGGCGATGACGGTGGCAGCATTTTCCTGGCCGAGGACCGTGCATGCATCGTCATAGGCATCCGTGCTCACGTTCAGCATGGTCCTGACGACGATTGCAGCGGTCAGCAGTTCCTTCCAGGTCGTTATCCGGCCCTGTGGTCCGTAATCGGTGATCTGCGGGCAAGCGGATAGGAGGACGGGCAGGGGAATTTCCCGGGCGAGGCGGGAGATCGGCAGAGATGGAGGCGCCGGTCTGACAGGGGTCTGCGCATCGACATCGGTCGAGACCTCCGAGAGCTTCGCCTTCGGCGTTACAGGATCCACGTTGCAGCTTCGGGCGCTTGCCGAAAATTTCCCCGACCCTTTTCCCAAGCCAGGTTCAGATTCAAATTGAGAGTCTGGATGTGAATTCTGTATGTGCTGCCCATTATGGCGATCATTGGCATCCATTTTTTCCGAATTAAGTAGTTTTTCCAATTGATTGGACAGATCGGCGCGAATTTCCGCCATAGCGTCGTGAAGGGCCTCGACGTCGCTGACCGATGCCTTGCGCGAGAGAGGCGCGGACAATTCTTCATATCGCCGCTGCTGCTGCTCCCAGCCGGCTGGCACGCCTGATTCACGAAGGAGCTCGAGCAGCTTGGCGATGTCGCGCCGGCAGAGGCTCAGCCTTTCACGCATCTGACGGTGATACTGTTTGGCTGCGGCAAGTTCGGCAGCGGCGATTTTGAACTCATCGGCCCGGGCTACGAGTGGGGAGAGGTCGAATCCGAAAGCTTCGCCTACCGCACCATTGCGGCTCCTTCGAGCGTAACGCTTACCATTCGGGCTGTCGCGCCGCAGGATCAGACCCGATTCCACGAGGCATGCAAGATGCCGGCGGAGCGTGGTGCCCGCCATTCCGTGGGTTCGGAGCGAGAGCTGCGCATTGGAGGGGAAAACGACGAGGCCATTTTCACCCGAGAGCTCGGCTCCTGGATAGAAGCTTAAAAGGGCGTTCAACACCGCAAGCGAACGATCGGACACGCCGATCACCGTCTTCGCTTCACAGAGAGAACGAAACAATTTCCACTTGTCCACCGACCGGTCCGGTGGGACGTTGCCGGCGGCGATCTGACTTGCGAGCATGCCAAGCGTCATCGCCCGCCGCCCAAAGGGCGTCGTCACACTTCCACGTTCCATTTTCTTCACCTTTTCCAAGGCAAAAGAAATTCGTTCGCCGAAACGACGTCAAAAATGCTTGACACTGATTCGCGGAAATGGGATTCTCTAGTTGCTACACGAGAGAAGGGTTTCCGCAGCGCTAGTCGTTCGGAAGCCTTTTTCTTTTGCTCTGTTTAGTCTCCTGTTTCCCGTTGATATTCGAGGTAGAGCGCTTCAAGCCTCTTCCTCACGAATTCTGCAAAGCCCGGTGCCGCCTTCTTGCTGAAGGCCAGCGTCGTTTCCGCATCCGTTTCACGAATCCGCACGGCGCGGCTCCTGTCCGGAGCAATCCAGGTTTCCGCCTTTGAGGGCTTCCTGGCGAGGCTCAGCAAGGCAAACAGCTTTTCGAAACGCTGATCGCTCTCCAGCGCCTTGAACTCCGGCGCATCGATGAAATCCAATGCCTTCGGACGCCAGTCATCGCGGTCGATGAGATCGGCGAGTTCGATCCACCGCCTCCTGCCGAAACCCGGCGCGGCACCGATGGCTTCGATGATCTCCAACGGCAATCGGCGGACGACGGCGATCATCTTGGAGAGCGCCGCCTTGTCGACTCCGAGGGCCGACATGATCGTGTCCCGCGAGAAGCCGCGATCTTCAAGACGCGATGCGAATAAGGCTCGCTCTATGAAGGAGAGGTCGGTGCGGGCGTTGTTTTCCTGCCCCTGGGAAATGACGAGCTGCTCGTCGTTCAGGTTCCGGATGACCGCCTTGACCTTGGTGCCGATCTCGCGCAATGCCGCAAGCCGCCTGTGGCCGTAGGCGACCTGATATCGGCCGTTTTCCGCCGGATGCGGCCGTACGAGGATCGGAACCTGTTGTCCGTGGTCCCGGATCTGCTGAACCAGCATGGCCTGAACCTCGGGGGCGACACCCAGCCTATCGATGATGAAAGAGGAATCGATCAGCTCCGGGTCCAGTTCGACGATCGCGTGCCCCTCGGCAAGCTGGCGCTCCAATTCCTCCGCCCGTTCGACCTTCTGGGTGATGTTCGAAAGGGATCTGGTGATGCCGCCGACGAGGCCATTGGAGCGCTGGGCGGGCGCAAGGCCCGCGATCGGACGACCGACGGCCGGACGCTCCCCGTCTTCGGAGGTGAGGGGGCTGTCGGAAATGCCGATCAGGTTCTTGCGGGCCATCGGTTACTTCCTCCCCCAGACCCTGCGGATCATCTCTTCGATCTCTGCATTGACGAGGGAGAGCGAATCCATTGCCCGATCGTAGGTACCGCGTATGAATTGCGAGCGCTCCACCTCATAGAGCGTCTGCTTGGTCACGCCGGCGTCGGAAATCGCGGTCGATTTCACCATCGCGTTCTGCAGCATGCGGTTACCGAAGATCGCGCGCATGAAACCGGTCATCTGACTCTGCGGTCCGTCGTTCGGCTCGAAACGCGTGACCAGATAGCGCATCCAGTCATAGCTGGTGCGCCCGCCGGCGTTCTCGACAACGGCCATGAGCTCGCTCGTCATCGACAGGAACTGGGACATGGACATGACGTCGAGCATCTGCGGGTGCACGGTGATGAGCACGGAGGTCGCCGCGCAAAGCGCCGACATGGTCAGGAAGCCGAGCTGCGGCGGGCAGTCGATGACGACGATGTCGTAGAAGCTCTCGATCTCGGAAAGCACCTCGCCGATCCGCGCGAAGAACATGGTCTCGGTGGAGCCCGCGATCATCGCTTTCGGAGTCTCGTGCTCGAATTCCATGAGTTCGAGATTGCCCGGAATGAGGTGAAGATTGGCGGTATAGGTCGACCGAACCACCTCCGCGATCGGCCTGGGGGCCTCGTAGCGTATGGCGCCGTAGAGCGTTTCCCCTTCGCCGACGTCCAGTTCCGGCTGATGGCCGAAGAGGGCGGAGAGGGAGGCCTGTGGATCGAGATCGATCGCCAGCACCCGATAGCCGCGCAAGGCGAGATACTGCGCGAGGTGAGCGGATGTCGTCGTCTTGCCTGAACCGCCTTTGAAATTCATGACGGAGATGACTTGCAGCTTTTCGCCTGGTCGGCGATGCGGAATATATTTGCCGGTCTTGCTGCCTTCGTCGAGAACCCGGCGGATACGGTCGATGTCCTCCATCGCATACATGCGGCGGCCGTTTGACAGCGGCTGCGGGCCATGGCCTTCTGAGGCGATCTGGCGCAGATAGCCTTCGCCGATTCCGATGAAGGCCGCTGCCTCTGCCGGACTGAAGAGCCGCATCGTCTTTTGCGCCGACGGAGAAAAGATCTTCTTCTGATGCTCCTGCAACTGGTGTGCGAGTTCCTGAGCGTCGGCAGACAAGAGCGACGGCAAATGCTCCTGCTCCTCAAGACTCTGGATTCTCTGTTGCAACATTCCTATTCTCCAAAAACTGCGCAAAATTCCCCAATGGGAGCTGATCTGCGCAGTTATACTATGCGCCGATTCGTTGCCATTTTACAAACGCTTAACAAAAAGCTCGGTTGTGCTGCCGGAGCGCTGCAGTTTTGTCATCCGGCAGTTCATTGGTTGTCCGCGGACAACTCGCAAGCAGTCCAGCCGGACCGATCCGGCCGACATTGGCGTTGGCGAAGCGTCGCGCATCCGAGCGGTCGCGCAAATCTCCTCCTGACGGTGCAACCGCCACGGGGCCGCTATAGATCATAATTTTAGTAGACTATCGACAGCGGACCGGATTGTGACAGGATCGAGCGCGGCAGGTCGGATAAGAGAAGGATAAGGCATGTTCTATCTCGGCGGAATGACCCTCGGCTACCTCGTTCCACCTCGGCGCACCGGCGTGGCCCGCAAACCCGCGGCCAGCAAGGAGCCGGCGAACGACCGTCCCGACCGGGAGAACGCGCTGTGTGACGGCGAAGTGGATCGGGAGTGGGCTCGAGCCTTCCTGGCGCCGTGGCACCTCTTCTATTGAAACGCCTCTGTCGCAAGTCCTTCTCTTGAAGCGACGATGTGTCGGGAAACATGCGGGAGGGCTGTCGTCTTGGCGCGAAATGGGTAAGGTACGGGGTCGTTTACGAGCGAGGGTCCCGCCATTTCCAGCAATCGTGCCTACACCGAAGAAAAACGTCAGGAACAGCCTCAGTCACTGCATCAGAAAATTCTGAGCGAGGTCGAGGGCCACATTCTTTCCGGCGACTGGCCGCCGGGGTACCGCATTCCTTTCGAGCACGAACTCACGGAGCAATACGGCTGTTCGCGAATGACCGTGAACAAGGCCCTGAGCGAACTCGTGAAGCGGGGACTGATCGAGCGGCGGCGCAAGTCCGGAAGCTATGTCAGCTTTCCGCAGGTCCAATCCGCGGTGATGGAGATTCACGACGTCAAGCGAGAGGTGCAGTCCCTCGGGCTCGACTACGCCTACCGTCTCGGCGAGCGAGCGGTGCGCAAGATGCGTGCCGGCGATGAGGGGCGCATCGATCTGCCTCTCTCGTCCCGGCTTCTCGATGTCACCTGCCGCCATTTTGCCGGCGGCCGGGTTTTCTGCCTCGAGGAGCGGTTGATCAATCTTTCGGCGGTGCCGGAAGCCGAGACCGAGACCTTCGAGACCGCTGCCCCGGGCTCGTGGCTGCTCGGTAAGGTGCCCTGGAGCACCGCGGAACATCGCATCAGGGCCGTCGCGGCGAGCCGCCCGACGGCCCAGGCGCTCGAAGTGGCGGTCGGCGCGGCCTGTCTCGTCATCGAGCGACGGACCTGGAGCGGCGGCGTACCGGTCACCAGCGTGCTGCTCACCTATCCCGGAGATCGCCACGAGCTCATTGCGGAGTTCGCGCCGAGCGCGCCCGCATAGACCGCGTCAATTCCTGCTAACGCGCAATTTTTGCAAGAAAAAGCACCAATCTCTGGCGCTTTGGCTCGTCGAAGGGCATCCTGTCTGCAGTGTCATCCTGGCAGAGGGAGGAACGCCGATGCGCTGCTTTACTGTACTCGGTCCTTCGCAGATCGGAAAATCCACGCTCGTGGAGAGGGTGGGCTCGCTGGGAGGCGAGCCGAAAAAATCAGTTACGCCATATGGACTGGGCCTCACCGAATTCGAATTTGGCGGCGAGGCCTGGTGCGCGCTCGACGTTCCCGGCAATAACGAGGCCCTGGCGCATGCGCAGCATGCGCTGCTCGCGAGCGACGCATGTGTTCTCTGTGTTTCGCCGATACTGGACGAGGCGGTTCTCGCCGCCCCTTACTTGCGCATGATCGAGGCGTCCGGCACGCCTTGCATCCTCTTCATCAACCGCATGGACGAGCCGCGAGGGCGCATAAGGGACATCGTCGCCGCCCTGCAGGATTTCTGCAGCCGTCCGCTCATCCTGCGGCAGATTCCCATCCGCGACGGCGACAGGATCATCGGCAGCTGCGATCTGATTTCGGAGCGGGCCTGGCGCTATCGCGAGGGACAGCCGTCCTCTCTCTTTGAGATCCCCGAAAGCGCGGTGGAGCGCGAACACGAGGCACGCGCGGAGCTTCTCGAGCACCTTTCGGAATTCGACGATTGGCTGCTGGAAGAGCTCATCGAGGACCGCGAGCCGGCCAGCGACGCGATCTATTCGATCTCGACACGGGTTCTGAACGAAAACAAGATCATTCCGGTGCTCCTCGGCTCCGCCGGCCACGGCAACGGCCTGATGCGGCTGATGAAGGCGCTCCGCCACGAGGCGCCGCGCGCTGAGGCGCTGAGAAAGCGCCTTGCCGCGGGTGCCGGCGTCGACGAGGCGACGCTCCTTGCAGTCAGTTTCCATGCCCATTATCGCCAGAGCGTCGGCAAGACGGTTCTTGCCCGCGCTCTCCAGAACGGAGTGAAGCAGGGGGCGACGCTCGGCGGCGGAAGTCTCGGCGCTCTGCAGGATCCCGCAAGCGGCCGGCCCATCGGTTCGGGCGTGACCGAGGCGGGCCAGCTCTTCGGAGCGGTCAAATCCGACCACCTGCCGGTCCCGTCGCTGTTGACGGCCGGTGCCGCCCTCGCTCCGCCCGACTGGACGACCCCCCCGAACCCCATGCTCGAGCGGATACTGGTGCCGGCGAGCGAACGCGACGAGACCAAGCTCTCCGAGACCCTTGCGAAACTCGCCGAGACAGATCGCGGCCTGAAGGTGATGCAGGAGGAGGGGACAGGGGCGCAGCTCGTTTGCGCCCAAGGCCCGGTGCATCTGCGCGAAGTCTGCAGGACGTTGTCGGACGTCTTCCATGTCGAGGTGAGCGACCGGCCCCCGAGCCCGATCTACCGGGAGACCGTTTCGAAGTCCTCGGACGTCCATTACCGTCATCGCAAGCAGACCGGCGGGGCCGGGCAATTCGCGGATGTGAAGCTCAGCGTCCATCCGAACGGACGAGGCGACGGATTTTCCTTTGCCGAGACGGTCAAGGGCGGTGCCGTGCCGCGCAATTACATCCCTGCGGTCGAGGCGGGCGCACGCGAGGCGATGGAGAAGGGACCCCTTGGCTTCAAGGTCATCGATGTCGGCGTGCTGCTCACCGACGGCCAACACCATTCGGTCGACAGCTCGGAATATGCGTTCCGCACGGCCGGCAAGCTTGGCGTGCGGCAGGCGCTGTCGCAGGCCGCCTCCGTACTGATGCAACCGGTCTTTCGCGTCGAAATCCATGTCCCGTCGGTCTATTCGGGCAGTCTCGTGCCGATCGTTGCCTCGTTGAAGGGCCAGGTGCTGGGCTTCGATCGGGACGAAGCGGCGAAAGGCTGGGATATCTTCCGCGCCCTTCTACCCGGCAGCGCGCTCGACGACCTGGCGCGCTCGCTCAGATCCGCCACCCAGGGCATCGGCTATTTTTCCAAGAGTTTCGATCATTTCGAGGAACTCTACGGCAAGGAAGCCCAGGCGATCGTCACCGCTCACGGAGCGCCGGCCAACGAGCATTGACCGACAGCACGAAGCGCGCCGTATCGATACGGCGCTTGTTGGGTCATCCCCGGCCTGGAGCGTTCAGCGTTTCCTTAAAACACCGAACGCTCCAACTTTTTGAAACTACGCACTGCCGACGGAAAACCGCTACGCACTTTTCCTGGATCTCGGGCGCACGGGCAGCGGCAATGCCGCCCGTCGCGACCCGATGACCGCAGTTGCGCCGAGCACCATGCCTGCCGTCAGCAACAGGGCTTGCGCAGCGACGACAGGCGCCTCGGTTTGCGTCGGCGCCAGCGGCTGCAGCACCGGAACCTTGAGGAAGCTCTGCACGATAAGAACGAAGAGGTTGAGATAGAGCGCGAATGTCGCGCTCACCACATAGGCCGGCCGCGCCCAGCCGCGGAGCGTGAAGGCATAAAGCGCGGCAAAGGCGATGACGAGGGTGAGGACGGAAATCGCCCCGACCACCAGTGCGGGCGTGATCCCGCTGAAGGGAAAGAGGAAGCCGGTGATGCTGGTGGCCGCGGTGGTGACGAGGAAAACTGCGTGCCGATGGCCGAGCCAGCGGCCGGCGGCGAGCGCGTGCAGGGCGACGAGGCCGCTCGCAATGCCAATCAGACTGACCGCGACATGCAAGGCAAGAAGGGTCTCGATGGAAAATCCGGGGATCATAGCGCATCTCCTGGAGGCAGGGGGACGAAGCCGGGGGAGGGCGACGGCAGGTTCAGACCGGGTAGATTGTCGACAGATTAGACCGGGATGATTGTCGACAGGTTAGATTGGCATCTGAGGGGGACCTTTTGATGCCGTTTAACGAGACTTGTCGGATGGAAGAGCGGGTTCGGATG
>NZ_JBHMIW010000021.1:0-128014 GCF_042436655.1 Sinorhizobium sp. P24N7 | reverse complement strand
CTCCACGGACGGTCTCCCTCGATTGATATCTTAACGACTCACTCTGGCACATTGCGATGCCGTTGGGAGCCGTCCACCCCAACAGTGCTCGTCACAGGGATCCAGCAGCGCCGCGTCTGCGGCGCGGGAAGCGTTCTTTCAGCCCACGGACTTGGTCTGGCTGGATTCCTGTGACAAGCACAGGAATGAGGAAATCAAACAAGCGGCGGCGGTCGCACGAATCTTCAAACCCATGAGGCGGGCGATTTCGGCAGCCGACCATCGGGGTCGATGACGCCGAGACGCGGTTCTTGCGGACCGTTCCAACGCCAGAGCGCAACACAGGTGCCGCCGGGCGACATGAAGGATGGATAGATCACCCCATGGAAGTCGCGCGCCAGAAGCTCCGACTGGAGCCTGTGGGTCTCCGGCACCGCGCCCTTGTCGAGCGCATCACGCCATTCGCAGCGATGGATCGCCTCATCCACACCAAGCTCCACAAGAAGGCTGACATCCGTGAGGTCCGCGAGTCTCGCCCCCAGCAACTCGAGCTGCACGATCAGCGCCGGATGCTGGACGAAACCCTGATTGTATTCGGCCCAGGCGGTGGAAAGCTCGCGCGCGCCATAGATCGCAGGCACGCCGATCGGGTTCCAGCGGCCACCGAAGCGAGCAGCACCCGCGCCGGATAGCGGCATATGTGCCCAGCGTGGAACGAAGGCCCGCCAGAGCGTTATGGGCTCGACCGACTGCGGCAGTTCCGGCTCGGGCCGCGATGCGGGCGGAATGTGCTTCCTCATCCCGTCTTAAGCGTAGACGCCGGCGCGTACCGATTCGAGATAGGCGAGCACCTTGTCGGCCTTGCCTTCACCGACCAGGTCGAACGCCGTCTTGCCGGCCCAGCCGGGAATAGGCTGGTGCTTGAACCAGATGACGGCGCGGGCCTCGTCGCCCGCCATTTCGGAAGCCATGGCCAGGATGCGGACGACCTTGCTCAAGGCGCTGTCGACCTTCCGGGCGCCGGATTTCGCCGTCAGCGTATTGCGGGCGACACCGATCAGCTTTGCGAGTTCGGCGAGCGTGACGCCCAATCGGTCGGCGACCAGGCGGGCCGAGAGAAACGGGGAATGATCGTCCCCGAAACGGGCTGCAGGGATCTGGAAATCGAGGGCAATCATGAGAAATCGATCCTGTTTTGATCGGGTCCCTATAAAAATAGGATCGATTTCCCCTCGATTCAAGCTCAATCTCGGCTCATAGCCGCCAGGAGGGATTGCGCCGTTCAAAGAAGGCCGACACGCCCTCCCGTGCTTCGTCCGTTTCCCAGGTATCGGCAAGGTGCTCTATCGTCGCGGCGATGACGGCGTCGGTGATGGGAAGGCCCAGCGACCGCGCAAGCCGCTTCGCCCGCCCGGCGGCGCCCGGAGCCGCGACGAGATAGGCCGTCACCGCGGCTTCGACGGCTCCGTCCAGCATGGTGCCGTCGACGACCGTCGTCACGAAACCGGCGACCTTCGCCTCCTCCGCACCGAAGATCCGCGCCGACATGAACAGCGGCCGCGCCCGCGCCTCGCCTGTCCGGGCAACGACATAGGGGCTGATCGTCGCCGGGATCAGCCCGAGGCGCGTCTCGGTCAGGCCGAATTTGGCGCCGGAAGCGGCGATCACCGTGTCGCAGACGCTGATCAGCCCGACGCCGCCGCCAAAGGCGTTCCCATGCACGCGCGCAATCAGCGGCTTCGGCAGATCGTTCAGCGCCTTCAACATCATCGCAAGCCGCGTCGCCTCGGCGATCCGCGTCGGCCGGTCGGCGGAAAACTGCTGACGCATCCATTCGAGATCGCCGCCGGCACAGAAACTCTTGCCTTTGGCGTCGAGAATGACTGCCCTGATCGATGTGTCGGTTGCGAGCCGGTCTGCGATGGCCGTCAATTCGCCGATCATGGTTGCAGAAAGCGCATTGTGCTTTGCTGAGCGGGCAAGCGTCACCCGGGCGACGCCGCGCTGGTCGATGGCACAGCGGATCGTATCGAAGGTCATGCTGCGCTCCTCAGCGATAGTGCAAAAGCAGCGGCGCGCTCAAGTTTGTCCGAGTCGAGGCCGGTGGCAAAACCCCGCGCATCGAGAAAGGCGTTCACCGCAAGCGTATCGACATTGCCGGCCGCTCCCGGCGCATAGGGACAGCCGCCGAGCCCGCCGGCCGAAGCGTCGAAAACCCGGATACCGCGCTCCAGTGCTACCGCGATATTCTCCAGTGCCCGGCCGCGCGTGTCGTGGAAATGCCCGGCGAGTTTCTTGGCATCGATCTCGCAGAGCGCCGCTGTCAGCATGGCATCGATCGCTTCCGGCGTGCCGCGCCCGATCGTGTCGCCGAGACTGATCTCGTAGCAGCCGAGGTCGGCAAGCAGCCCCGCGACGCGGGCGGTCTGCGCCGGCGCGATCGCGCCCTCATAGGGACATTCGACGACACAGCTCACATAGCCGCGCAGGGGAATGCCTTGGCGCCGGCTTGCTTCGGCGACCGGCCGAAAACGCTCAATGCTTTCGGCAATCGAGCAGTTGATGTTCTTCTCGGAGAAGCCTTCCGACGCCGAGGCAAAGATCGCGACCTCGTCGGCGCCAGCCGCAAGCGCCGCCTCGAAGCCGCGCATATTGGGCGTCAGTGCCGCGTAACGCGTGCCCGGACGCCGGACGATGTCAGCCATGACAGCCGGCGCATCGGCCAATTGCGGTACCCAGCGCGGACTGACGAAGCTCGTTACTTCGATGCGCTCGTAACCGCAGTCGGACAGCAGATCGACGAGCCTGACCTTGTCCTCGGTGGCGACGAGCCGCGACTCGTTTTGAAGACCGTCGCGCGGCGCCACCTCGACAATCGTGACGCGCTCCTTTGCCGGCGACGTCATTGCGCAGCCTCCTCCATCAGCGTCACGAGCACCGTGCCCTCGCTGACCTGAGCGCCTTCCGCCACATGCACATTGGCGATCGTGCCCTCGCGTGAGGCCGAGAGCGTCAGTTCCATCTTCATCGCCTCCATCACGACGAGTGCCTGTCCCTTTGTCACCGCGTCGCCGGCGCCGACCCGCACCAGCTTCACGAGGCCCGGCATCGGCGCGACCAGCTCGTCGTCGGCGATCTCGCTGCTCTGCCCGCCGGTCAATCCGTCCGGCAGTTGGAACACCAGGTTGCGCCCGCCATGGAAGAGCGTCAACGCCTCGCGATCCCGCGAGAAACGGATCAGGCGCTTCTGTCCGGCCACCTCGAGCCGGGCACCACCCTCGAAGCGGTCGAGCACGAGGACGGGCAGCGTGCTCGCGCCGGCACGCACGGCGAACTGGTCGCGGCCGCGCGAAGCCAAGGTCACGGTTACGCGGTCGTCCGCATGCTCGATCACCACCATGCGGTGCGCGTCGCCCCAGATTTGCCAGGAGCCGAGCGACGACCATGGATCGCTCGACTTGTTCGGATCGAGCGCGCCGGTCGATATGATCGCCGCCAGCGCCAGCGCCTCGTCGCCGGGTGCGACCGGCGCGGTCAGGCGCTCGATCTCGCGGTCGATCAGCCCCGTATCCGGATGGCCGGAGCGGAAATCGTGCTCTTCCGTCAGGCGGATGAGAAAATCGCGGTTGGTAACGGTGCCGCCGATGCGGCATTCCTTGAGAGCGTCCTGCAACCGACCGAGCGCCGCCGAACGGTTCTGGCCATGCACGATCACCTTGGCAATCAGCGGATCGTAATAGGGCCTGATCGTATCCCCCTGCCGGACGCCGGAATCGATCCGCGCAGCATCCTCGGGAAAGCTCAATTGCGTCAGCCGGCCGGTCGCCGGCAGGAAGCCCCGGGCCGGATCCTCCGCATAGAGGCGCGCCTCGAAGGCCCAGCCGTTCATGGAAATATCGGCCTGTTTCTTCGGCAGCGGCTCGCCGCTGGCGACCCGCAACTGCCATTCCACGAGATCGATGCCGGTGATCGCTTCCGTGACCGGATGCTCCACCTGCAGCCGCGTGTTCATCTCCATGAAATAGAAGTGATCCGGCCAGAGACCGTTGGTCACATCGGCGATGAATTCCACCGTGCCGGCGCCGACATAGCTGATCGCCTGGGCGGCTCTGACCGCTGCATCGCCCATCGCACGGCGGACCTCAGCAGTCATGCCGGGCGCCGGCGCCTCCTCGATCACCTTCTGATGTCGCCGTTGCAGCGAGCAGTCGCGCTCGAAGAGGTGAACGATATTGCCGTGCCGGTCGCCGAAGACCTGCATCTCGATGTGACGCGGCTTCGTCAGATAGCGCTCTATAAGCACCGAACCGTCGCCGAAGGCGGATTCGGCCTCCCGTCGTGCGGTCTCCAGCGCCGGGCCGAAATCCTCCTGCCGCTCGACCCGGCGCATGCCTCTGCCGCCGCCGCCCGCCCGCGCCTTGATCAGCACCGGATATCCGATCTCCCGTGCCCTCTCGGCAAGAAAGGATGCATCCTGCTCATCGCCGTGGTAGCCGGGCACGACCGGTACTCCGGATCGTTCCATGAGCGCCTTGGCCGCGTCCTTGAGACCCATGGCGCGGATCGCGGCCGGCGGCGGCCCGACGAATATCATGCCTGCTTCTTCGACAGCCTCGGCGAAATCGGCGTTCTCCGAGAGAAAACCATAGCCCGGATGAATGGCTTGTGCGCCGACGCTTCCTGCCGCTTGAACGATGGGCGCAATCGCCAGATAGCTTTCGGCGGCGGGCGCTCCCCCGATCCGGATCGCCTCGTCGGCGAGTGCCACATGCAGCGCGTCTCCGTCTGCGTCGGAATAGACGGCGACGGTGCGAATGCCGAGCCGTCGCGCGGTGCGGATGATGCGGCAGGCGATCTCACCGCGATTGGCAATCAGGAGCTTCGAAAACATGCGCCTCTTTTCCGGTGCTATTGCGCCGCTACCACTTCGACTTCCATGAGCCAGGCCGAATCGAAAATGCCGGTGATCACCACCGTCATCGCCGGCGCCAGCGAGCCGAAATAGTCGTTGCGGATTTCACGGTTTGCCACGACATGCTGCCTGTCGGCGAGATAGGTCGTGACCTTGACGATGTCGGTCTTGGACATGCCGGCCGCCTTGAGCTGCGCATCGACGTTCAGCCAGACCTGGCGCGCCTGCGCTTCGAAACCTTCCGGCACGACGTCGTCCGACGTCACCGGAATTTGGCCGCTGACGAAAAGCATCCGCCGGAAATCCTCGACGCTGACAGCCTGCGAATAACCGCCGCGCGGCTGCGGTGCATTCAGGGCATTGATGTTGTCGCGTTTCATCTCGGGACCTCTCGTCACATTCTGAACAGTCCGAAGCGCGTCTCCTCGATCGGCGCGTTCAAAGCCGCCGACAGAGACAGCGCCAGCACGTCGCGGCTCTTGCGCGGATCGATCACGCCGTCATCCCAAAGCCTTGCCGATGCATAGAGCGGATGGCTCTGCCGTTCGAACAGATCGAGCACCGGCTGGCGAAAGCGTGCCTCCTCCTCTTCGCTCCACGGTTTCCCTGACCGCCTCAAGGCTTCGCCGCGCACCGAGGAGAGGACGCCTGCCGCCTGTTCGCCGCCCATGACCGAAATGCGGCTGTTCGGCCACGTCCAGAGAAACCGCGGCGAGAAGGCGCGCCCGCACATCCCGTAATTGCCCGCCCCGAACGAGCCGCCGACCAGCATGGTGATCTTCGGCACTTTCACGGTGGCCACTGCGGTCACCAGCTTGGCGCCGTGCTTGGCAATTCCCTCCGTCTCGTATTTGCGGCCGACCATGAAGCCGGTGATGTTCTGCAGAAAGACCAGCGGAATCCTGCGCTGGGCGCAGAGCTCCACGAAATGGGCGCCCTTGAGGGCCGATTCCGAGAAGAGCACGCCATTATTGGCGACGATGCCGACGGGAATTCCGTGGACATGGGCGAAACCGCAAACGAGCGTGGTGCCGAAGCGCGCCTTGAACTCGTCGAAACGGGAACCATCGACAAGCCGGGCGACCACCTCGCGGATTTCGTAGGGCGTCTTGAGGTCGGCGGGGACGATGCCGGCGATCTCCTCCGGATCGTAGAGTGGCGGCTCCGGCTCGATGCGCTCGACCGGCCACGGCTTCTCACGGTTCAAGGCCGAAACGGCCCGGCGCGCCAAGGCCAGCGCATGCGCATCGTCGCGCGCAAGGTGATCGGCAACGCCCGAAAGACGCGTGTGGACGTCGGCGCCGCCAAGGTCTTCGGCCGAGACTACCTCGCCGGTCGCCGCGCGAACGAGCGGCGGCCCTGCGAGAAAGATGGTGCCCTGCTTTTCGACGATGATCGCTTCGTCGGACATGGCAGGCACATAGGCGCCGCCCGCCGTGCAGGATCCCATGACCACCGCGATCTGAGGGATGCCGGCCGCCGACATGTTGGCCTGGTTGTAGAAGATGCGGCCGAAATGGTCCCGGTCCGGAAAGACCTCGTCCTGGTTCGGCAGGTTCGCGCCGCCGGAGTCGACAAGATAGACGCAGGGCAGCCGGTTCTCCGCCGCGATCTCCTGCGCGCGCAAATGCTTCTTGACCGTCAGGGGATAGTAGGTGCCGCCTTTGACCGTCGGATCGTTGCAGACGATCATGCACTCGCGGCCGGAGATCCGGCCGATGCCGGTGATCAGGCCCGCGCCCGGCGCATCGTCGTTGTACATTCCATGTGCGGCGGTCGCTCCTACCTCCAGAAAAGGCGTGCCCGGATCGATGAGAGTAGCGAGCCGATCCCGCGGCAGGAGCTTGCCGCGGCTGACGTGGCGCTCGCGCGCCGTCTCGCCGCCACCGGCTGCGGCCAGGCGCACCGCGTCCTCGACCGTCGCGATGGCCTCCGTCATGGCCGCGCGGTTCGCCTTGAACTCCTCCGAGGACGGCGAAATATGCGAACGCAATACTGTCATGCTCCCCCCAAGCGTTACCTATTCGGCCTATTTCGTTTCGGCGAAGAGCTCCCGTCCGATCAGCATGCGACGGATCTCGCTCGTGCCCGCACCGATCTCGTACAGCTTCGCGTCGCGCAGCAGCCGGCCTGCCGGATAATCGTTGGTGTAGCCATTGCCGCCCAGCGCCTGTATCGCCTCCAGCGCCATGGCCGTCGCCTTTTCCGCCGCGTAGAGAATACAGCCGGCCGCGTCCTTGCGCGCAGTCTCACCACGGTCGCAAGCGGCCGCTACGGCATAGACATAGGCCCGCGCGGCATTCATCGTCACATACATGTCGGCAAGCTTTCCCTGCATCAACTGGAACTCGCCGATCGGTTGCCCGAACTGCTTGCGCTCATGGAGATAGGGGACGACGACATCGAGGCAAGCGGCCATGATCCCGAGCGGTCCGGCAGAAAGCACGACCCGCTCGTAATCGAGGCCGGACATCAGCACCTTGACGCCCTCGCCCACGCCGCCGAGCACGTTTTCCTCCGGCACCTCGCAATCCGTGAAGATGAGTTCCGACGTGTTCGATCCGCGCATGCCGAGCTTGTCGAGCTTCTGGCCGGCCGAAAAGCCGGGGAATGCCTTTTCCACCAGGAAAGCGGTGATGCCGCGCGGTCCGGCTGCCGGATCGGTCTTGGCGTAGACGACCAGGACATCGGCGTCCGGGCCGTTGGTGATCCACATTTTGCTGCCGTTCAGGACGTAACGGTCGCCGCGCTTGTCGGCCCTGAGTTTCATCGAAACGACATCGGAGCCGGCACCGGGCTCGGACATGGCAAGCGCCCCGACATGCTCGCCGGAAATGAGCTTCGGCAGATATCTGCTCTTCTGTGCCGGTTTGCCGTTGCGGTTGATCTGATTGACGCAGAGATTGGAGTGGGCGCCGTAGCTCAGGCCCACCGAAGCGGATGCGCGGCTGATCTCTTCCATCGCCACGCAATGGGCGAGATAGCCGAGTCCCGCGCCCCCATGAGCCTCGTCGGCGGTAACGCCGAGCAGGCCGATCTCCCCCATCTCCCGCCAGAGCGACATCGGAAAGGCGTTTTTGCGATCCACATCGTCCGCAAGCGGCGCGATTCGCTCCGCTGCGAAGCGGCGCACGCTCTCGCGCAGCGCATCGATCTCCTCGCCAAGCGCGAAGTTCAATCCAGCTTCAAACATTTCCATCTCCTCCCGACGCCCGCTCCACGATCTCCCCATCGCCGAGCAGAAGTGAGCCGCTACGGTGTGTCGCCGCACATCCACCGTCGCGAACGATAACATCGCCGCCGGCTAATTTCCTTCCAAAGAGCCGGCGTGCCAAGCACGATCTGCAAAGACCGCGGCGGGCATTGCGAAATGCAACCTTAAAGACGGGCGAGGCCTGCAAGCGCCTCGCGGACGATCTCCGCCAGCGGTTGGGCGACGTCTACGGCGACCGTCCTCACCTCCCCTCTCGGATCCTCAAGCGTCGCAAGCTGCGTCTGCAGCAAAGAGGACGGCATGAAATGCCCTGTGCGGTGGTGCATCCGCTCCGCAAGCACGGACTCGCTGCCGTGGAGAAAGACGAAGGCCAGGCCGCCGGGTGTGCTTTCGCGAAGCTTGTCCCTGTAGCTGCGCTTGAGGGCGGAGCAGGAAACGACAACGGGCTCCCGGCTCGCCAGTTGCTCTCCGATCGCAGCGAGCCACGGCCAGCGGTCGTCGTCGGTGAGCGGAATCCCCTCGGACATTTTCCTGATGTTTTCCGGAGGATGGAGCGCGTCGCCTTCGATGAAGGGATATCCGCAAGCTTCCGAGATCGCCTCCCCCACCGACGATTTGCCGCTGCCGGAGACGCCCATGACGACGATCGAGCCGGCAAAGCGCCGTGGCGGGGTTGCTTCTGATTTGGACTCAACACTCATTGTCGCAGGCTTCCACTCCTTACTGATGTTCCCTTAAATCCTATCCGATTCGACGACAACGTTCCGGTACATGAATGCTGCGACTTGCCCCCTGGTGCGGCAAGTTCTCTGCCGACCGGCGTTTCGAACCCGACAATCATTGGAAACTTGCGTTTTGCCACAGAAAGCGACGCGTGCTGATTGCATCGCGGCGTTCATTCAAGCAAACTTATATGCCGTAAGCTGAATCGAACTCGCGAGGAGACTACCAGATGAACAAAAAGGATCCTAACCCGATCGATGCCTTTGTCGGCTCGCGTGTTCGCATGCGCAGACTGATGATAGGTCTGAGCCAGGAAAAGCTCGCCGACGGGCTCGGCATCACCTTTCAGCAAGTCCAGAAGTACGAAAAAGGCACCAACCGCATCGGCGCCAGCCGGTTGCAGGCGATCGCCGACATACTCGGTGTTCATCCGAGCTTTTTCTTCCAGCAGGACGAGGGCAGCGCCCAATCGGGCAAGCCCGCTGCAGATGTTCACGAATCCCAGGAGATTTCATCCTTCGTCGCCTCGAAGGAGGGTATCGCACTCAACCGGGCCTTCCTGAAGATCACCGACCCGGTGCTTCGCAAGAAGATCATCTCTCTCGTCGCGGCGATGGCGCAGACGCCCGAGTCGGATCAGACCCACGCCCAATCCGGAACCCGCCCCGCGGAATCACTTCATGGCTGAAGATCGCCATGAACATGGCTGTCCATGAAGACGATTGACGGCGGACAGGCTGCCTCCGCCGTTTTCAAATCCACTGAGGCGGAATGAAAGTCGTATTCGTTGGCCCGACCGTTCCCGACGCTGTACGGTTGGCCGGCGATGCGCTCACGATCCGCCCGCCTGCCAGGCAGGGCGATGTTCTCCGGGCGGTGCACGACGGCGCTGCGGCCATCGGCCTGATCGACGGCAACTTCGAACATGTCGCGCCCGTTTGGCACAAGGAAATTCTCTTCGCCCTTTCCGAGGGCGTGGCCGTCTTCGGCGCAGCGAGCATGGGTGCTCTGCGCGCGGCCGAATGCGGCGATTTCGGAATGGCGGGCATCGGCGAGATCTTTCGCCAATATGCAAGCGGCGAGGCCGAAGACGATTCCGACGTAGCACTGCTCCACGCTCCCGAGGAACTCGGCTACGCGCCGTTGACCATTCCCCTCGTCAATGTCAGGGCCACCCTCCGCCGGCTCCTGGAATTGCGATCGTTGTCCGTCGAAGATGCCGCTGATGTCGAGGAAGCCGCCTCCTCCTTGTTCTACAAGGAACGGAGCTGGGGTGCGATCGCTGCGCACGCCCGGCTGATAACGAGCGGCGATGCACTGATCGGGAAGCTGCGGGCGGGCTATGTGGATCAGAAGCGGGCCGACGGCCTCGAGCTTCTGGAAACGCTGCGCAGCCAGACAGGCGAACGACAGCACGCGAAATGCCAATGGACGTTCCATGCGACCAGCCTCTGGGCGAGAGCGCTTGACCCTTTGCCGACTTCCACAAATGAACCTGCCTGAATTTACGCCAGACCGGTGGGTCATCGGCCTATTATTTAAGCATTACAGTATATCGCAAAATATTTAGGCATACATATATTGCGGAAATTGCTGCATCGCATCATGATACGGCATGACCCATCGCGACCTCACCATTCTTGTGATTGACGAGAACGCCATCCGCGCCTCGATCATCGAGGAAGGATTGCGCGAAGCAGGACACGGCAAGGTCACCGTGATCGACGAGGTTCACGGCGTCGCCCGGGTCATCGAGACGCTCCGCCCGGACGTGATCGTCATAGACATCGAAAACCCCAACCGGGACATGATGGAACATCTTTTCCAGCTGACCCGCACGGTCGGCCGCCCGATCGCGATGTTCGTGGACCGCTCCGACACGGCCTCTATCGAGGCGGCCGTCGAGGCAGGCGTCTCGGCCTATATCGTCGACGGATTGAAGAAGGAGCGCGTCAAGCCGATCCTCGACATGGCCGTCAGCCGCTTCAAGGCCTTCAGCCGGCTTCAGCGTGAACTGGCGGAGGCCAAATCCGCACTCGAAGAGCGCAAGCTCGTCGAGCGCGCCAAAGGTATTCTCATGAAAATGCGCAGTCTTTCCGAAGAGGAAGCCTTCGCGCTGCTGCGTCAGACGGCGATGAACGAGAAAAAAAAGATTTCGGAGATCGCGCAAAGCGTCGTGACCGCCGCCGGATTGCTGATCCGGTGACCGGCCGCTCTTCTGCTGCGGCACCTCGGGAGACACCGGAGTGAACATATTGACGAACAAAAGTGAATTCACCGGCAAGAAGCTCGCCGCAGGCGGTGCCATGCCGGCGCCAGGTCGCATCCGCCACGAGGGATCGCGCACCGTCCGCGCAGGATTCATCCCCCTCGTGGACGCGGCCGTGCTCATCGCCGCCGCCGAATTCGGCTTTGCGCAGCGCGAAGGCATCACCCTCGAACTCGTCAAGGACGTCTCCTGGGCGAATGTACGTGACAGGCTTGCCTTTCGACAGTTCGACGTGGCCCACATGCTTTCACCCATGCCGGTTGCCGCCATGCTCGGCCTCGGCTCCAATCCGACGCCGACGATTGCGCCCTTTTCCCTGGGGCGCGGCGGCAATGCAATCACGCTGTCGACGCGGCTCTACGGGCTCATGCAGGAGGCAGGAGGGCTCGGCGCAGGCGAGGATGCATTGAAGAATGCCAAGGCCCTGGCGGCGGTCATCCGCAGCGCGGAGGCAGCCGGCAAGCCGCCGCTGACGCTCGGCGTCACCTACCCCTTCTCGTCCCATAATTACGAGTTACGCTACTGGCTCGCGGCCGGCGGCATCGATCCCGACCGCGACGTCAAGCTGGTCGTGGTGCCGCCGCCAATGACCTCCGACGCGCTGGCCGCGGGCGCGATCGACGGCTTTTGCGTCGGTGCGCCCTGGAACATGGTCGCATCCGAACGCGGCGTCGGCCGCATCGTCGCGACCAAGCAGGACATATGGCCCTCCGCACCGGAAAAGGTCATCGGCATGCGTCCCGAATGGGCGGAAGCCAATAGGGATACGGTCTCGCGCCTGATCGTCGCGCTCGACCGCGCCGCCCGCTGGTCGGACGAGCCGGGCAATCGCGGCCGCCTTGCGGAAGTGCTGGCAGAGGAACGTCACGTGGCAGCACCGGCCGACATCATCCGCCGGGTGCTTGCGGGCGAATTCGCAATCGACCCGGAAAGAAGCCGCCGCGTCGTCGAGAACTATCTCGTCTTCCACGCAGGCTTTGCCAACTTCCCGCGTCCCAGCCAGGCGCTCTGGACCTACAGTCAGATGGTGCGCTGGGGACAGACATCCTTGTCGAGGCAGGGAATTGGCGCGGCCATCTCCGCCTATCGTCCGGACCTCTATCGCGAGGCGCTGGGCAAGGATGCCCTGCCGCCCGACGCGGACGGCAGGCTCGAAGGAGCAACCGACGGCGATCGTTTCATGGACGGCCACGTCTTCGATCCGGGCAGGATCGACGACTATATCAGGTCCTTTACCGTCGAGGGCAAAGGGGGGGTGCAGCACCCGGCAGATGATATCTGAGCTAGACTAAGGCCTGTTGAGATGACGGCTGCTGCGCGATGGATAATGGCGGTGAAGCTCTGGTCGGCTTTGTCGGCACGCATGGCGATGCGCTTGAATTCCTTGAGTGCCGAGCGTGCGCGTCTCATAAGACGCGGGGCGCTGTAGGCGTATCAGAGGACTGCAATCTCTCCTCGCCTCATCCCTGTGCTCGTCACAGGGATGAGAGCAGCGTCGCGTCCGCGGCGCGGGAAGCGTTCTTTCAGCCCAAGGACTTGGGCTGGCTGGATTCCTGTGACGAGCACAGGAATGAGGAAATCGAACAAGCGGCCCGCGGGTGGCACACTTCGAGAATTTCTGTGGCGTCGCAGTAATTCTCGCCTCCCTTCGGTCGTGACCTCGGGCTTCTTCCGGCGTCAATCCCCGGGCGCGGTCACCATCCTCGTGCCTGGCCCCGGGCTTGGCCCGAGAATCCACATGCGAGCCTGACAAAGACGGAGCGCTCACATCAGCCGTTAAACGTGTAGTCCTCGATCGATTGCTGCTTCATCTCGATCGAGAAGCCGGGCCGCTCGGGCGGCATGTAAGCGGCGTTGCGGATCACGCACGGATCCAGGAAATGTTCGTGCAGGTGGTCGACATACTCGATCACCCGCCCGTCCTTCGTGCCGGAAACGGCAACGTAATCGATCATGGAAAGGTGCTGCACATATTCGCAGAGGCCGACGCCGCCGGCGTGCGGCCAGACGGGCAGTCCGTATTTGGCGGCGATCAGCAGCACCGCCAGCACCTCGTTCAGGCCACCCATACGGCAGGAATCGATCTGCACGATGTCGATCGCGCCTTCGGCGATGAACTGCTTGAACATGATGCGGTTCTGGCACATCTCGCCGGTCGCGACCTTGACAGGGCCGATCGCTTCGCGGATCTTGCGGTGTCCGGCGACATCGTCCGGGCTCGTCGGCTCCTCGATGAAGAAGGGCTTGGCAAAGGCGAGCTTTTGCACCCATTCGATTGCCTCGCCCACCTCCCAAACCTGGTTCGCATCGATCATCAGGTACCGGTCGGGGCCGATCACTTCGCGGGCAATCCTCAGCCGGCGGATATCGTCGTCGAGGTCACGCCCGACCTTCATCTTGATGTGGTCGAAACCTGCGTCGACCGCCTCCTGCGCAAGCCGCCGGAGCTTTTCGTCGTCATAGCCGAGCCAGCCGGCAGACGTGGTGTAGCAGGGGTAACCCTCCTTCTCGAGCCTTGCGATCCGCTCGGCCTTGCCGGGCTCGGCCCGCCGCAGGATCTCGACCGCCTCGTCGCGGGTGAGAACATCCGTCAAGTAGCGGTAATCGACGATGTTGGCGATCTCTTCCGCCGACATGTCGGCGACGAGACGCCACACCGGTTTGCCGGCGTCCTTTGCAAGGAGATCCCAGACGGCGTTGACGATGGCGCCGGTCGCAAGATGGATCGCGCCCTTTTCCGGGCCGATCCAGCGCAGCTGGCTGTCGCTCGTCAGGTGCCGCCAGAAGTGGCCGGGATGTTTTAAAATGTCGCCGATGTCCTGGCCCACCACGAGATGCCGCATGGCCTCGATCGCCATGCAGCATATGTCGTTGCCCCGCCCTATGGTGAAGGTGAGGCCGTGACCCGCCAGCCCCGGCCGATCCGTGTCGAGGATGACGTAAGCCGCCGAATAGTCCGGATCCGGGTTCATGGCGTCCGAGCCGTCGAGGCTCGCCGAGGTCGGAAAACGAAGGTCGAAGACGCGAAGGTCGGTGATGCGGGTCATGTTTGCTCCAATGGACCTACAGCGCCGCGCGCCCTTTCGGACGCGCGGAGAACACGGTGGCACTTTGATGCTGCCTGTTCGTTTCCTTCAGTCGAATAGGACCGAAGGAAACATGCGAGTAGCTCAGGTGTCGGCGCGAACGCGCTGCTTCTGGCTGCCGAGGCCCTCTATGCCGAGTTCGACGATGTCGCCGGCCTTCAGATAGCGCGGCGGCTTCATGCCCATGCCGACGCCCGGCGGCGTGCCCGTCGAGATGATATCACCGGGACGCAGCGACATGAACTGCGAGAGATAAGAGACGAGATAGGCGGCGCCGTAGACCATCGTCTTGGTCGAGCCGTCCTGCATCGTCTCGCCGTTGACCTTCAGCCACATTGCGAGATCTTGCGGGTCCGCCACCTCGTCCTTGGTGACGAGCCACGGGCCGGTCGGCCCGAAGGTGTCGCAGGACTTGCCCTTCGTCCACTGACCGTGACGTTCCGTCTGGAAAGCGCGTTCGGAGACATCGTGGACCGTGCAATAGCCGGCGACGTAGTCGAGCGCCTCGGCTTCGCTCACATATTTCGCCGTCTTTCCGATGACGATGCCGAGTTCCACTTCCCAGTCGGTCTTCTCCGAACCCCGCGGCAGGATCAGATCGTCGTTCGGCCCGACGATGGCGGAGGTCGCCTTCATGAAGATGATCGGCTCCGGCGGCACGGTCGCGCCCGTCTCGGCAGCATGATCGGAATAGTTGAGGCCGATGCAGATGAACTTGCCCGTACCTGCGACGCAGGGACCAAGCCTCGGATTGCCGGACACGGCAGGCAGCGCCGCGACATCGAGCTTCGCGAGTTCGTCAAGCTTGCCGGGATCGAGCGCGCCTGCGGCGAGATCGGGAACGTGGCCGGAAATATCGCGGATGATGCCGTCGGAACCGAGGAGACCCGGCTTTTCCTGGCCCGGTTCGCCATAACGAAGAAATTTCATGTGCTTTTTCCCTGATGAAGCGTTCAAATGGTCCAGCCGCCGTCGATGGCGTAGGCCTGGCCGGAGGTGTAGGTGGCGCCGGCGAGATAGACGGCGAGGTCGGCGATCTCTTCGGGCGTGCCGAGGCGGCCCATCGGCTGGCGGGAGATAAAGGCCGCGCGCGCCGTTTCGTAGTCTCCCTGTGCTCGCATGCGGCTTTCGAGCGACGGGCTTTCGACCGTTCCCGGGCAGATCGCATTGCAGCGAATGCCGTCGCCCACATAATCCGCCGCAACGGCTTTCGTCAGCCCGATGACGGCTGCCTTGGTCACCCCATAGGCGAAGCGGTTCGGCACGCCTTTGATGCTGGAGGCCACCGAGGCCATATTGACGATCGACCCGTCCTTGCGGGCGATCATGCCGGGCAGCACCGCGCGGATGGTGCGGATCATCGACTTGACGTTGAGGTCGAAGGCGAAATCGAGGTCCTCGTCCTTCATCGTCAGCACCGAGCCTGCATGCACGAAACCGGCGCAGTTGAAGAGCACGTCCACGGCCCCGATCTCTGCGACCAGCGCTTCGACCGCAGCGGTGTCGAGGACGTCCAGCCGGTGGGTGCTGATGCCCGCCTCGCCTTCGAGGCTGCCGACGGCGTCCGCATTGATATCGGTCGCATGGACCTTGGCACCGGCCCTGGCGAAGGCAAGTGCGGTTGCGCGTCCTATGCCCTGCGCCGCAGCTGTGACGAGGACGACCTTTCCGGCAAGGCTCGCTGTCATTGAATGGTTCCCTCAAGTTTGCGTTCGACGATCAGAATGTGATCCGCGGCAAGAACGACCTCGCCGCGCTGGTTGATGACCTCGCACCGCTCGATGACCCGGCCGGCCCTCGGGCGCTTCGGATCGTCTTCCTTGGCGGCGATGGTGACGCGGGTGCGGATCGTATCGCCGATATGGACAGGGCGGACGAATCGCAGACGGTCGTAACCGTAAGAGAAGGCGACCGGGTTGATCAAGGAGGCGGTGAGCCCGACGCCGATCGAGAAGATCATCGTGCCGTGGGCAATGCGCTGGCCGCCGGGCAGCGTTTTGGCGAACTCCGCGTCCATGTGGTGCGGGAAGAAATCACCCGTATGCCCGGCATGGACGACGAAGTCCGTTTCCGTGATCGTGCGTCCGCTCGTCAGCCGCACATGGCCCTGTTCGTAGTCCTCGTAGTAGATCGTCTGCTCGCTCATTTCACTTTTCCAATGGAAGCGCTGCGATCGGCGTTGCCGGGCGCGCGCTCGATTGATAGGCGGCCTCCACCAGGGCCATCGTCCGCCATGCGTCCTCGACCGACCCTATGAGTTCATCGTCCTCGCCGCATGCATGGCGCTGCAGATTGGCCATCCGGTTGGCGAAGGCATCGGGGAACCAGGAACCTTCAAGCGGTACCGAAATCCATTCGCTGTCTCCCGAGGGACGAATCCACAGCTCGTCCGGCTCGCCGCGTGGATAGTCGAGATTGACCCCGAGCTTGACATAGGCGGCACCCCTCGTCCCGCAGATGCGGAATTCACAGGCCTGGAACCTCCGCCCGAAATCGTGGTCGTGGTTGACGGAAAGCACGCAGCGCACGGCATCGCCGTAATCGAGGATCGCGGCGGTGCGGGTTTGAGCCACCTCGTGGTTCGGATGGCCGATGGTCTTGGCGTGAACACCCTGGGGATCGCCTAGGAGACTGCGCACGAGGTCCAGGTAGTGGATGGAATGCATCGCGATCTCGATGCGCGGCAGTCCCTTCAGGAACGGCCAGAGCCCCCAGGGCGTCGCAAGCGCCAGCCAGGCGTCGAAATCTACGACCTCGCCGAGATAGCCCCTGGCGATCGCGTCCTTGAGAGCGAGCATCATCGGCGCGAAGCGAAGCTGAAAGTTCACCGCCGCCCTGATGTTCCGCTCACGGCAGATTTCGAGAATCCCGGTCGCCGCCGCAAGATCGCTGCCCATCGGCTTCTGTATCAGCGCAAAGGAGCCCTTCGGCAGTTTCGAGAGAATCGAGGCGTGCGCGGCGGGCGGCGTCGCGAGATCGAAGATCGCGTTCTCCGCCGAAAGAGCCTCCCCTTCGCTCGTAAACGCGCTGACATCCCATTGCCGTGCGAGCGCCGCCGCCTTCTCCGCATCCGGATCGAAGATGCCGGCCACCGGGAAGCCTGCGTTTCTGTAGGCCGGAAGATGGGCGTCGCCGACGATGCTGCCCGCACCGAAGATGACGATGGGGCGTGGCGTAGCCGGCTTCGGCCACCATTGCCGCAGCGACGAGGGATCGAAGGTCTCAGTCATGGTGGAAGACTTCCTCCATCATAGCCCACCACTCGCCTTGCCTGCGGCTTTCGAGAGGCTTCTGACAGGGCATGCACACCGACCACCATTCCTGGTTTTTCGGATGTGCCGCCATTTTCGCCATGTCGGCTTCGAAGTCCTCCCCGACATATTCCCAGTAGCCGAAGAGAAGATTTTCCGGCTCCTTCAGGAAGATCGAGTAATTGGTGATGTTGCACTCGCTGATCAGCGCGAGAATCTCCGGCCAGACGGCCGCATGCAGCCGCTTGTATTCCGCCACTTTCGGCGGTTCGAGCCCGATCACCATTCCCATTCTCTGCATGACCGTTCCCTTCTACCGGCGGAACTCGCGGGTGAACTCGGCGACCGAGCGCGCCTGGACAGCCTCCCAATCCCAGGCGATGCCAATGCCCGAATCGGAAGGCGCGATCGCCCTGCCCTCCCGGATCTCCATTCCCTTTTGCGTCAGATCGTCGAGCTGCGGAATGTATTCCACATATTTCCCGTTGGGCACCGCGCAAACGAGGCTCACATGCAGTTCCATTAGGAAATGCGGGCAGACGGGAATGTCGAAGGCCTCCGCCGCGTGAGCCACTTTCAGCCAAGGGGTGATGCCGCCGATCCGCGCCACGTCCGCCTGGACGATCGAGCAGGCGCCCTTTTGCATATATTCGCGAAAATGGCGGATGGAATAGATGGACTCGCCGACGGCGATCGGCGTCGGCGTCGACCGCGTGAGGCGGATGTGGCCGTCGAGATCGTCGGCCGGCAGCGGTTCCTCGATCCAGGCGAGATCGAGTTCGCGGAGCCGGGCGGCGCGGCGGATCGCCTCGTCGACGGTGAAGCCCTGATTGCAATCCGTCATTATTTCGAAGCCGTCGCCAAGTGCTGCGCGCATGGCCGAGAGCCTGTCGTAATCCTCCGCCCCGCTCGGCCTGCCGATCTTGACCTTCGATCCGGAGAAGCCCTTGGCCTTCGCCTGCAACGCGTCGTCGACGAGGGCCTGCTTTTCGATGTGCAGCCAGCCGCCCTCGGTGGTGTAAAGCGGGCAGCTTTCCTTCGCCCCGCCCGCCAGTTTCCAGAGCGGCAGCTTCTGCTTCTTCGCCCGCAGGTCCCATAGCGCCGTATCCACGGCGGCGAGCGCCAAGGCCGTGATGGCGCCGATGGTCGTCGCATGCGTCGCAAACTCCATCTTGTGCCAAAGCGCCTCGATGCAGTCCGCGTCTTCCCCGAGCAGGATCGGAACCAGATGATCGGAGAGCAGCCGCATGACGGACGATCCGCCTGTTCCGATCGTGTAGCTGTAGCCGGTGCCGGTCGCACCGTCCGCATCCGTGATCGTCACGATCGGCGTTTCCTGGCTCACGAAGCTCTGGATGGCGTCGGTCCGCTTGACCTTCGGCGGAAGATCCACCATCCGCAGTTCTATTTTCTCGATCCTTGCCATGTCAGCCTGCCAAAGCCTTTCCGGTCTCGCCGTCGAAGAGATGCGCCCGGGACAGATCGAGGCTCATGCGCACCGCCTCGCCCGGGCGCAGCGGCCGCGGGTTGAGCATGCGCGAGACCCAATCCCGCCCGTTGAACTGAGTGAAAACCAGGGTTTCGTTGCCCAGCGGTTCCGTGATCGTGACCGGAAGCTCGATCTCGTGGACGGCGTCCGCATCACCCGCATGGAGGCCGTGCCCCGAAGGATAGACATCGTCCGGCCTGAGCCCGAAGGTCACTTTCTGGCCCTCGCGAACCGAGGAACGGAAGCGTGGCGGGAGCGGCAGGGTCGCTCCGCTTGCAAAGGCGAGCTTTCCGTCCGTCAGGACCGCCTCCTCCATGTTCATCGGCGGCGAGCCGATGAAGCCGGCGACGAACTTGGTCGCCGGGCGGCGGAAGACATCCTCCGGCGTGCCCACCTGCTCGATATGCCCGTCGCGCATGATGACGATGCGGTCGGAGAGCGTCATCGCCTCCACCTGATCATGGGTGACGTAGATCATCGTCGCCTGCATGCGGGCGTGCAGTTTCTTGATCTCGGTGCGCACCTGGGTCCTGAGCTTCGCGTCGAGGTTCGACAGAGGCTCATCGAACAGAAAGACGTCCGGCTGCCGCACGATCGCGCGTCCCATGGCGACGCGCTGGCGCTGGCCGCCCGACAGTTGCGAAGGGCGACGTTCGAGAAGATGGCCGAGATCGAGGATCGCCGCCGCCTCGGCAACGCGCGTCTTGATCTCTTCCGCCGGACGCCCGGCGATTTTCAGCGAGAAGCCCATATTCTCGGCGACCGTCATATGCGGGTAGAGTGCATAGGACTGAAAGACCATCGAGATGTTGCGCGCTCGAGGCGGCAGATCGTTGACCTTTCGCCCGCCGATCTCGATCGCGCCGCCGCTGACCTCCTCGAGCCCCGCGATCATGCGCAGCGTCGTCGACTTGCCGCAGCCCGAAGGTCCGACGAGCGCAATGAATTCGCGATCCTTCACTTCAAGATCGATGCCGTGCACGACTTCCAGAGCGCCGTAGCGCTTGACGAGTTTCTTGAGCGTAACGGGCGCCATGGACGATTATCCTTTCACCGCGCCGAAGGTCAGGCCCGAGACGAGGTGCTTCTGAATGATGAAGGTGAGGGTCAACGCCGGAACGATCATGACGACCGCGAGCGCGCACATGCCGCGCCAGTCGATGGTGAATTCGGCGGTGTAGTCGAGGAGCCCCACGGGCAAGGTCTTGGAATTGACGGAGCGGGTAATCTGCGAAGCGAGCGCATATTCGTTCCAGGACGTCAGGAAAGCGAAGATGCCGGCCGACGCAATGCCCGGGCCGGCAAGCGGAAACTCCACCTGCCAGAAGGCCTGCAAGGGCGTGCAGCCGTCGATCTGCGCGGCTTCCGCGAGATCTTTCGGCACCTGGCGGAAGAATCCGTCGATCAGCCAGATCGTGAAGGGAACGTTGAGCGCGACATAGGTCAGGATCAGCGAGAAATGCGTATCGATAATGCCGGTGCGCGCATAGAGCATGAAGAGCGGCAGCGACAGCGCGATGCCCGGTACTGCGCGCGTCAGCATGAAGCCGAGGAAGATGGCCGACTTCGCCTTGAACCGGTAGCGCGCGAAGGCATAGCCGCCGGAAAGGCCGATCGCCAGCGCGATGACCGTGGAGGTGACCGATACGATGAGCGAATTGCGGAAATAGTCCCAGACCGGGACGCCCCCCTGCCCGGCGCCCGAAAACATCGCCCGGTAGGCGTCGAACGAGAGCGTCTCCGGAATCCAGACCGGCGGCTTGGCCATGATCTCGACCGTCGGCCTCAGCGATGAAAGCACGATCCAGAGGCCCGGCAGGCAGATGACCAGCATGGCGAGAAAGAGCCCCACGAGGTGTGCCACCTTCAGCAACCGCCGCCGCAGGCGATGAGATGCGTTCGTATCCATTACCACTCGGCTCCGATCTGCTGGCGCGCCGCGGCGAGCTTGCGGAAGAAATAGACGGTGAAGACGATCGACAGCAGGATGGCGACATAGGCCATTGCGTTGGCCATCCCCATGCGGGCGTCGCCATAGGCGGTGCGTCCGATAAGCGTCCAGAGCAGTTCGGTGCGCTTTGCCGGGCCTCCATCCGTCATGATCTTGACGATGTCGTAGGCGCGCGCGACATCGAGCGAACGGATCGTCATCGCGATGAAGGCGAAGGGCATCAGATAGGGCCAGGTGACGTAGCGGAAGGTCTGCCAGGGGGTGCAACCGTCGACATGGGCCGCTTCGACCGGATCCTTGGGCATGGCAAGCAGCCCGGCGAGAATGAGGATCGCGAAAACCGCGGTCGAAGACCAGACCTCTGCGACGATGATCGAAAACAGCGCGAGATTGCCGTCGATCAGCCAGGGGATGGCACGGTCGGTGAGGCCCAGCGACTGCAGCGCGTTGTTGACGAAGCCGATATTGTCGTTGAACAGGAACTTGAACTGGAAGCCCACCAGCACCGGCGAGAACATCATCGGAAACATCATCGCGGTCCGCAACGCCCGCTGACCGTAAGTCGCCTTGTTGACCAGCAGCGCCAAGCCAAGACCGAGGAACATCTCGGCGTTGAGCGCGACGGTGAGAAGGAGCACCGTCCGGCCGAACGCGACCCAGAATTCGGCATTGGTAAGGACGTTCACATAGTTGCGAAAACCGATGAAGACCCAAAGCGAGTCCGGCTTCGTCAG
This sequence comes from Sinorhizobium sp. P24N7, assembly GCF_042436655.1. Taxonomy (NCBI): domain Bacteria; kingdom Pseudomonadati; phylum Pseudomonadota; class Alphaproteobacteria; order Hyphomicrobiales; family Rhizobiaceae; genus Sinorhizobium; species Sinorhizobium sp. P24N7. The sequence continues at coordinate 106,406 of NZ_JBHMIW010000021.1, read as the reverse complement.
ACGGAACGGGGTGAAACTCGAATAAAGCGAGAAGACGAGCGGCAGCACGATGAACACTGCCAGGACGATGAAGGCCGGAAGCAGCAGAAGCGTGGGTGCCGACAGTTTCGAGAGCTTCATCGGAGATCCTGGGAAGAGTTCACATGCGTGGCGGCGCCGAAACGGTCCGGCGCCGCCTTTCAATCGGGATCAGAGCTTGCCGGCGTCTTCGAGGATGCCGGTCGCCTTTTCGGCGGCCGCGTCGAGCGCTTCCTTCGACGTCTTGTCGCCGAGAATCGCTGCCTGCAGCTCCGGATAGACTGCGTTGGAGATCTCGATCCACTCAGCCGTCTGCGGCACCGGGAAAGCATGCTTGGCCGCTTCCTGGAAGGCCTGCAGGACCTCGGTCTTGTAGGCGTCGCCTTCAGCGGCCTTGATGTTGTAGTCCCAGACGGCGCTTCGCGTCGGCAGCGGGCCGGCGGCGGATTCGAGCTTCTGGCTGTCCTCGTTCGTCAGCCACCAGACGAGCGAGGCGGCTGCTTCCTTGTCGGCGCAGGATTCGGTTACCGAGAAGCCGTGATGCCCGGACCAGCCGGTGCGCTTGCCGGAGGAGCCGGCCGGCTGAACCTTGACGCCGACATTGCCGGCGACCTTCGACGATTTCGGATCGTTGAAGAAGGATGCCCAGCCGGGCCAGTCGAGATTGACCGCGATCGAGCCCGAGGCGAAGCCCTGTCCGAGATCGTCCCAGAGATAGTTGGTGGTGCCCGGCGGTACCGCCTTGTCCTTGTAGAGCTTGACGAACCATTCGAGCGCGCGCACGCCCGCTTCCGAATTGAAGGCCGGGCGGCCGTCCTTGTCGAGATATTCCCCACCCTCGGCGACCAGCATTTCGTAGAAGCGGCCGTTGATCGCTTCCTCCTTGCCGGCAAACTGGGTGCCGTAGAAATTCGGCGGAGCGGCGAAGAATTCCGCCTGGTCGCTCACCTGAGCCCAGGTGTCCGGCGGCGCGAGGTCATAGCCGTATTTGGCCTTGAATTCGGTCTTCTTCGCCTCGTCCTGGTAAAGGCTCTTTTGGAAATAGAGCGCGGAGACGTCGAACTGCGCCCGCGGCAGCATGACGAGCTTGCCGTCGAGCGTCGAGGCGTCGATTACGGCCGGCACGAATTTGGACACTTCTTCGGAAGGGATGAGGCCGAAAAGGTCCGCATAGATGTCCGGATATTGCGGCGCGAAGGAGGAGTGGTTCGAACCGACGCACCAGGTGAGGCCGCCGGTGGCAATATCGGACTTGATCTCCTTGTCCAGTTCGAAGTGGTTCTTCTTCGACAGGATGTTGACCTTGGCGCCGGTCGCCTTCTCCCATTCGCCGATGCGCTCATAGAGTTTCTCGTACTGCTGTCCACCGATCAGCTTGGCGTCGATGGTCACGCCTTCGAACTTGCCGGGCAGGTCCGCGGCATTTGCCGCCCCCATTGCGCAAGCAAGCATGATCACTCCGGCCGATACGCCGGAAAGCAGCCTGTTCATTGTACTTCCTCCACTGAACACTCCCTTCTCCGAGAGCATGAGTCCTCATCCGTGAGAAACTAATTTATATACAAACGATAAATTTATGGATGGTCAAGGGCCATTCCCTTCCGTCTTCCGCTTTTCATGCGTATATGGAGAGGAATATTCATCTGGGAGAGACGCGGATGGACAATGAAGAGTCCGACAAGTATCGCGCGCCGGCACTCGACAAGGGCCTGGACATACTGGAGCTGCTTGCCAGCGTCGACGGCGGCCTCACGCAGGCGGAGATTTCGAAGAGGCTGAACCGCAGTCCGAACGAATTCTACCGCATGCTCGACCGTCTGGTGCGCCGCGGCTACGTGACCCGTATCGACGGCGATCTCTATTCGCTGACCCTGAAGCTCTTCGGATTGGCGCAGTTGCATGCGCCCGTGCGCCGGCTCGCTTCCTTCGCCACGCCGCTGATGCGCGAGCTCGCCCAGCGATCTAAGCAGGCCAACCAACTCGCCGTCTTCGACCGCGGCTCCGCCGTCGTGATCGCGCAGCAGGAGGCGCCGGACTATTGGGGCATTTCGATCCGGGTGGGCTCGCATATCAGCCTGTTCGACACCGGATCGGGCCACGTGCTGCTTGCATTCCGTTCGCCGGAGGAACGGGAAATGATGATCTCCGAACATGTGCGCAGCAGGGACGAGATCAACCTCACCCCCGAATTCTACGCCCGTCTCGACCAGATCCGCGAGCGCGGCTACGAGATGATGGCAAGTGCCCAGACCGCCGGTGTCTACAACCTCTCCGCCCCGATCCTTGGACCCGACGGACGCAGCATCGCAGCCCTCACCTGCCCCTATATCTCCCTGGTCAACAATCCTTCGGCCCCTGATATCACCGAGACCATATCGCTCCTGCTCAAGACCGCATCGCAGCTCTCGGCGCTCGCCGGAGCCGATGTCGCGCAGGGTTGATCCGCGCCGGAAAAACAGACTTCCTATTTGAACGAAGAGGAGGAGCAGCCTTGATCATCGACTCGCATCTGCATCTGATCGACAAATCCGCGCTCAACTATCCGTGGCTCGCCGGGGTTCCCGCGCTCGATCGGGATTTTCTCTATTCGAGCTATGCGGCGGAGGCAAAGCGCGTGGGCATTGCCGCCTCGCTGCATATGGAAGTGGACGTCGACCCGGCTGAGATCGAACTCGAAACGCGCGAGGTCGCGCGTCTTGCGGGTGAGCCCGGAAGCCTCCTCAAAGGCGCAATCGCCGCCTGCCGACCGGAAGAGGAAGGCTTCGCCGCCTATCTCGCGCGGCAGGAGGAAAACGCCTTCGTCAAGGGTTTCAGGCGGGTGCTGCACGTCGTTGCCGACGATCTCTCCGAGCAATCTCTCTTTCGCCAGAACATCAAGCGGCTCTCCGGCACCCGCTTCACCTTCGATCTCTGCGTCCTGCCGCATCAGATTTCGAAAGCCATGGCACTCGCCGACCTCGCGCCGGACGTTCAGTTCATTCTCGACCATTGCGGCGTTCCGGATGTAAAGACCCGCGCGGAGCACCCCTGGCGCGATCATATGACCGAGATCGCCCGCCGTCCCAATGTCGTCGCCAAGATCTCCGGAGTGGTCGCCTATGCGGAGGAAGGCTGGACGCTCGCCTCCATCCGTCCCTATGTCGAACACACCATCGGAGTCTTCGGATGGGACCGCGTCGTCTGGGGCAGCGACTGGCCGGTCTGCACCCTCGGCGGCAACCTCTCGAGCTGGGTCGCGGCCACCCAGGCTCTCATCGAAGGCTGCAGTCCCGAGGAACGGAGGAAGCTGCTCTCCGGCAATGCGCGGCGGATCTGGAACCTGCCCTGACGAATCTCTCCCTTGCTCCCTCACCCTGCGCTTGTCACACGGCATGAGGGCGTGCGGGAGGCGCCGTCATGATGCGCCGCGTTGCCGTTCCAGCGTCTCGAAATGGTCGGCGATCTCCTTGCCGGTTGCGATCCAAACGTCGCCTTTTGCCTGAACGTGACGCAGGAAGTCGCGAAGGAGGTGCCAGCGCATCGGACGGCCGGACACTTGCGGGTGCAGGACGAGCGTCGTGACGCCGCCCCAGGCATGGGTGGCTTCGAATTCGTCGATCCAGAGCGCGAGGACGGCTTCGCGGCCGAAGAGCGGTCGCGCGCTCGAGCGGCTGGACATCCCGAAATTCCAGTCGTCGAATGCGAAATTGACCGGAATCTCCACCGGGCCCGGCACGCCGTCCGCCGACGCGTGCCGGTAGGGCAGGATGTCGTCGCGAAACGAGCTGGAATAGCGGATGCCCGATTTGGCAAGATAGGCGATGAGCTCGGGAAAGTTCTCTCCCGAGGGCGCGCGATAACCGACGGGACGGATGCCGAATGCCCGCTGCAGCGCCTCGAAGCCGCGGTCGATCTCCTCGAACGTCTCGTCCAGCCGATCGCGATCCGGCATCTTGTGAAGATAGCCGTGGTGACCGATCTCGTGTCCGGCCGCGACAATCTTCTCGCAGGCCGCGGGATGGGCAAGCGCCGTCCATCCCGGCGTGAAGAACGTCGCCTTCATCGCCAGCTCGTCCATCAGTTCGACGATCCTGGCAATGCCGACGCGCGCATCGTAGCCGCCATGGGAGGTGGTCACCATCCGATCGACATTCGAAGGATTGTTGCCGATCCATGCGGTTTCGGCATCCACGTCGAAGCCGATGAAGACGGCGCTCTTCGCGCCGTTCGGCCAGATCATCGGCGGCGTTTGCGGCGCCGGATTGAGCGGACGGGGCGTCAGGTCGTAGGTCATGACGAAATCCTCAGCAGAAAACGGGACGCTTGTCGCCGTCGCCGGCAAGCAGGGGCTCCAGAGCGCGGCAATCCTCGACGTGTTCGAGCTCGGCGAGCATCCGCCAGAGCCCGTCCGCCTGCTCCGTTTCGATGCTCATCGCGGCGAGCTCTCCGAACTTGGCGCGGATGGCGGCGGGGCGCATCGGCCTTTCGGCGGAGCCGGTCGCGCGGGGCACCATTCGTGCCAGACGAGCGCCGTCCTTGAAGAGAAGCGTGACGACCGGCTCGTCGAGCGGCTGCATCCCATCGTCCACCGTGAGCAGCATGCGCTCCATGACGGCCCGCAGGCGGGGATCGGCACGTCGGTCGGCGGCATAGGCCTGGAGCCCGGCCGTCAGGAACACGCAGCGTGCCGCAAGCGCATAGGGCAGGCTCATCTGCGTGGGCGCCATGGCGCCGCTCTCCCGGGCGCCGCACATGCCCATCAGCATGGCGCTCAACCGCAACTCGATCCGCTCGATCTCAGCTGCATCACGTCCCGTTTCCGAAAGCAGGTCGTCCAGCGCATCGATCGCCGAATGGGCGCCCCGGCAGGAAGCATAAGGTTTGAGGACCGCACGCCTCACCTTCCAGTCTTCGCCCAGTCTTTCACATAGCTTATGCGGCTCGCAGACATCCTTGTTGAACGACCGGAAAAAGCCGCCCCAGACGTCGTCGAAGACCTTGGAGGGGCCGGCAAGGCCCTCCCCTGCCAACCGCGCCGCGAGCAGCCCGCCCTCGGCCGCGCGGCCGGCATGGACCTTCTTCGCCTGCGATCCGTCATGGATGAAGGCCCAGAGACCGGAGGAGAAGCTGGTGGCGAGCGTGATCGCATCGCGCGTGGCACGATCATCGAACCCGCAAAGTCTGGCCACGGCCGCCGCAGCCGCAAGCGTGCCGCAGGTGCCCGTGGAATGCCAGCCGAGCCCGTTGTGGCGGTCGTATCCGCCCGCCGCTTCGAGGACGCGCCGGCCGGTCTCGTAGCCCGCGACCACGCTGGCGATGAGTTCCCTGCCCGTCGCCGGCCGCTTCGCTTCGGCAATCGCGGCCAGAACGGCGGGAATGACGACGGCGCCCGAATGGTCGCACCCGCCGGAATCGTCGAGTTCGAAAGCGTGGGCCGCGACCCCGTTTATGAGCGCGGCCTCACGCGCTGCCGCGCGATCGCCGGTGCCCCAGATCAGCGCGCTACCGGGCACATCGGCGGCCCTGCGGGCTATGCCGGCTTCAGCCGATCGCGCGCCAGCCAGTGCCGCGCCGATCGTGTCCGCGATGTGGACTTTGGTCTTCTCGACGACATCGGCGGGAACCGCTTCGAACTTAAGGGCTGCAAGAAAGGATGCCAGCCTGTCGACCGGCGCGTCGGCGGCAACGCGGGGCATGGAACTGCTCATGGTTTGTCGAGAATCGGTCGGCGGCGGCGCATATTGCGGCCCCGCCTGTTCGGCCGGGCCGCAACGCGGCGAAATTACTTCACCGCTTCGCCATTGACGTAAATGCCATCGAGCAAGGTGCCCTCGAGGCCGTATCTGGCGAAAATCGCCTTGTATTCGCCTGATTCCATCAGGGCCTTCAGCGCCGCGGCATAGGCGTCGCGCAGTTCCGTGTCCTTCTTGGCAAACCCGATGCCCTGATAGACCACGGTGAAGGGCTCGCCCACGACGGCGTAGGTGTCCTTCTCGAGATCCATCAGATAGGGCAGCGTTTCGGAACCCTGGACGGCGGCGTCGAGCCGGCCTTGCTTGAGCTGGGCGCGGGCATCGGCGGAGCCTTCCGTGCCGACGACCTTGATGGCCGGCAGCCCCTTGGCTTCGCAATTGGCAGCACTCCATTTCGCCGTCTCGTCCGGGAAGGAGGTGCGGCGGCTCATGCCGACGGTCTTGCCGCAGAAATCGGCAAGCGTCTTGAACTCGTCCTTGCGGACAAAGGACGTGTAGAACTGCGCGCCGGATTTCATGTAATCGATGAAATCGAGCGTATCCCGGCGCTTCGGAAGATCGCTCATGCCGCTATGGATAAGGTCGACGCGGCCGGTCTGAAGCGACGAGATCATCTGCTCGAATCCGATATTCGACCACTCGACCGTGGTGCCGAGCTCTTTGGCGAGCGCAACGCCGAGGTCGATGTCGACACCCTTAAGCTCGTTGGTCGCCGGGTCGACATATTCCATCGGCGGATAGTTCGGCTGGTTGGCGACGACGACCTTGCCGGCCGACTTCACTCGCTCGGGCAGGCCGGCGGCATTGGCGGAGGTTGCGGCGAGGCATGCGACCGTGAGCGCTGCGATATGCTTGTTCATGTGGTTCCCCATCTTGTCCTGGTTCGAGCCGGCGGCTTCGTCTGCCGCCGTTTTCTGTTCCTCAGCTGTGAACGGCTTTGATGAACTCCGCCGTTCGGGCGCTTTTCGGGGTGCTGAGAACCTCCGATGCCAAGCCTGTTTCGACCACCTTGCCGGTCTCCATGAAGGTGACGGTATTCGCCACGTTGCGGGCGAAGCCGAGCTCATGGGTGACGACGATCATCGTCATGCCGGAAGCGGCAAGGTCCCGCATCACATCGAGCACTTCCGACACCAGTTCAGGGTCGAGCGCCGATGTGGGTTCGTCGAAGAGAATGAGGTCCGGCCGCATGCCCATGGCGCGGGCGATCGCGACGCGCTGCTGCTGGCCCCCGGAAAGCTCGGAAGGGTAATGGTTCGCCTTGTCCGCCAGGCCCACCCGCTCCAGCAATGCGGAGGCCCTGTCGCGCGCTTCCTTTACCGGCTCGCCGAGCACCTGCACCGGGCCCTCGGTGATGTTTTCCAGGGCGGTCTTGTGCGGGAACAGGTTGAAGCGCTGGAAGACCATGCCGATCCGGCGCCGCTGGCGCGAAATCTCCGCATCGCTGATCTCGTGGAGATTATTGCCGTCGCGGCGGTAGCCGATCAGTTCGTCCTCGACCCAGATCGCTCCGCCGTCCATCCGCTCCAAAAGATTGATGCAGCGCAGAAGCGTGCTCTTGCCCGAGCCCGAGGGACCGATGATGCAGCTCACCTCCCCGCGGGCGACGTCCAGGCTGACCTTGTCGAGAGCGCGGAACGTGCCGTAGTTCTTCGTGACGTCGATAGCCTTGACGAGAATATCCTGGTTCATGACCGACCTCACATGGACGAGCGGATCGATTTCGAACCGCGGCCGAAATAGCGCTCGATATAGTGCTGCCCTATCGAGAGCACGGAGACGACGAGCAGGTACCAGAAGCTCGCGACCAGCAGCAGTTCGAGGACGCGGGTATTGGCGAAATAGATGATCTGCGCGTTGTGGAGGATCTCGGAATACTGGATGACGCTGGCGAGCGACGTCAGCTTCACCATGCCGATCACCTCGTTGCCGACCGGCGGCACCATGACGCGCATCGCCTGCGGCAGGACGATACGGCGCAGCATCATCATCTGCGTCATGCCGATCGTGCGCGCAGCCTCGTACTGGCCGCTGTCGACGGACAGAAGCCCGCTTCGCACGACCTCCGAAGTATAGGCGCCCTGGGATATGCCGAGCCCGAGTACGGCGGCGACGAAGGGCGTCATGACGTCGACCGTCCTGAACTCGAACAGTCCCGGAATGCCGAGCGTCGGGAAGATGAGCGCCAGGTTGAACCACAGCATCAACTGCAGCAGCGCCGGGGCGCCGCGAAAGACCCAGATATAGCCGATGGCGATCGACGACAGCACTGGATTGCCTGATATCCGCATGATGGCGATGACGACGCCGAGGACGATGCCGAGCCCCATGGCGGCAACGGTCATCAACAGGGTGTTGTAGAGGCCGGCGAGGATTGCGGGTGCGAACAGAAAATCGCGGACATAGCTCCATTCGATCTGCCCGACGCTGAAGGCCCGCACGAGGCCTGCAAACAGCAGGAGCACGATGCCCGCCGCAATCATCCGCCCGATACGGCGCTTCGGCACCAGTTTCAGATGGGCGATCTCGTATTTGGAATCCGCAGGCGGAGTTGCGAGGCTTGCCACATTCATCGGCGTCGCGCCTCCTCTGCGCCGTTCTTCGCGCCCGCTAGGGCCCCGCCGCCGATCGGACCGCCGGCAAAGGCGCGGCAGCCGGCAAGCGCCGTTTCGAATCGGGCGATCTGCTCGCGAACCCGCTCCGGCGCCGTCGCACCATAGCCGTTTCTGCTGGCAAGCGCCTTTTCGAGCGCGAGTGCCGCAAGCATCTCCGGCTGAAGCCGCGGATCGATCCCCGGCAGATCCTCAGCCGTCAGGCCGGCAAGGTCGTGGCCGCGCTCTTCGCAATAGCGCACCACTGCGCCGGTGATCTCGTGCGCTTCGGCGAAAGGCACGTTCCGGCCCACCAGCCAGTCGGCCACTTCGGTCGCGAGCGTGAAGCCCTTCGGTGCCTCCTCGCGCAGCTTCTCCACGTCGAATTCCAGCGTTCCCACCATGCCGGCAAAGGCGGGCAGGACCAGTTCGAGAACGTCGATCGTCTCGAACAGGCTCCGCTTGTCCTCGGCGAGATCACGGTTATAGGCGAGCGGCATCGCCTTCATGGTCGCGAGGAAGCCGGCGATGTTGCCGATCAGCGTGCCCGACATGCCGCGCGTCAGCTCGGCGACGTCGGGGTTCTTTTTCTGCGGCATGATCGAGGAGCCGGTGGAATAGGAATCATGCAGCCGCACCCAGCTGAACTGCTTGGAGCTCCAGAGGCAGATTTCCTCCGCAAGCCGTGAGAGATCCACCGCCACCAGAGAGCAGATGAAAAGGAATTCGGCGACGTGATCGCGCGCGGCGACGGCATCGATAGAGTTCTCGCAAGCGGCCGAATAGCCGAGATCGATGGCGGAGAGATCCGGGCGGCGCGCAATGCCGGATCCGGCCAGCGCGGCCGCACCCAGAGGCGAGCGATCGAAGCGGCGGTCCCAATCGGCAAAACGCTGCAGGTCGCGCAGCAGCGACTGCGCGTGCGCCATGAGGTGGTGGCCGAGCACGACCGGCTGGGCCGGCTGAAGATGGGTAAAGCCGGGCATCACGGTCTCCGTATGCCGGGATGCCTGCTCCATCAGTGCTTCTTCGATGGCGATCACGCCCCGGGAAAGCTCCCGCGCCATGCGCCGCAGATAGAGGCGCGTATTGTTCGCCGTCTGGTCGTTGCGCGACCGCCCGGCGCGAAGCTTGCCGCCAAGTGTGCCGAGGCGCGCCATCAACAGACGTTCGAGAAAGGTATGCAGATCCTCGTCGGCCGCAATAGGTTCTTCGCGGCCGGCACCGACATCGGCTTCGATGCCTTCCAGGGCCGCGCGTATCGCGGAGAATTCGCTCTCGTCCAGGACGCCGGCCCGCTTCAACTCGGAAGCATGGGCGCGCGAACCTGCAATATCTTCCCTGTAAAGTCGAAAGTAAGATCGGGGCGCGCGGGACAGATTGGCAAGCGCTTCGGACGGTCCGGACTTGAATCGTCCACCCCAAAGCTGAGTGGGCTCGGTCATCTTCGTTCCCTTTATTTGTCGTTCTTTCGAAGAAGCTCCCACGGGTGGCATATCCCGGCAAGCGAAGTTATTTCACCAAGCTATGACAAAAACGACTAGCCTTGCTCCCGGCACTTATTTAGGGTCTGCGCAAAGAACGGGGCGGAGCGGACGCGCATCGGCTGCATCTGGCGGAGGAATTTTCATGGCTTCGGGACGGCGGCGCTTGCCTTCGACGACCGCGCTTCAGGTGCTGCTTGCGGTGGCCGAAAGGGGATCGACGAGCGCCGCCGCCGAAAGCACGTCGCTGTCGCAGAGCGCCGTCAGCAAGCGATTGCTGTCGCTCGAAGAGCTGATCGGCAGCCCCGTCTTCGTCCGGACACCGCGCGGAATGATCCCGACGGAGGTCGGCACGATCTATATCGAACAGGCGCGCACCGCATTGAAGGCGATGGAGGACGCCGCCCTTCGCGTCGCTCGCCTGAAACCGGGCCCGCGCGTGCTGAGATTGCAGGTGCCGCCCATTTTCGGGGACCGGTGGCTGCTGCCGCGCTTCCTTCGTTTTACCGAGCAGCACCCGGAGATCGAGGTGCAGTTCACGACGTTCGTTTCTCCGACACAGTCCCAGACGCCCGATGCGATATTCCGTTTCCTGAGCGAACCGCTGCCGGACGAGGAAACCAGCTATCTCTTCGGGCGCGAGGTTCTTGTCGTCAGCGCCCCTTCCTACTGGGAGAAGAACGGCACTCCGGAGACGATCGAAGATCTCGCCGACGGCATCATGCTGGAGCACCCGCAGACGCCGCTGCACTGGAATTATTTCGCCAAGGGTCATGGCAAGGAGGACCTCTTGGTCCGCCACACCACGCGCTTCGGCTATTATACGATGGTGATCCGGGCGGCACTTGCCGGACAGGGAATGGCTTTGATCCCGCGCGGCCTCATCCTCGATGACCTTGCGGCGGGAAAGCTCGTCAACCCGAACGGCTTCGGATATCGAAGCGACCATGGCTACTGGTTCGCAAAACCGCGGGACATCGCGCCGAGTGCTTCCATGCGGACATTCGAGGCATGGCTGATGGCGGAAGCCGAAGGCATGGGCGACTGAGGGCGCCGGCCCGGGCCGTGGCGCGCTATCTCAGTCCGCCAGCCGCGCGAGCGCCTCTCCGTCGAGCCGGAAGAAGACCTTGTCCGGTTTGCGTGCGCCGCCCAGTTCTTCATAGAAGGAGAGGAGCCGTGTGTTTTCCGCCTCCGCGGTCCAATCGATGCGCGTGAGCCCGCGCTCCTTCGCCAGGCTGGCCACCTTCTGCATCAAGGCCCGGCCGAGGCCGCGGCCCCGCTGTGATCCGCTGACGTAGAGTTCCTTCAGAAAGATACCCGGCTTCAGGCCCGGCCCGGGGTAAATCGCGGAGAAGGCGGCGAAACCGAGCACCGAACCATGCTCCTCGGCGACGAGGATCTCCGCGCCCGGCGGCATGGCTTCAAGCCCCGCGATTATCTCGGCGCGCGGCGGACAGGCCACGCGGTAATGCGCCTGCATTTCCTCCATGAGGGCCGCAAGTGCTGGGAAGGCCGCGTCATTGGGTTGCAGCAGGCGGATCGGCGTCACTTCTGTTCCCTCAGCTCGAGCGCGCCGCCACCCAGTTGTGCCAGTCTTCCTCGCTGCCGTTGAAGACGTTGAGGTCGATCCGCCCGTCGACGCCGTGGGACAGGCCCGAGCCCGAATATTGCCAGAAGATCCATTTGCGCCTGGGATAGACCTTGGACGGGTGCGCCGCGACCGAGCGCAGCCAGAAGGGATGATTGGGGAACGCGCCCTGCAGATTGTCGCGGTAGAAGTCCGGCGCGGTATAGATGATCGGACGCTGGCCGTAGTGGCGCTCCAGCTTGTCCATGAAGACCTGCATCTTTTCCCGCACCCGCTCCGGCGACGGACGCCGCTTGCAGCTCGACTCGCCGTTCCACTCGACATCGATGACGGGCGGAAGCGCGCTCGGATCCCGGGGCACGTTGCGGATGAACCAGTCCGCCTGCTCGCCGGCCGTGCGGCACCAATAGAAGAAGTGGTAGGCGCCGCGTTTCAGCCCGGCCTCGTCGGCCCGGCGCCAGTTCTTCTTGAACATGGGATCGAGGTGATCGCCGCCGTCGGTCGCCTTGATATAGGCGAAGTTGGCGCCTTGCGTGCGCAGCTTCGCCCAGTTGATTTCGCCCTGCCAGCGCGAAACGTCGACGCCGTGAACGGCGAGTTTGCGCGGCGACCGGGTACCGAAATTGATCGGATGGGCATCGCGGAAGCTGTGGCTGTAGACGCGTGAGCGGCCGCGCGGCTCGCGCGCGGGATTTTCGGGAGCGAGCATCGCCATGGGTCGCTCGGCCGGAACCGGCATGCCCACCGTCCTTTCCGCCGGCATGAAGGCCTGCGGCTCGGGAACGGTTCCCGCCCAGGCGAGCGCCTCCGGCTGAGGCGCCGCTTGCGCGGCAGCGGCACTGACCTCCGCCGTAGGAACCGGACTTGCCGGACGGACGACGGAGCTCGTCGTCTCGCGCGAGGGCCTGCTCCCCCCGAAGCCGCAGCTCGTTAGAGCCAGGCAGGTTATGACGATCGCTGAGACAGCCGAAAAAGGACGCATGAGGACCCGCACGCAATACAAAAGCCGACGGCAACCGCGCCGTCAGGACCCACTGACGAGACTTGCTAACGGGAAATTACCAAGAAAGATTGAATCCAATCTTTACGCGGGCAGAGTTGGTAGCGATTTCGCCCTCAGCGAAAACTCGCAAGAAACAGCCGGTTGAGGTCTTCGACCACGAGCCTCGGCCTTTCCCTGCTCCGCAGCCCCTCGTTCAGGCGGTCCGAGCCCGCCTGCTGGAAGGTCATGTAGCCGTCGTGGCGTGGCCGCAGCCAGGCGCCTTCGAGCGTCGCCCGCGTCGCGCGGTAAAAATCATGGGTCGCCGCATTGACGGTATCGTCCTGCCAGGCGTCCCCATGGCCGGGCTGGCCGCCGGATGCCGCATAGAGGCCGCGCTGCACGCCGCCGCTTGCAACCCAATAGGCGAAATCGATCGCTTGTTCCGGCGCCTTCGAAAAGGCCGAGACGGCTATGCCCGTCCCGCCGAGCGCCGAGCCGACCGGCCCGACGGCACCGACGGTCGGGAAATCGCCGAAGCGGACGAGCGCCGGGCGAAAGCCGGCAATGGAATAGCTGACATAGCCGTAGATAAGCGGCGCGCAGGCGGCGGGCGAGGCCTCGGCCGCCATGGCCTCGAGCACCGCGATCGGGTCCATCCCGAAGCATGCGGGGTCGATAAGTGCCGAGATTTCCTGCAGCAGCTCGACCGCCATGGCGCCGGTTTCGGCGTCGACGAGATCGCCCTTACCGGCGCTGCGGCAAGGACGGCCGAGATTGCCGCAGAGCGTGTAGAAACTCATCAGCGAATGCGGCGGCCTCAGCGGCAGGAGAACGCCGCCGCTGCGCGCGAGCGCGAGCATATCCCGCCAGGTCTGAAGGCGATCCGTCCGGTCCGGCCGCCAGGCCTGCACCTGGGTCGCCGCGTCGATCGGAAAGGCCCATTGCCGTTCGTTCCACGCGTAGCTCCGATAGGACGGGCCGACGCTTGCCGCCGAGAGCGCCTGCCGCTCCGCCTCGCGGCCCGCCACGTCCAGGGGCAGCAGGCAATTCTCGCCGGTGATCTGCCCCACATGCGGATGGTCGATGACGATCAGGTCATAGTTCCTGGCCAGGGTCTCGACCGGAAAGGTCTCGAAATCCTGCAGCGACCGCTTCTCCCACCGGATCTCGACGCCCGTCTTTTCCTGCCAGGATTGCGAGCAGGCCACCATCGGATCATAGCCGCGCGGGTGGTTCCAGGTCATTCCCTTGAGGACGACGCTCATAGTCCGAACTCCTCCCTGATCGAGCGGCCATGCTCACCGATCCGCGGGGCGGCGCGCTCGACGCGCGGGCGGCGGCCGTTGATCCTGAGCGGCGAGCGCGTGGTGGTGATCGATACGTCGTCTTCGCGCATCACCGTCTGCAGCATGTCGAGCACCTGGAAGCCTTCGCTCTCCAGAAGCTCGTTCCAGTCGAGCACGCGCGCGCACCAGATATCGGCCGGCTCCAGCACCGCCAGCCATTCGTCGACGGTGCTGAGCGCGATGCGGTCAGCAATCCGCGCCTTGATGCGGTCGCGCTCGGTAAACCACGAGGACGGGTCGTCGCGATAGGGGGCGAGTTCGTCGATCTGAAGCAGGTCCGCAAGCTTCGGGATCGGCGTCATGGCGATCGCGAGATAGCCGTCGCTCGCGGCATAAACGCCGTAGGGTGCGGCGAGATAAGCATGGGCGCTCCGGAATGCCGACCGCTTCGGCAGGCGGCCGCCGTCATTGAGATGCGTGGTCAATACCTCGAACTGGAAATCGACAAGCGCCTCGAGGAGGCTCGTTTCGACGAGGCTTCCCTTGCCGGAAATGCCGCGCCGCACCAGCGCCGCGAGAATTCCTTGAGCGGCGGCGGCGCCGGCCAGCATGTCGCCGATCGCGAGCCCAAAGGGAACCGGCCCCTGCCCTTCGTCGCCGTTCAGCCACATGACCCCCGAGCGCGCCTGCGCCAGCAGATCCTGGCCGGGACGCTTCACCCAGGGGCCCTCCTCGCCATAACCGCTGATCGAGGCATAGACGATGCGCGGATTGATGGCCCTGACCGCCTCATAGTCCAGCCCCAGCCTTACGATGACGCCCGGTCGGAAGTTCTGGATCACGACATCGGCATGCGCGAGAAGCCGCTTCAGTGCGGCAAGATCGGCCTCGTTCTTGAGGTCTATCGCAAGGCTTTCCTTGGCGCGGTTGATCGCATGGAAAATGGTCGAGTCGCCGCCGATCTCGGTGTCGCTCAGATAAAGCCGGCGGGAAAGGTCGCCGCCATCCGGCCGCTCGATCTTGATCACCCGCGCGCCGAGATCCATCAGCCGCAGCGAACAATAGGGGCCGGAAAGAAACTGGCTCATGTCGACGACCACCAGGCCGGAAAGCGGCAGTTCGGATTGTGTTGTCATGCGTGGTTACTCTTCCCTCGTGCAGCGGCAACGCGATGCGGATGACTGTCGGACAAAAATAGTGTCTTCTTATTTGAATACTTAATTCAAATATAGGTGTCCTGACAAGCTGCAAAAGGGACGACGTCCGCTGCATGGCGCAGCTGACTGCCGGAATGAAGCAACGACAGGACTGGCGATACCTGAACGGATTGGAGACGCGCTGGCGCCATCGAGAGGCGCTCGGAATGCCGCGCATGCGCATCACGCTACAGGCCTCACCGGCTCTGCGGCATTTCCTGCAACAAGTTTCTGTCTAAGATGGCGTCTGGCCAGAACAAGCCCAATGGGACGCAGACCCGTCCAGCATCGACTGAACCGGAGAGGTTGGATGTCGCAAGACCTGGAAAGTCCCTGCCGGCTGCGGCCGCAGGATTTCGTCTTCGCGGAAAAGTCCGTCGAGCCAGACCACGCGTTGATCGCGGGTGAGTACCCAGCTGGCGGGCATGGTACGGCGCGAGATCGGCATTCGGCTCCATCGTCAGGATGGCATATGTCTCCGCCCAGGCCGGGTCGCCGGCCGCCAAATCCCCGCGAAATAGAACCAGTCACCAATGGTGAGCGAGAAGCTGAAGTTCCTGTGGCGAAACTCGGACGCGGGCACCAGGCAGCGGCGGGCGGGGAACGTCCGGGTCTTCCGATCGGACGACGTTCACGGCGCCCGCCAACGTCGCGCGGACGCAGGCCCCACGGCCGCCCCACCATCTCCACTTCGCCATCATGGCGCCTCATGATGACGCGGCGGGCGTCGGACTGGCACCCTTCGCGCGCGTCATTTACCAGAAACACGATTCCGAGACAATCGGACCTGAGACGGAGGATGCATGTGCAATGATTATCGGCTAATGACGGATGTCGCCTCCATCGTCGAGGGCTTTGCCGAGCTCAAGATCAAGATCCGTTTCGGCGAAGGCACCCCGAATCTCGAAGCCCGTGAGGACATCAAGATCACCGATGTTGGGCCGATCGTCAGGGCCATCGACGGAGTGCCGGATGAGGCCGAGCTCGTACAGCGACGCTGGAGTTGGCCGGGGCCGAACAAGCGGCCGGTGTATAACTTCCGATCAGAGGGACGGGAGTTCAACTCCCGCTGCCTAATTCTTGCCGACGGCTTTTACGAGTTCACCGATCCGAAGGATCCGAGCAAGAAGCGCAAGGACAAGTGGCTGTTCACCAAGAAGGACGAGCCGATCTTCTGCATCGCCGGCATCTGGCGCAACACGCCCGAGGTCGGGCAAGCTTTTACCATGCTGACGATGGCGCCGGGGCCCGACATCGCTACGTACCACGATCGACAGATCGTGATCCTTGAGCGCAATGCATGGACTGACTGGCTGAACCCGAGCGTTTCTGCGAAGTCGCTGATCAAACCCCTTCCGGTAGGCACGCTATCGGTAGAGCACGTTGGCTAGAGTCTGCTCGATTCGCGATGTGTTCACGGACTTCAAATCAGCTTGAGCTTTGTCGCCTGCGCCTGCGTGTCGGCATTCAGCGTCCTGCGAGCATTATTCATGTGGAAGTTCGCGTAGGTCATGTTCTCAATGGTGGTGATTGCTCTGCGTGTCCAACGTTCCTGCCGTTAGTCGTTTGTGGTGAACCTCAGCCGTGGCGAGTTTCTCCCGTTCATGCACTTCATCTTGGCTCGGATGTACACGTCCGACCGCTGCAAATGGTGATTCACCGGCCGTGTACCAAGTGAATTCCTCGGGCTCCAATGCAGCCAACTTCACAATGCTGCCCTCCAATGCCGTTCGTATTCCATAGTAAGAGATGACGTCTGTCGCGACGACCCGCATCAAAATCCCTCTACCGACAGCTCTCACGACGGCCTCGCCATCGATGAACTTGAAGGTCTTTTCCATTCCGTTGTCCACGATTGAGACGCAAAATTCGGCAAACCGTTGGGAGACAGTCTCGACGAGGTTCCTTGAACCGGGGACGGAGACACAGCACTCCGAGAGGTGCTCAGACATGTTCGCTCCTTGTAAGATTCAATGTTGGCGTGGCCTTGGTGCAGCGCACGCTCTTATGTGTTCGTCAGCACGTCTTGGATCGCGGTGCACACCGCCCGGATATCGTCTTCGGAGTGTCCGGCCGTGGGGCAAAGCCGCAACCCTGCCCTTCCCCGTGCAACCGTGGGAAAGAAGATCGCCGACGTATAGAAACCGCGGTCGAGCAAAGCTCTTGCGGCTTCGATGGCCGTCATCTCGTCGCCTATCTCGACCGTTCGTATCGGCAAGGGTGAGCCTTGCTGGTCTGTGGGAACGAGGCTGTCGAACAAGGCGATTCTGCTTCGAAGTCCCTGTTGTAGCTCCGTGAGTTCTTGCGTTAGGTGCAGTTGCTGCGACGCGCGCGCCGCGCCGATTGCCGCGACATTCAGCGACGCCGAAAACGCATGAGCGACCGCGAATCTTCGAAACAGTTCCTCTTGCCGCGCCGTTCCGAGCATGATCAAGCCTCCTGAGGCGCCGAAGCCCTTTCCGAGCGAAGCCGCAATTATCGTTCGATCGCCCAGGTGTCCGCTCATTTGCGATCTGGCAAAGCCTTCCCCGTGCTTGCCGAAAATGGAGACGCCATGTGCGTCATCGATATAGAGGAACAGGCCATAGCGGTCCTGCAGGCTCCTTAGGTCCTCGATGTCGGCGCTTCCGCCCATCGAATAGACGCCGTCGCAAACGAAGGCGACGGATTCGTTCGCGCGGCAGAGCATCTCGAGCGCGTCAAAATCATTGTGAGCAATGGTCTCGACGCGAGTTTCGGCGGCGATGGTTCCCTTGTGAAAGGCAAGCGTTGCGTGGGCGAAGCGATCGAACACCATCAGCGGCTTAACGCCACCCGTGAGATGCCCGGAAGCAATCAGCGGCAACGCGCTCATGTTAGCCGCGAGCACTGTGCTATAAGTAATCACCCGCGCATCGAACAACTCCGACAGCGCCGCCTCCAAGTCACCGAGGATTGAGAAATTGAGACGCGTCCTTGCGCATGACCAATGAAGCGCGCCGTAATCTTTCAGGGCGTCGACGGCACCTGCGACGATCTGCGGATGGTTGTCCAAGCCGAGATAGGAGCAACGCACAAAATCAACGACCCGGCGTCCACGGTCGTGGTTTAGTGCCACGGCACGATCCGCCAAGGGACGCCCGTAAATCGCCATCAAGCCCTGAAAATGCGCGGCATCGAAATGGCTTTGGGCGTACTGGATTAAGCTGGCGGTGTTCCTTTGGGCACCCTTGCCAGAATTACTTCCCTGCCCTGGCGCTTTTTCTTCCATCCGAAAATCTCCCGAGACTTGAGCGGCGAATGTACGGGAGATTTATTTGTTTAGGCGCTAAACTCAACGAAGTATTCGCGAAATATTTTCACCCTGCATTTTGCATTCCGGGTAAAATTACGGTTGAATTTTCCTTTCGCTGCATTTTTGAAAAAAAATATGAGAAGTGTGAAACGTATCCGAGCTCAATCGGAACCATCATCAATGTCGATCGCATAGCCGGTGGCCCGTATTGTGCGAATAAGAGGATGGCCGGTCAGGCGCTCGAGCTCCCGACGCAAGCGACCGACATGCACATCCACAGTGCGCGGCTGCACGTAGCGATTTGATGGCCATGCCGCTTCGATCAGTTCCAGACGGCTTCGCACCCGGCCTGGTGCCTCAAGCAGGCATCGCAGCAGGTTGAATTCGATGGCACCGAATTGAACGTCTTCATCGCCATATCTGACGAGACGGCGCCTAGGCTCGAGTCTTAACGCGCCAAAGGTCTCAGCGACCTCTTCGCTAGGGGGATGTGTCGGCTGCTTATCATTCGCACGATTGTCCGGCAGAGAACCAAGGTAAGCAAGCAGCCTTGCCGGGGAGACCGGGCGCACGAAGTTTTCGTCAACCCCCGCTTTCAACAGTGCCAGATAGTACCGCTCATTGCCCGACGAAACGAGGGCGATAGTCGGGATACGCGAGGTTACGTCGTTAGCCTTTATGGCGGCACATGTTCTCACCGTGAGCTCTGAATCCTCTGCTGAATCCAGGATGATTGCTGTGGCCGGCCTTAGCACAGCCTGATCCACTACCTCTTCTTCGCTCACCAACAACGTCTGAAAGCCTTCCGACGCGAGGATGTGTGCAAGCAGCACGTAAAAGTTTGCATTACCAGAGCAGATCAGGACCAAGTGTTTTGTGTGCTGAGCCTTCGTGCTTTCAAGCTGTCTCATCGCCGTTCTCTTCCCGATGTTTGATGTCACAAAAAATGGAAATAGTATGCCTGACACTCGCGCGTAATCCCTATAATTTCAGTGATATTGTGCAAAATAACGCACCAGCTTGAAAACTTGAGCGGTTTACATCATATTTTGTTGCAACATTTTTGTTGAATTTAGACGTGAGATGGGCACTGTGTAGATGCAGCGAACGGGGTTCGCTATTCATGCATCATGACTTCAGAGAACGCGCCAGAACCGATGAAGACCAGCATTGACCAACTTCCGCTTCGAAAACAGCGCGAACTCGCGCGCATCGTCCAGGTCCTGCACCAGGAATTCGAGGACGCCCTCAAAGAGGGAACGGCCGACTTCAAGAAGCTTGGCCGCATTCTGAAGATCATTCTCTTCGGGTCCTACGCCCGAGGAACATGGGTCGATGAGCCGCACACCAAGAAGGGATACAAATCGGACTACGATCTGCTGATCGTCGTCAACAACAGGAAGCTAGCAGATTTCTCGACCTACTGGCACAAGGCACAGGACCGCCTCATGCATCTACCGGAGATCCAGACGCCGGTAAGCCTCATCGTCCATTCAAGACGTGAAGTGAACACGGCACTCTACGATGGACAGTACTTCTTCGTCGAAATCCGCCGCGACGGAATTCTCCTCTACGAACCCGACGACGAACCACTTGCCGAGCCAAGATCTCGAGGGCCGGCCGACGCCCTGCGAATAGCCGTCGAGTATTTCGAGGACCGTATGCCGCATTCCAGGGTATTCTTAAAGACCGCGGAGTTCTGTCTACCCGAACGCGACTTCAAAGGGGCTGCCTTTCTCCTGCACCAAGCGATCGAGCATGCGTACTCAGCACTCTTGCTTGTCCCGACGAGCTGCAGCCCCGCATCTCACAATATGAGGGATCTGCGCCGCCTCGCCGAGGAACAAGACCAGCGGTTCTCTGAAGTTTGGCCCGCGATCAGCATCAGTATGTAGCGTGGTTCAACATCTTGAATGAGGCTTACGTCAAATCTCGATATTCGAAGCATTATGAAATCAGCGAAGACGCCCTTGTCTGGCTTGTTGAAAGAGCCCGTCAGCTGATCGCGGACGTGGAAGCGATCTGCTTCGAACACTTGGATCGGCTTCGAAAGCAAGCGGGAGATGATCTCGACTGAGTCCGGAGAGGGAACAGTCTTCGCTTACGATAGACACATTTGTCAGGGACGGCACGATGAGAACCGAAATGGTTCTGTGGCTCGCGAAAGCTGAGTTCCAACGTCCGGCAATCCATTGATCCCCTGCGCCGGACAGCAGGAGGTTCAGCGTGTCCAAAATTTTTCGCAATCCGGTCATCGGGGAGGAAAGCCCCCGGAAAGATGGCTTCTGGCAGAAGCACCAACAGGAGGAAATGGTGGAGGCGGCGATCGGCCTCTATGGCAGCGAAGCCGCAACGGCGGCCGCCTATTGCGCGCTCGAGGCCTGGACCGAGCACCGACATAGCGATTACGGCTTCTGGTTTGAGGTATTCCTACGGGTTAGAAACCGCTTCATCTAGCGGTTCATCTGCTCAGATGGTGCGCCTTGCGGCGATCTGTGAGCGAGCAAGGCGCTAGCCGGCGGAAATTGGAAAACGCTCAATTTCCGCGTGGGGCGGTGGGCCTATCGAGCGCATAGCCAATGGACCGTACGGTCCGGATGACATCGGGCCCATATTGGTTCAGCGCGCGCCTGATGTGACCGATATGGATATCGACGGTGCGGGGCTCGACTTCGACCTCAGGCGGCCAGCCTGCGGCGATGAGATCGTCACGACTGTGCACCACATTGGGCATCTTCATGAGATGCAGAAGCAGTCTGAATTGTAGTGCGGAAAGGCTTACGGTGTGTCCGTTTCGCGTAACGCGAACCGTCGTGACATTCATTTCGAAATCCGCGTGCCGAAATATCTGCTCTCGTGAGACGCCAGGGCGGGAGCCGTCGGGCAAGTTCGTTTGAATGCCCTTGAGGAACGCGAGCAGGTGTCGCGGATCGTAAGGACTGCATATGACCACGTCGATCCCAAGACTGCTGAGATCCGCGCTCGATGCATTTGTGAAGACGGCGACTGGCAGGCGTGCGCTGATTGCCTTGATGTGGCCGCAAAGGCCAGGCGCCTCTAGGCGCCGATCGGAACAATCGACTAGGACAGCGAGCGGCCTTTCGGTCTCGATTGTACTAATCAGTTCGCTCGCATCGGAGCAAAGCTGGACAGGAAATCCCTCGGTCTCGAGAATGTACTCGAGCAGAAGAAAGAGCTCCGCATTGCCCGTATAAATCAGCACACCCGCATGCATTCCGCACCCGGTCTCCAACTTCAAAGTGGCGCGTATTCTCCGCCATTGATGTCTATTATCGCGCCATTGATGAAGGCTGCTCCGTCGGAGGTCAGGAAACCGATGGCCGCCGCGACTTCTTCCGGCTCCCCCAGGCGGCCCGCGGGAATGCGGGCAACTGCTGTGCGATTGACCTCGCCGTCACGAGGACCGGCCATCTCGGTGGCAATCCTGCCCGGAGCAACGACATTCACCGTAATTCCTACCGCCGCGTACCGTGGGACCAGTGAGCGGGCGAAGCCCGCAAGTGCGGCTTTCGAGGTAACATAGGCGGTGCCCGCAATTCGGGGCAGCGCACGGCCGGCGATAGACCCGACAAGGACAACGCGGCCAAAACCTTGCGCGCTCATGCCGGGCAACACTGCCTGGCAGCAAAGCATTGTCCCGGTCAGGTTGACGGAAAGAACCGTGTTCCATTCTTGGAGTGTGATCTCTTGGAATGGGGTCGGCCCGTTGAGCCCCTTGGGTGATATGCCGGCATTACAAACGAGAATGTCCGCTCTGCCCCAGCAATCGTCCAATTCCCGAAAGAATGACGTTATCTGCGCCGGCTCACCGAGATCGACAGCGCGCGCGAACACCCGCTCGGAGCCGAAATCCTGACAAAGAGCTTGGGCGGCGCTTTCAACATTGACGAGCTTTTGCCCGAAGAGGGCGACCCGGCATCCACGCTCCAACAAGAGACGGGATGTTGCCAACCCGATACCGGAAGTGCCGCCGGTGACGACGGCAATTCTTGCTTTAGAATCGCGACTCATGCCGCTTCGTCCATCTTTGCGAAGAGTGAGAGGGGGGGATGCGCCGCCGGGTCGGTCATCACTTCGATCAATAGCGGCCCCTGGTCCATGCCACGCTGCAAGTGATAGGCAAGCTCACTCGGGTCTTCCACACGAACCGCTGGGCAGCCGCAGGCTTCCGCCAATTTCGCGTGATCCACCTCGGCAAAGTGGCATGCCGATGTGAAGTTGCCGAACTTCACCGTTTCCGCATCGCGCTGGAAACCAAGGATGCCGTTGTTGAGGACGACGATCGCCAAAGGAAGCTTCATCCGCATCATGGTCTCAAGCTCGGCCCAGCTGTGAGCAAAGCCGCCGTCACCGACAATCGCAAGGACCGGCTTATCCGGTCGCGCAACCTTGGCCCCGATCGCGAGCGGCACCCCCCAACCGAGCCCCGCCAGCCCGCGCGGCGTGATAAAGCGCATTCCGCTCGCTCGCGCTCGGAGTTGGCCCAGGACCCACATAGACGAGTAGCTCGCGTCGGCGACGACCGTTACGTCGCCGGTTAGCAGGTCCTGGAGTTCAGCCATAATCCGTTCTGGGCGTATCGGTCGGGAACGCGATGTCACCACGTCGTGGCGATCAAGCTCGAACCGCTTCCAATTTTGATGGATACATTCCTCCAGTCGCGCGCGATCCCCATGCCGCCGCGTGAGGTCGACGTGGGTGAGCGCCGCTCTCAGGGCGGCAAGCGTTTCCCGGGCATCGCCCACCAGCCGAATGGCTTCGTAGTTGCGTCCGATCTCCACCGGATCGACGTCAATGTGCACGACCGTCGCGCTGGAGGGAATTTGCCGCCAATTGTCGGTGCCGTTCTGGTTGGTACGCGTTCCGATGAGAATGACCAAGTCCGCACTTCCAACCAAAGCGGACGAGTATCGACCGAGCGAGCGCGGCCCGACCAGCGAGCCTAACACTCCGGCCGAAAGCGGATGAAATTCGTCCACCGCCCCCTTCCCCATGTTCGTGGTGAGAATCGGCAGGCACGCTTCCTGCTGGAGCGCAGCAAGTTCTGCCGCGGCGCCGCCGCAATGAACGCCTCCGCCGGCGATAATGATCGGGGCTCGCGCCGCTGCGATCAGAGACGCGACCTCTGCTAGTGCTTCATCCGACGGGCGGACGCGATCCAAGGGCCAGTGGCCTAAGTTCTTTGAACGTACGACCGCCGGAGATTTCGCCTCGGCACGCAGGAGATCGGCTGGAAGCAGCAGAGCGGCTGGGCCGGCACGGCCTGACGACGCGGCCGTAAATGCCGCGTCCACATAGTCGTCGATCCGCTCCGGAACCGTGACACGCCGCACCCATTTAGTGCAGGACTGGAAGAGAGCAATCTGATCAAGGTCCTGAAAGGCATTGCGGTCCATTTGGTCTCGCTCGACATCCTGCACAAGCGCCACGATCGGCACACTAGCCTTCAACGCCTCGGCCAGCGGCGGCACAAGCAAAGTTGCCGCGGGCCCGTTTTGGGCGGCAACCACAGCGACTTTGCCGGAAAGACGGGCGTAGCCGTCCGCCATCGCACCGCCCATGTTCTCCTGCCGGTAGGCGATCTGGCGAATGCCGATCGCTTCCGCTGCAAGGATGACCGCCGATGGCAGGCTTTGGCCAAATATGAATTCCACATCGTGCCGGCGAAGAATCGTCGCGATACGCTGCGCAACGGTTTCGTTTGGGTTCTGTTGCGTCATTGCGCGCACTCCTTTCCGGATTGGATTTCGGCCTGAAGAAATTCGTCAAATGCACTGAGGATAAGGTCGATGTCGCTGTCGACCATTGGCGTCGAAAGGCAGGCGGCGGCTCCATAGGGGAGAAGAATGCCCGCTTCCAGCAAGTAGCGGCTCATTCTTCGCATGAGCGAGGCCTCTTCGGCGCTCAGATAGGCATCGCGATATTCGAGCGGCGCGATACGCTTCGGATGGATGCGGAAGAGCGAGGCGGCGCCGGTAACCGAGAATGGCGCGTCGCGCCTGGCAATCCTTGCCCTCAAACCCGCGCGCAACCTCTCTCCCATCGCTTCGAGGCGATCGAAGGCATCGGGGGTCATCGCCTCCATGGCCGCCCGACCAGCGACCATGGAAATCGGATTTGCAGAAAAAGTGCCGCCCTGCGCCAACAACGGCTTTGCATCTTCTGTACCGAAAACGCGCATCACTTCCTCGCGGCCGCCTATGGCGCCAATCGGAAAGCCGCCTCCGATGATCTTGCCGGCAGTGATCAGGTCGGGCTTCAAACCGTAGCGTGCTGAGGCCCCGGCGTAGCCTTGCCGCAAGTTGAGCACCTCGTCGGCGACGATCAAGATTCCGTACTTGCTCGCTATTTTCGATAAAGCTTCGATGAAGGCGGGCTCCGGATGCAGCAAGCCCGCGCGGCTGGGCATCGGGTCGATCAGTACGCACGCAATGCGCTTGCTACCCGCACTCAGGCGCGCTTCAAGGGCCGCTACGTCGTTGAAGCGCAGAAGATAGACCTCGTCGGAGACGCTCGAGGGAGTGCCGCGATAGGCCGGAGTTGCGACGCAGTTTGGCGCCCAGCCGTCCTCGCCGGGCGAAACGCCCTGCCCCGCCTCTGCCCAGTCGTAGGCGCCGTGATAGGCACCTTCGATCCGTGCGACTGCGGGCCTGCCGGTAAAGGCGCGCGCCGCCTTGATCGCGAACATCACTGCTTCTGTCCCGCTGTTGACGAAGCGGACCCGTTCCATTGCGGGAATGCGGGTCGTCAGAAGTTCCGCGAGCGCGATTTCATGCTCCGTCGGGTTGGCGAAACAGGTTCCCGAGCGCAGCAGGTCGACGACAGCCTCCGAGGCCGGTGCGAAGCCGTGCCCGTGAATGAGCGTGGTAAAATTGTTGTTCAGATCGAGAAGCCGGTTCCCGTCGACATCGACGAGATAAGCCCCCTCGCCGCGCTGGACATAGATCGGAAACGGGTTCCTCTCCACCGTGGCGCGGGTGGTTCCATCCGGGAACACGGCCTTGGCGCGGTTGAATAAATGTTTTGACCGACGACGCGCAGACGCCTGCCGCAGCCTGTTTGTAGCTTGAACGAGCATAGTTCCGGCTTCCTGAGGTGAGAAATCGACCGCTCGCTTTGCACGAGCTTCACAATTTTGTTGCAACAAAAATGCAGCTCGTCAAGTCCATGCAACAAAATTTTAGGACGATCAGCCAGCATCCCTCTCCAAATTGGCCCGCTTCAGCCGGCGATATCCATCGCGGATATCATTCTCCATCGCCGCCCTGAGGCTCGCCGCGTCGCGCTCCGAGAGAGCCTCCATGGCAATCTCGTGGTTGCGAACGCCATATTTCTCCTCGGCAAACTCTGGGTAGAGATTATGCAAGGAGGGACCGATCCTCAGCCAAAGGCTTTCAATCATTGAAACAAGCTGGGGAAGACCCGAGAGGCGGTAGATCGTAAAGTGGAATTCCTTGTTGTGCCACAGCGCGTCCGTATAGCGCTTTTCGTCGAGGGCCGAACTTATAAGTTTTTGTAAGGACTGCAGTTCCTCGACGTCGGCAGGCGCGCCATGTTGCGCGGCCTGCTCCGATGCCAGCCCCTCCAGCGCGAGGCGCGTGAGCGTTATCTCTCGAAGGGCGGCCGCGTCGAGCACCGGGACGACAACCGTCTTCGGCCCGGCGTAAACAAGCGCCCCCTCGCTCGTCAGCCGATTGATCGCATCACGCGCGGGCGTTGTGCTTACCTCAAGGTCCTGGGCGACAGCGCGCACCGTCAACTTATGGCCCGGCCTGTAGACGCCTCGGATGATGCGCTCCTTCATTTCCCGATAAGCGGCATCGCCCAATCTTTCCGGCGCTCTCTCAAGATCTGGCAATTCGATCGAATTGTCCGCCATTTCACTCTCTCAATCGGTTGACACTGCGAAATTTTGATGCAACAAAAATGAAGTGTGAAGGTTTTGCAAAGTTTTTGTCGCACCAACGACTACTAGCAGCTTTCCCATGCACCGTCACGCGGACCGGCGACAAGCGGTCCGCGGGACACCAGAACCTCAGCAATAAGCGCATTGTCCTGACTCGTCCCGAGTCGGAAGAAGGCTTTTCATTGCGGCCGGAAGCGGCCGTATCTCGGGGAAGACGCCGAAGAGCGTCCAACAGCTGAAAGGAAAGGCGGATTTGATCGGTCAATCTCTGTCCCTTGCGGGACTTCAAAAACGATATGGCGAAGCCCTTGCAGTTCGCGAGCTGACGCTCGACGTCGCAGCCGGGGAATTTGTCTCGCTGTTGGGGCCGTCCGGCTCCGGCAAGACAACAGCGTTGACGATGATAGCCGGCTTTGAGGCTCCGAGCGCCGGCAGGATCGCCATCGGTGGCCAGGACGTAACCTTCCTTGCGCCAAATCACCGGAACATCGGAATGGTGTTCCAGAAGTACGCGCTTTTTCCGCACCTGACGATCCACCAGAACATCGCATTTCCACTCAGGATGCGTGGGCGGATGCAGAAGACCGCGATCGTGCAGCGCGTCGAGGAGATGCTGGAACTCGTCCAGCTCTCCGGCTACGCGGAGCGCTATCCCAACCAGCTTTCCGGTGGCCAACAGCAACGGGTCGCCGTGGCGCGGGCTTTGGCCTTTGAGCCACCCGTCCTTCTGATGGATGAACCACTTGGCGCCCTCGACAAGAAATTGCGAGAGGCGATGCAATTCGAGATCAAACGTCTGCAGGAGCGACTTGGTGCCACGGTCGTCTACGTAACCCATGATCAGGACGAAGCGCTGACGATGTCGGATCGCGTCGCCATAATGTCCGACGGTCGCTTGATGCAGATGGGTACGCCGACGGAGCTCTACCGGCAGCCGAAGACGGAGTTCGTCGCGGACTTCATCGGCCGGATGAATTTTATTGATGGCGATTGCCTCGACTGCACGGCTGAGCAAACGGTTGTTCGTTTATCGGAGAGAACGGTGCTCAACCTCCGTTCTGCGGCAAGCGAGCGCACGCGCAAATATGATGCCGGAACGGCTCTGCGTGTGGCAATCCGTCCAGAACGGATGCGTCTTGCGAAGCGCGGCGATGGTGGCGCCGACGCGCTGCCGGGCGTCATCGATGCCGCTGTGTTCATCGGTTCGACATACATCTTTCTCGTCCGCCTAGCCGATCGCCCGGAAGCAAGCCTGCAGGTACAGGTCGCTGCGGACTGCGTCATGCCATTCCAAAGAGACGACGCCGTGGACATCGTCCTCGACGGCGCAGCCGCGCACGTCTTTTCGATAGCGGAGAGGTGCGCCGCATGACGCGTTCACTGGCATCACTCTCATCTTCATTGACATTCCGCCGGTCGAGCTCCGCGCGCTTTTATTCGCCCACCGCCTCCATGGCATTGGTCACGCCCCTCTTCGCGGTCCTGCTGACTGGGTTCCTGTATCCGGTCGCGCGGCTGATCGCGCTGAGCTTTTCCGGGGGAACACTCAGCCACTATCAGCGAATTTTTACCGAGTCGCTTCATCTCGACGTTCTCTTCAGCACGATCGAGGTCGCCCTTGTCGTGACGCTTGCAAGCCTGCTGTTGGGTTTTCCCGTCGCCTACATGATGGCGCGGCTGAGCAGGGGCTTGGCAATGGCAATCGCCGCCTGCGTCTTCATCCCCTTGTGGACTTCCGTCCTCATCCGCTCCTATGCGTGGGTCGTCCTTCTCCAACGCAACGGCATCATCAACAAGCTGCTCGTCGATACGGGGGTTACGGAAGGGCCGTTGAAGCTGATCTATACCCAGGGCGCGGTCATCCTCGCGATGACGCATGTGCTGATGCCCTTCATGATCCTGCCGATTTATTCGGCACTGCGCGCATTGCCCCCAGACTACGTGCGTGCCGCCCGCAATCTCGGCGCCGGGCCCATCCGTACCTTCGTCGCCGTAACGCTTCCGCTCAGTCTGCCGGGTGTTTTTGCCGGCAGCGTCATGTGTTTCGTACTGGCGCTCGGCTTCTACATCACCCCGGCGCTGGTTGGTGGGCCCGGCTCGATGCTGATGGCGACGCTCATCGGCCAGCAGACAACAGTCCTGCTCGATTGGCCGTTCGCGGCAGCACTTTCGACCGTACTCCTCGCCGTTACGCTCCTTTTTGTTCTCCTGTTCCGCAGGACGCTATCGCTCAGCAAGGGATTGAACAGTGTCTATTGATCACGCACAGATGCCGGGCCGGATTCCTGCGGTCATGGGTATCTTCGCTTCTCCGACGATCCGCGGCTATTCGAGGGCGGCGGGGATCATTGCCATCGGCGCGGGCATCGGATGTATTCTCTTCTTCCTGCTGTTGCCGACGCTGATCGTGCTACCGATGTCGCTCAGCGAAACTGACCATATCGAGTTCCCGCCCCAGGGCCTGACACTCAAATGGTACAGCGCCTATTTCAATGATCCGGACTGGATGGCAGCGACGTGGTTCAGTCTTAAGATCGCCCTGGCGACAACCGCGACAGCGACTGTCGTGGGAATCATGGCGGCGCTCGCGATTGTGCGAGGATGCCTTCCGTTCAGATCCACATTGCAGGCGCTTGCGCTCGGGCCGATGATTGTTCCCCACATCATCCTGGGCGTGGCGCTCTACCTCGCCTTCTCGCCCCTGCAGCTCACCGGCAGCTTCTTCGGATTCCTCATCGCGCACACCGTGTTGGCAATCCCCTATGTGATCATCACCGTCACGGCGTCGCTGCAGCGCGTCGATCCGACGCTCGAGCTGGCGGCGTTGAACTGCGGGGCCACCAGGCTGCAGGCATTCTTTCTGGTCGTTCTGCCGAACATCGTCCCAGGTGTCGCAGCGGCGGCCGTGTTCGCCTTTCTCGCCTCATTCGATGAAGCGACCGTCGCGTTCTTCATATCGGACATCGGTGGCAAATCGATCGGGCGCAAGATGTTCGAGGATATCGATTTCAACCTGACGCCGGTCATTGCCGCGGTCTCGACCGTGCTCGTCGCCACTTCCCTCCTGCTCATGGGCACGGTTCACCTGCTGAACGCCCGTAAGCCTCGCTCGTAAACCGAGGACTCCCACTTCTCAGCATCTGAATTAACAAAGGATTCTTTCATGACGTCTCTCCTCTCACGTTCCACCGCAGTGATGAAGCCGACTATCGCCGGATTTCTATCCTTGATAGCCTTGTCTCTTCCGGCATTCGCCGGCGAGCAAGTCATCATCGCGTCGACCGGCGGCGCTTATGACAAGGCTCTAAGGGAGGCCTGGTTCGATCCATTCACGAAGGCTACTGGCATCGAGGTGGTCACCGTCGCGGCGACGAACGCCGAAATGCGCGCCAAGGCTGCGGCCATGGTGAAAACGGGAAACGTCAATTGGGACCTCTATCTCGACGGCGAGATCCAGGCCGCGTCAAAGGCGCATCGCGAAGTGACAGAGGATCTAACGGAGTTCTGCCGCCAGTTTGCCGATCGCGAGGACCTCAGCGCCAATGCCTGCTCCGCTGGCGGGGCCTTGCTGCAATCCACGGCTACGCTGTTGGCCTACAAAACCGGAAAACCCGGGGAGCCAGTTCCCGCAACTTGGGGCGATATGTGGGACACAGGGAAATTTCCGGGCGAACGCGCATTTCCGAACTTCGATGATCCGTGGCGCGTCATGGCGGCCGCACTGCTCGCCGATGGTGTCAAGCGCGACGAATTATTTCCGCTCGACATCGATCGCGCGCTTGCTAAGCTCGACAAGATCAGGCCTTCAGTCACGCTGTGGTGGAAGACGGGCGATCAGAGCGTGCAAGGGTTTCGCAATGGCGAGTACTCGCTCGGGCAGATCTGGTTGACGCGCGCAAAGGCGATGCAGAATGAGGGGCTGCCGATCGACTGGTCCTACAAGGCCGCCTTCCTCGTCGGCGACCGGATAGCGCTGCTGAAGGGCGCGCCGCACCGTGACAACGCGCTAAAGTTAATGGCCTTCTGGCTGAACTCTCCCGCGGCGCAGGCCAAAGCGTGCGAAGCTCTCTCCTGCACGCCCCCGAGCAGCGATGCGATCTCGATGATGTCGGATGAGGCGCGCAAGACGATGCCGCAAGGTGGCGACGTTCGGGATCACGTCATCCTTCCCGACGCGGAGTGGATCAACGCCAATGCTGCGATGATGTTGCAGCGCTGGAACGAGTGGATTCGCTGACTGCGCCAGCGCCCCCCCGTGCATGGAGGCGAGGCCCCAGCGGCCTCGGAGCGCCTCCGCCTTGGGAATCGTCTAAAAGTGAAGCGGATGCTCGACCCGAGCCAAGCACCCTCTTTTTTGGGGGAGCCGAGGTTCACGCCAGCACCGTGTACGTCCTCGTTTGTCCAGAAGCAGTCGCACGACAGTTTCTCATCAGCGGCCGGGAGCGACCCGAAGCGGAAGTTGGTTTGCTGGGTGCGCCGCCAGGTCTTTGCCCCGGATCTGACACTCAGGGGCTCTAATTCGTTACCGGCAGCGGAAGACTCGGCGACGCTCCATCACACGACGCCTTTGCCGTCCGACAGTGCTGTCAGCGTGGTTTGGCGTAGAACATTGCAACTCGGCTGACTAGTCGGATGACTTGGTCGCGCCATTGACACCGGCTGTCGCGCGAAGCACCCCTTGTGCCGATTGCAGATCCGATGTCGCGAATCCCTCCGTAAACTTGCCGTAGAGGGGCGCTAGCAGGTGATGAGCGTCGCCGAACCGGTTCTGCACGATCCATAGTCGGGCCAGGCTTGTCGCCGCGCGCAACTCCCATAAGTCAGCGCTTTGCCCTCGTGCTACCTCGGCCGCGTGCCGGAGTCGTGCTTCCGCCTCGGCACGATCAAGCTCGGGCAGCTGCAGCATTAGCTCGCCCGTCAGCCGATGCAATTCCGCCTCGAACCACCGCTCGCCCGTTGCCCCCACTCGGTCCAGCGCGTCGGTCAGCAAATCCAAGCCTCGCTTTGCTCTCCCGGCATGCGCCTCGAGGCGCGCGAGCAAGCTCAAAAAGAATGGAACCAGGAACCTCGCTCCAGTCATCTGCCACGACGCCAAGCCTTCTCGAACCTGTGTGAGGGCCGCCGGTAATTCACCCGTCTCGGCTAGCGTCCAGCCTCGAACGATCCTACCTGCGCCGAGAAAGTGCGGAGAGCCCTGCGCTTTTGCGAGCGCGATCAGTGAATCCGCCCGATCTCGGGCCTCTCGCCAATCGCCGCGAAGCTGTGACAGGGTGCAGCCGTAAAGCAGGGCGTAACCGAGCGTGTTGCGGTGGGAAAGTTCGCTCGCGTCCGCCAAGGCTTCGTTGCTCCTGGCCTGGGCCTGCTCGGGATACCCAAGAACGAAGAGGGTCCAGGAAAGGACCGATAGTCCCGCCACCCGAGGGTCCTGGGCGAACAGGAACGCGAGGGAGCGGTGTTGCTGCGGGTCATACAGGGCGAGCGACCGTTCCAGATATTCGCGGGCAGTTGATATCTCGCCGCGAAGGAAGGCATCGGTTCCGACGATGCGATTGCCGACGGTCTCGCCGGACACCTCCCGCTCCACCTGGGCGCGCCGGAGCAGTTCCTCTCCCGCCTTCCTCCCCGCCTCCAGTTCAGCGCGCACGACGTGGAAGACCCACTCCCCATAGAGGACAGGGAAAAGCCTGCTTTTATTCCCCATCCGCTCGCATAATGCGCGTGCTCGCGCGTTGGCCCGGCCGACCTCTGGCGCTGCCCAACCCTTGCCAGTCATCAGGGCGACGCTGAGAGCGACTTGCAATTCAAGTTCCTGCCGCCATCGCGCAGCATCGTCAGGCCGTCCTTCAAGTAGCTCCAGCCCTTTTTTCAGATGAGTAATCGCTTCGGCCGTTGCGGAGCGCGCAATCTCGGCTTGCCCGGCCCTGAGACAGTAATCGATCGCGGTTTCTAGCCGCCCCGCCTCCGCATAGTGCTGGGCTAGAAGTTCGGGCTGCGTCTGGACCGTTTCGGGGAAGCGTTGCTCGATCGCTGCGGCTATCGCCGCGTGCAAGCGTTGTCGTTTCGAGCGCACAAGGGTGGCGTAGGCGGCGTCGCGTACTAGCGCGTGCTTGAAGCTGTAGGTTAGCTGCGGCGGAGTCCCGTGGCGGAACACCAATCCCGAGGCAATGAGGTCGTCGAGGGCTTCCTCTATCTCGCTCGTTTGCAACGGCGCGGCGGTCACCAGCAACTCATGCGAGAATTCTCGACCGATTGCGGCCGCCACCTGCGCCACCTCCCTGGCGGGCGCAAGTCGGTCGAGCCGGGCCAATAACGACTCCTGAAGCGTAGCTGGAATTGCGATTGCCGACAGGGGACTTGCGAGAGTGTAGTGATCGCCCTCATCTTTAAGCAAGTTGGTCTCCAATATCGCGCGCGTCAGTTCCTCCACGAAGAGCGGAACGCCGTCTGTCTTCGCGACGATTTGATTGAGCACTTCGGTAGGCAGAGCCCTGCGGCCGGTCAGCCGGTCGACCATCTCTTCACCTTGCCGACGGCTCAACCGACTAAGCGTCAAGGCGGTCACATGGGGATAGCGCGTCCACGGTGGGAGAAACTCGGTGCGGAATGTGATGAGCACCAGCACCGGCGAGTCCTGTACGCGGTCAACAACAAGATCCAGCAACTCGAGCGAGGTCGGGTCCGCCCAATGCACGTCCTCATATACTGCCAGGACTGGCCGACGGGCCGCGAGCCCGATGAGCTGATCGACGAGTACCTCCAGCGTCCGCTTCTTCTGCCGGTGCGGGCTTAACTCCAACGGTAGATAGCGATCATCCGCTGGAACCGACACCAACGCCGCGAGCAACGC
Source organism: Sinorhizobium sp. P24N7 (assembly GCF_042436655.1). Classification (NCBI taxonomy): domain Bacteria; kingdom Pseudomonadati; phylum Pseudomonadota; class Alphaproteobacteria; order Hyphomicrobiales; family Rhizobiaceae; genus Sinorhizobium; species Sinorhizobium sp. P24N7. The sequence goes on along the minus strand of NZ_JBHMIW010000021.1, from coordinate 73,481 downwards.
GGCTGCTTCGGCGACGTTTTCAGTCGATTGCGTGAGCAGCGCTTCGAGCTTGCTCAGTTTCACGTCGGGGCGATCCTCCGCGGCGAAACCAGCTGCCCGCTCCAGGAGGCGGATAACCGGATGAAGCGGACTGGTCTGATGATAGGGCGAGCAGTAGTGACTTACAGTCGTATGCGGCTCGCCTTCCAGACGCCGCCGCAGGGCACGAACAAGGCGCGACTTGCCGATGCCGGGTTCGCCCGCTAGCAACACCACGCGGCCTTCTCTTTCTTTGACCGCTTCCCAACGTTTAAGCAGGAGTCCGATCTCGTGCTCGCGACCAACGAGCGGAGTCAGGCTCGCCCCGTGCAGGGCTTCGAAACGGCTTTCCGCAGAACTTTCACCGAGCACGCGCCAAGCGGGTACGGAGGCAGGAAAGCCCTTCAATCGTTGGGAGCCGAGCTCGGCTAGATCGAACAGGCCGCCGATCAGCTGCCGGGTGGTGGATGCCACCACCACAGCTCCCGGCTCGGCGACACTTTGCAGCCGTGCCGCTAAATTGGGCGTCTCGCCGATTACCGTCTCCTCCCGCGCTGCACCTTCGCCAATCAGTTCGCCCACAACCACCAAGCCGGTCGCGATACCGACGCGGGCTTGCAGCGTCTCCCCATGCGGAAGTTGCAGGTTTCCCACTGCGTCGACGGCCGCAAGCCCCGCTCGCACTGCTCGTTCAGCCTCATCCTCGTGAGAGCGGGGATAGCCAAAGTAAACGAGCACGCCGTCGCCCATGTACTTGGCAACATGGCCCTCGAATCGAGCAATCGCGCCCGCCACCGCACCCTGATAGCCCCGCAGCAGCTCGCCCATCTCTTCTGGATCGAGTCGTGAGGAAAGCGTAGTCGAGTCGACAAGGTCGACGAACATCACGGTGAGTTGCCGGCGCTCCGGCTCCGGGAGAATTACAGGTGTTCCGCCAACCCCAGCTTGGCCGCTCGGTTGAGCGACCTCACGCAGTGCGGCGATGGCGGCAAGCAGTTTACGACGGTGCCCCACCGAAGTGACGCCAAGACCAACGAGGTCCTCGGCAGTAAGATCTCTTACGACTCCAGGATCGATGTCGTTTTGGCGGAACGCTTCCTCGTACTGTCCCAGCCCTTGATCGCGCAGCCAGGCACCGACGTCCATGGCTCCTCCTCCGTCTACTCGGAGTGCAAGGTTCTCAGCATACTCCAGAAGTCTCTAAGCCGCACGACTCCAAGCGAAGAGGACCATGGCCCGCGCCGTCTGGTCGTCGAATGATCGAAATGACCCGTGACTTCGATGCGCGCGAGTCCATCGAGCGCTGCTGGTCCGAGGTGACCTTCTGGGGCGTTCGGGCATCGGACGCGCGGCCACAGATGGAAAAGGCGCGCGGTTGGAGTTCATTGCACCGAATGATCGCTTCATGCCGTGGCAGCGAAGGTCGGGTTTGAGGCGGTGCTGGCAACGTCTGATTACGTGGAACGTGTTCTCTCAGGTAGACGAGCCGAAGGGCAACTCCCCACCCATCACGGCCCTTTAGCAATTGGTTGCCGATGGCGTAAAGTCTGGGCAACCACCTCATTCGCCATCATCTCGTTTGACGATATGAGTAGTCGTGTAACTTGCTGATGGCCAGATTGGGGGCGATCCAGCGATAGCTCCGGCCTTCCGCGAATGATAGGAGCGAAGATCGTCGGCGACGATGAGGATGGTCGCTGCGTAGCCGGTTGACCGCCGATCAGGATGAAGCGCGGTTGTTCCACCTGCCATGCTCGATCAAAATTTCAATAGGTGACGCCGCGCGCGCGATCGATGATGCGCTGCTGACGCTCCGATATGATTTGCTGGCTCGCCTGCATGCGGACGGTCTGCTGCAAGATCTTCAACCTGTCCAGCATTGCCTCGAAGGCACGGCGGTGCGGCGGCGGCACGCGATTGATGACGTCCGTCTCGCCTTGCAGGATAGCGTTGCGGCCAAAGCGTTCATCGAGCGCCCGGCTGACCCCGGCGAACTCTCGGGCGACGGCGGGAGCAAGCGCGCCGGCGGCCACGTCGAGCTTGCTGCCCTTCTTCTTCATCTCCGCTGCCAACCGCAGCAGCGCGTCTTCGGCTGCCTGTGACAATCCCGGAATGGCGACTGCCATGCGGCGTCGTTCTTCCGTGATGGCCTGGCGCTCCGCGTCGACGGCACTGACGTAAGCCGCGCCGAGCGAGCGGAAAAAGACGAACGCCTCGGATACGGCCTGCAAAGCCTCTTTCCGTTCCCGGCCGGAGGCGAGCATGCGGTCGATCAGGCGTTCGGAACCGCGCAGCGCACCATAGGCGGCGGGGTCGCTGACGACGGCCGCGGCGATCCGCTCGGCTGCAAAGCCCTTGACGATCAGCGCCTCTATTCTGTCGACGGCGCCGGCCGGATCGCGCCAGATGCGCTTGGCGGTCTTGGCGAGCGCAGCGCGATTGTGACGATAGTGCGGGGCGGAAAGCGCGCGTGGGCGCGCCTCCTCGTCCACCGGCGTCCTGAACTCTATCACGGCGGCGAGCATCGGCAGCAAGGTTTTATCCTCCTTCCCGAACTCGACACTTGCACTGGCAACGATCTTCGCACGGTCCTTCCTCTCGGCAAGATGCTGTTCTTCGGCGAAGCGACGGACAACCTCGAAGAGCCGCGTCAGCTTCTCGAACCGTTCATCGGTGAGATCGTCCGGCATGCGCTCGGCGATGTTGCGTTCGGCAATCGCGTTGGCCCTCGGCGTGAAGGCGCTCCAACCGAAGCGGGCGGTCAGCGCGTCGTTCACTGCCTTCACCTCCTGCACGAGCGAGCGATCCTCGGCGGCGAAGCCAAAGGCGGTCTTCCAGGCGTCGTTACCCCCTTGCTTGCGCACCGCCTCGATTTCGGCGAGGCGCGCCATGGCCTGTTTCGACAGCGCCGGGACCGACAGGGACATATGGGCGCGCCGCGTCTGCTCGCGCTCGCGGAACCGTTCGGCATTCCTGCGGAACTCGGTCGCATGGGCGCGGGCCAAAGGCAGCAATTCGTCTAGGGACACCGTGGCGACGCCGCGCTCGTCGCGAGCCGCCCGGCCGTCAACCATGTGGTCCGACCCGCGCAGTCGGCCAAGCCGGTCCGGTGCTTTGCCGAGATCGTCGGCAAGCTTGAGGGATTCGATGGCGGCGTCCGACGCCAGTTCATTCAGCGTCGACAGCGCGCTATCAGGGTCGCGATAGATTTTCGCCAGCACCGGGCGCAGGATGGCGTCGCGTACCTTCCAGCGTTCGGAGGAGAGCTGAGCAAGTCGTGCGTCCCCCTCGACACAGCGGAAAAATTTCGTGGTGGGCGGGATCAGATATTTTCCACCCAACGGAATTCCGGTCGAGAGGGTTTCGGTCCGTTCCTCGTTGTAGGAGACACGCCGTTGGCGCTCGATCGCAAAGCCGAATGCTACGCTCGCCCGCTCCCAAAGCTTGGCCACCTGCCCGCGCCTTTCCGCAATCCACTCCAGCCGCTGGAAAATACCCTCCTCGATTTCCCCCGCAACCTCGGCGAGCATGTCGATACCACGCCGCCGCGCGAAATCCCGCGCATGCGCCTGATAGCCTTCCTCGCTCGCGTAATCGAGCGTTGTCGTCTTGGCGCCGGATCGTCCAAGGCGTCCGGCAAGCTCACAGAACAGGTCCGGCCGGTGGCTTTCCCGCTCGATCCTCGCTTGGCGCACATCGGCAGTTTCGACGACTTCGGCCGTCCAGACGTTGCGGTCGACCTCCCTTTCCTTGAAGCGCTTCTGCCCGCTTTGCTCATCGACAATAGGAACCTGGACCTTGACCCGCTCCACTCCGTCTTTACGCAACGTGATCGTGTCGCCTTCCGAGACGCCACCCTCTTCGAGCGCCTTCGGCAGGCTGACGCCCCAAAGACGATGGACGGTTCCGTCGTCCGTCCTGATGTCGGCATAGGGGCTATCGCCGGCATCCGCATCATTCGGACGGAACTTCGCCTCCCCGGTTTCGACCAACTCCCCAGTGACGCCGGCGGCATGATCAATCCTCGGCTTGCGCCGCCATTCCGACTTCGGCTCGAAATCCTCCCGCGCCACATAAAGGTCGGCGCGGTCGCGATGCCGGGTCATCGCCACATAGGTCAGATGCTGATCCATCATGCCGGTGGCGAGCACGAAAGTTCGGCCGAGGGTCGATCCTTGAGACTTATGAATGGTCACGGCATACCCATGATCGATGTTGCGATAGCTGTTTTCGCTGATGACGACGTCGCGGCCATTGTCGAGGCGGACCGTCAGCAGCGTGCCGCCGCGGTCATCGCGAGTCGATACGACCGTGGCGAGCATGCCGTTCTTCACGTATTGCGGGCCGAAATGCCGCGCACGCGGCTCGAAAAAGCGCGCGTTTTCCAGAAAGATGATGCGGTCGCCGACTGCAAACTCGCGTGCGCCACGCGCTGTCTGGAATTCGCGCGCAGCGGTCAGCGCGCCTTCATTGTTCATCACCCGGCGCAGGGATTCGTTCAGCTTCCGCACGTCATCATTGGTATGTGCGAGAACGAGAAGTTCGTCACCGCGAAGCCGGCCGACCCCGCCCTCCGAGAGGGCTTTCTCGATCGCCTGTTTGCGCGCATCCGCCCAGTCGGAAACGATGCGCTCTACGATCTCCTCACGCGTTTCCGCTTCGACCAAATGGCCGTGCGCGGCATAGGCATCGAGACCTTTCTCGACCTCACCGCGGGCGAAGAGCCGCGAGGCTTCGCGCGCCCATTGCTCGCGCTGGCGGCGCACGCCGGCAAGTTCGGCAAAGCCCACGCGCTCCGAAATCGCGCGGAACGCCGCGCCTGCCTGGATGGGCTGGAGCTGCATCGCATCGCCCACCAGCACGACCTTTGCCCCCGCCTCTTCCGCGGCCTTCAGGACGCGCGCCATCTGCTGCGACGACACCATGCCGGCCTCATCGATGACCAGCACGTCACCGCGGTTGAGCAGGTCGCGTCCGCTGGACCAGGCGAGTTCCCAGGACGCAAGCGTGCGAGACTTTATCCCGGAACTGTCTTCCAGCCCTTCTGCCGCTTTGCCGGCAAGCGCCGCACCGATGACGCGGCGCCCCTCGCCTTCCCAGGCAACGCGCGCGGCGGCAAGCAGCGTCGATTTGCCAGCGCCGGCGAGACCGACGATCGCGGCAATCGCGGTGTCGCCGGTGACGTGATGGACCGCGTCGACCTGTTCGGCATCGAGCCTGAAGGGCTTTTCCGGATCAGCAGTCTCGATCGATTTGATCGCGGCCGTGACATTCCGCGCCGCAACGCCAAAGCCCTTGCGTTGAGACAGGACCGTGGCCGACTGCGCCATGTCATATTCGATGCGGAGAATGTCCCGCGTGGTGAAGACGGCCGGTTCCGCCGCCTTGCCTGTTTCCCGGTCGACCACTTGCGGCTTCAACAAGACCAGATCGTCCGAGGTCATCAACCGCGCGCGAATATTGGCGAAGTCGTCCGGGTTGTCGACGTAGCGGTGCAGCGCCTTGGCGATGTCCTTTTCGTCGAAGGTGGAGCGCTCATTGCCGAGCTGCTTCAGCAAGAGCTCCGGTTCGGCCAGCAACCGGTCGGCCATCTCCTGCCGCCGCGCAAGATCGGCCGGGGCAAAATACATCTCAACGCCCTTGCGAGCGAGTGCTGCCTTTTCCGGTCCGAGATGTTTTTGCGCGATGCCGTCGAGGCCCTGCTCGGCATATGAACGACCATCGAGGCGGATCTCGTGACCGGCGAGCGCCAGATGCCGATTGGCCGTTTCCGCCCAGGCAATCTTCCAGCCCTTCATGGTTTCCTTGTCGCCCGCCCAGACCTTGTAGACGATCTTGCCGTTCGGCCGGTCGGGCGTGACGACACGCAACGGCTCGCCGTCCTCGCCGAGCACCGGAACCTTCTTCGGCCCGAACCCCTCCTCCGTCAGGGGCCTCAATGTGGTCATCAGGTGGATATGCGGATTGCCCTCCTTGTCGTGATAGACCCAGTCCGCGACCATTCCCTTTGACGTGAAATTGTCCCGCACGAACTCGCGAACCAGGGCGATGTTTTCCGCCCGTGTCAGTTCTTCCGGCAGCGCGATGATCAGCTCGCGGGCAAGCTGCGCATCCGCCCGCATCTCGAAGGCGTCAACCGCATTCCAGAGCGCCTCGCTGGCGCCGGCCGCGGACTTTCCCTCAATCGCCGTCTTCAGCCAGGCCGGTATTCCTTCCGGCAATGACAGCTCCTCATGCATGAGTTCTGCGGCGCCGCCTCGATAGCTGAAGGACGTTCCCGCCTGCTCGTCCATCATCCGGGCGCGATGGCGATAAGCGGCGGCCGAGACGATGCTGCGTCCCGCTCCCCTGCTGATCACCTGCGCTCTGACGAACATGATCGCCACGGCTGTCTCCGATCGTCCAAGCACGTCGCGCCAGCGACGTATATTGCGCCCTCAAACCGATCGGCCCGCCAGGGCCGATGCCGCCTTCTCGGTTGCAGGCTAGCCTATTTAACTATCTTATTCTAGATAGTATAATTCGCCCCGTGGAGATTGCTCGAACCCGGAAAGGACATCGGAATGGTCGCAAAATCATCGATCGCTGACATCGACGCCCAGATCGAGAAGCTACGCGAGCGCAGACGCGTGATGATCGCAAAATCCGCCGAACGCTTTGCGCGAGCGGCAACGAAATCGGGGCTGGCGGAAATGGACATCGCTGACGAGGAGGTCGATCGGATTTTCGGAGAGATCGCCGCGCGATTTCGTAAAGAGGAAAAGAAGGGGACTGCCGGCGTATCTACTTCGTTGCATCGACCAGCAGCTGGCGGGACTGGAACGTCGGCGGATGTTTCTCATGACAGCTGATCGCAAACGCGAGGCGCGCGAGAAGTTTTTACTCGGCGGCATCGTCGTCAGGGCGGGTCTCACGAAGTCCGACCGGGCGTTTCTGCTCGGCGGTCTACTCGAACTGGCGAGGCTTGATCCGGGCTCACCGGAGCATCGGCGGTTGCGCGATATCGGCGAGGAAGCGTTCAAGGCACTGGCGCTTGACGGTCATTCGACGCGCATCCCGGAGGCGACCGAATGACCGTGCGAGCAAAACCGCATCCGAGCCTGTTGCTCGTCCTGGTGCCTATCGCAGTAACGGCTGTCGCCGTCTATGTGGTCGGCTGGCGCTGGCAAACACTCGCCGGCGGCCTATCCGGGAAAGCGGAATATTGGTTCCTACGCGCTTCTCCTGTGCCGGCGCTTCTGTTCGGACCACTGGCAGGACTGTTGAGCGTCTGGGCGCTGCCATTGCACCGGCGACGGCCGGTCGCGATGGCGAGCCTCGTCTGCTTTCTTGCGGTCGCCGGTTTTTACGCGCTGCGGGAGTTCGGCCGGCTCGCCCCGTCCGTGGAGAGCAGAGTGGTGACATGGGACCGTGCCCTTTCCTATCTCGATATGGTCGCCGTTTTCAGTGCAGTCGCTGGCTTCGTAGCGGCGGCGATGGCCGCGCGCATTTCCACCGTCGTGCCCGAGCCGGTGAAGCGCGCCAAGCGCGGCACCTTCGGCGACGCGGACTGGCTGCCAATGTCGGCCGCCGGAAAGTTGTTTTCGCCGGGGGGCGAGATCGTTGTCGGTGAGCGCTACCGAGTCGACAAGGATATCGTCCATGGACTGCCCTTCGATCCAAATGATCGCAGTACTTGGGGACAGGGGGGCAAAGCCCCTTTGCTCACTTACAAGCAGGACTTCGACTCCACCCATATGCTCTTCTTCGCCGGGTCAGGTGGCTACAAAACGATGAGCAACGTTGTTCCGACGGCGCTGCGCTATACCGGACCACTGATCTGCCTCGACCCGTCGACCGAGGTCGCGCCGATGGTGGTCGAGCACCGAAGCCGCGTCCTTGGGCGCGAGGTGATGGTGCTCGATCCAACGAACCCGACTATGGGATTTAATGTGCTCGACGGGATCGAGGCGTCGAAGAGACAAGAAGAGGATATTGTCGGCCTTGCGCATATGCTGCTGTCGGAAAGCGCCCGCTTCGAAAGCTCGAGCGGCGCCTACTTCCAGAACCAGGCGCACAATCTACTGACAGGCTTACTTGCCCACGTCATGCTCTCGCCGGACTTTGAGGGGCGGCGCAACTTACGCAGTCTCCGGCAAATCGTCTCGGAACCTGAGCCCTCGGTGCTCGCCATGCTGCGCGACGTTCAGGAGCACTCGCACTCTGCCTTCATTCGCGAAACCCTCGGCGTCTTCACCAACATGACCGAGCAGACGTTCAGCGGCGTCTATTCGACCGCCTCGAAAGACACGCAGTGGCTGTCGCTCGACAGTTACGCCGCGCTCGTCTGCGGCAGCGCCTTCAAGTCGAGCGACATCGTTACAGCCAAGAAGGACGTGTTTCTGAATATCCCGGCAACGATCCTGCGCTCCTATCCAGGAATCGGCCGCGTCATCATTGGCTCGCTGATCAATGCCATGGTCCAGGCCGATGGTGCCTTCCAGCGCCGGGCACTCTTCATGCTCGATGAGGTCGATCTCCTAGGCTACATGCGCGTCCTCGAGGAGGCACGCGACCGCGGCCGCAAGTACGGCATCAGCATGATGCTGATGTACCAATCCCTGGGGCAGTTGGAGCGGCATTTCGGGAGGGATGGCGCGACGGCATGGATTGATGGCTGCGCCTTGGCCTCCTTTGCCGCGATCAAGGCGTTCGACACGGCGCGCAATGTCTCGGCGCAATGCGGTGACATGACGGTGGAGGTGAAGGGAAGCTCCCGCAATATCGGCTGGGATACGACGAACGGCGCCTCGCGCAAATCAGAGAGCGTCAATTACCAGCGGCGACCGCTGATCATGCCGCACGAAATCACCCACTCGATGCGAAAGGATGAACAGATCATCATCGTCCAGGGGTACAGCCCGATCCGCTGCGGGCGCGCGATCTACTTCAGGCGAAAGGACATGAAGGAGGCGGCGAAGGCAAACCGCTTCGTCAAGCCGATCCCGTGATGGGCCGCCAACATGACGCCGGGAAAAAAATCTCTATCGCTCGGTGCGGCAATACAGCGCGAACGGGTCCTCCGCGCCCGGCGGCGTGAACCAGTCTAGAAAGAGTGTATGGCCGAAGTAGTGAGCCCGAGCACCGTTAGACCGAACGCCCAAAAGGGCATGCCGTTGGCCGCGTCGGGGCTCGCTTCTACGCGCTCGCGATCGAACCGACGCTGTCCGGCACGCCCTGCCTGACACGGCGTTGGGGCGCATCGGGCCATGGTGCATCACTTCGACAAGGAAGAGCATGCTGTGCACATGATCCTCGATCTGCTGCAGACCAGACAGGCGCGCGGCTAAGGACCGAAAACACGCGTTCGACGTGAACACATGGCCTGGGGTTTCCAGCAGCGAGCGCGCCCTGATCCTGCCGGTGATCATTGGTACGAAGCGGAGCTTCGGTCGACCCGGCGTGTCGGCCCAAGCGAGAAGGCAGACGCCGCCCTCAAAAGGGCGGCGCGGCGTCGAGGATGCCTTCCTGTTCGGCGATCGCTGCCGCCAGTTCGGCCTGAGCCATTTCCAGCTCGGCTTCGATGTCGCGGCACTCGGCGGCGTCCGCGTTCCTGAGCTCGGCGCGCAGTTCTTCAATCTGAATTTCAAGTGCAATCGTCATTGTCGTCATCTCCTTGGATAGTGTGAAAGATGACGTTCGGGGTCGTGAGGATCGGGCCGGGTCAAGGATCGCGTCAGCGACTGCCGGAGGCAGCGCGCGGGGGAACCGATTTTCTGACGGTGCCCTTAAGGGCAGCGGCTGAAAATTGGAGGGGCCGCGAAGTCCTTGAGGCGGCGCGAGCCCTCATGGCAGACTTGGCTATTTGAGCAGACAAGCTTTCGGCTCCGGTGGCACGGGAGAGGAGCAAAAGCGGGCTCGATGCCCGCTTTTGCTCCCAATGCTGCGTGTAGCGATCAAGCCGAGTAGCGGAGAAGTCGGCCCCGATTTCTCGGGGCCGCTCGCTTGGCTCGTCAGTCCGGATTGTTCCAGAGGATCACCTTCTTGCTCGGATCGCCGCCGGGTGCCTGTGCGAGATTACCGAAGATCACGCCGATCTCGGGTGCCTCCAGCTTCACCGAGAGGTATTCCTCGCCGGTCTGGCGGGCGACGCGGTTCCAGCCCGCGCCGATCTCGAAGCCGGTCTTGCGGTTGATGACGCGGTAATCGGGGGCTTCTTCGCTCGACTTGCTTGCGTTCGGGACGATGGCGATCGGGGCGTTGACCCGGATGGTGGCGAAGACGCCTTCGAGGATGCCGTCAGTCTTCTGCGTCAGGGTTGCGATCGTGGTAGCCATGGTTCTGTCTCCTTCGGTTGCTCGGGACCATTCCCGATGGCGCACGAAGAGACGGCCGACCTGCTGCGGTCAGCTCGCCCGAAAATTTTGCTAGATTCTATTTTCCGCCGAGAGAGAAAGAACCGAAATCGAATCTTGCAAAATTTCGGGCGAGTCTTACCCCTTTAGGGGTTGGCCGCAAAAGCAGGCGGGCGTCTATACGAGCGACATAAACCGGGAATGGTTCGGGGCAACAGATGGACGCGAAAAACCATCATGACTGTCCGGTCCGACGCCGCGGGATATCGGCCGCGCATCCCTTGAAACGTTGGTCCGCGTGCCGGTCAACGCCATGCCCTCGCCCTCTCTAAGCTACAGCAGGCGGGTAAGCACGTCGCTAACGATATCACCCCTTTTGTTGATCCGCGTGGTAGACGCGGCGAATGTGTCGCCGCCTGCAGCCGGCGCGGCAACACCTGATGAAGCCGTTCGCGTGAGCGATGGGTGATCTTCCCCAATCCCCCCGCCGCCCGGTCATCTGAACTCTGAGCCGTCGGTCTTCGCAGGCACATATCGCCACGGGCAAGCGTGCCATCCGAGCGATCGGTGCCGGCTTGGTCAGTGGAACCAAGCCCGTCGGAGATCACGAGACAACAGGATCCGAGCAAGTGACGAACCCAATGCCACAAGGCGCGACATTCTGATCCTGGGAAAACGAATGCGCTCCCTCCGACGGCCTGCGCCATGAGAAGATGATCCAAGGGATCGCGGTGATTTCCCTGGGAGACAGCGCCGACGAGGACGTCGTTCTCAGGATCGCCGATAGGACCTCACGCAGATTCCCCAGCTCCTCGTCGTCGTTCAGCCACCACAACAAGCCATGCGTATCGAGTAGCAGCCTCACGTCCGATCTTCCACGGACTTTAGAGCCTGACCGAAAAAGAGTTGAGTGAAATCAGTCATTTGTGATTCTGTTTGTTTGCTTATGACGAACGGAGACCACAATGGGTTGGACTGATTTCACCCGTCGGCAATATGCCCGACGCGCGAGCCGCTATGCAAGCGATCTGACGGACCTGGAATGGGGATTGATCTCGCCTTGCCTACCTGGGCCAAGGCGTTTGGGCAGGCCACGTAGTACCGATCTTCGCGAGGTCGTGAATGCGCTGCTTTACATTGCTTCGACGGGTTGTCAGTGGCGAATGCTGCCAAAGGACTTTCCACCGTTTACGACAGTTCAGGCCTATTTCTACGAATGGCGGGCAACGGGTTTATGGGCCCGGATCAACCATCGTCTTGTGATGGAGACGCGCGAGCTGGAAGGTCGGCAAGCCTCGCCGTCCGCTGGCGTGATCGACAGCCAGAGCGTGAAAACCACGGAAAGCGGCGGGATTTCGGGCTATGACGCCGGCAAGAAGATCAAGGGGCGCAAGCGCCACATCATTGTCGACACGCTGGGGCTGATGGTCGGCCTGACGGTGCATGGCGCGGACATTCAGGATCGTGACGGGGCATCCGACCTCCTGAAATCGATCCGCCACCGCTGGCCCTGGCTCCGGCATGTCTTCGCCGATGGCGGCTATGCGGGCGACAAGCTGAAGGGGAGATTGGCGAAGTTCGGCCAGTGGACGATGGAAATCGTCAAGCGTTCCGACAAGGCCGAGGGCTTCACCGTCCTGCCGCGCCGCTGGGTGGTGGAACGGACCTTCGCCTGGCTCGGTCGTTGCCGTAGACTGGCCAAGGATTGGGAGAAAACGATCGCCTCCGCCGAGGCCTGGATCACAATCGCCCACATCCGCATGCTCACGCGGCGGCTTGCAAAATACAGATATTGCTGAGGTCTTTTTGAGTCAGCCTCTTAGAACATTCTCCGGCAGCCTGTCGAAATCATCGGCAACTTTGATCTTTCCGCAAATGCACTTGGTTTCTGTATGACGACGTCTGAGCGTTACCCCATCCGTGAGGTCGCTCGAGCTGGACGCTTCTCACCTCCGAGCCGACCCCGGACCAAGTGATTTGTCAGGGTCGAAAGTAGATTTCTGTCGCACGAAACCCACCCGGTTATGTTGTCGGCAGGAGAAAGACGGGCAAGTAAATTTGCTGCGGCGATGCGATCGGAACGGTGATGAACGCAGCCATGATGCAAATCGTTACGAGCGAGGGTCCGCATTGACGAGCTCCGCGAACGTTGTTCGGTACATCAGGTCGATCGTCTTCATCAGCAAGCTCACTATAAGATTTGCGCAATTCTCTTATAACTTGCGCCACGGTTCGCTGGCAATTGCCGCCTGCTATAAGACGTTCATCAGAGTCTTATAATTTAATCGGTTCCGGACGAAATGCGATCGTTTGTGCACAGATCGAGAAGCTGCCAAGTTGCCATGGACCTCGACCGGTTTGCCGCTATTGCATTTGATGTGCTGGCGGACCCACGCTACGAAATCCTGCCGAGGAGCGATGGTACGCCTTAATTCGGAGCGCCAACCTGGCCGGACAGTGATAGACGATCGGCTGTGAAAAGTGTGAATTGACCGTTCTAGATGGCGAGGCGACACTTACGACCTGCAGCAAGGCAGGAGGAAAAATAATGGCCGAACCAAACCCCTGGCGCCACATGGCAAGCGCGCCGAAAGACGGCAGTCGGATCCTGGTCACGATCCGCCCGTCCGAGCAGGGGGCGGCAGAAGTTGACCTCGTATATTGGTCGAATGGCGATCAGTTCGGTGCAGATGGCTGGCGCGCCTCTGATTCCTCGCCCGGCCACATCATTGAATACGCCGAGCCGGAATTGAAGTGTTGGATGCCGATGCCCTCGGCCAATCTCGATCGCACCTCGATGCCCTCACCCTGGGGAGGCGAAGACGAGCGAGAGCTCGACGGATCAGGGATTTGAGAATTAGCGCTGCCATGTTGCGGAGACTATACGCGGGGTTGCGAAATCCGGTTGAGCTATCCACCCGTCCTTGCTGCCTTAGGGAAAGCAAGGATGGGCCTATTGTCCGCTCATGGCGCTCTCGTGCCGCCGGTTAGCTGGTGACCTACGACCCAAACGGCCCGAAGTTGTTAAAATTCAGTTGTAAGGTCGGCAGGCGTCGCCTGGATTTCGGCCTTTTCTTCCACCGGTGGCGGCGCGTTCGACAAGCTTTTGCGGTCATTGGGGCGGCTATATCTCACATCTATATCTCACATGGGCGGTTGTTCGGTCCGGGGTGGCATACCGCTGCCTGCCTCTTCCTTCAGAATAGGCCGAAAGAAGCCCGGATAGTTGCGATCCGGGCTTAATCAATTTTCAAACTGTATTCTGATGCAATATCAATCATCGACTCCACAATACTTCTTCCCCCTCGCCAATACATCAAGTTCTAAGGGCATTCAGGAAAGATGGGCCGCTGCAACAAGGATATTATCCGAAAGTCGTAGATAGACAATAAAAAATAATGGGTTTGTTGGTTAATCATACTTTATGTACGCTGCGCCCGGTGACGCGCTACACTGCCTCACGCCCCAAGTGCCGATACTGCGTGACCATTTTCGCGGCCGTTTGAGGCGCTTTCTGAAAGCGCCCGGCTTATCTCGCCCCGGAGCCTATCCAGGTCAATGAAGTGATCGGCTTCGCGGCGCAGTGCGTCTGAAATCATTGGCGGCCGCGTCGCCATGGTCGATACTACCGAGACCTTGCACCCATTACGTTGCAATGCCACGACAAGACTCGTGAAGTTGCCATCGCCTGAGAAAATCACGAGATGATCGGCCGTCTTTGACATCTCGAGGGCGTCGATCGCTAGCTCCACATCCATGTTGCCCTTGACCTTGCGACGTCCGAGCGAGTCGGTGAATTCTCTGACAGGTTTGGTCACCACCTGGTATCCATTGTAGTCGAGCCAGTCTATCAGCGGCCGGATTGTAGCCGTTTCCTCGTTCTCCACCAGCGCGCAATAGTAATTGGCACGGAGCAGATAAGCTCGCTTGCGAAAAGCCTCGAGCAGCTTGCGGAAATCAATGTCGAAGCCGAGCGCCTTCGCGGCGGCAAACAGATTGGCGCCGTCGATGAGGAGCGCGATCTTCTCCCGCTGATCGAACATGGCCGCTCTCTCCCGCCGCAGGGCTGGGCTCCGGAACGAAGCAAACTTGCTCGGCGGTTCAGTCTCCAGAGGAGCACTATACGCGAATAGGGCGCCACTTGCGTATAGTCCGTTCGGCTCATCCTTCCTCCCCGCCCCCGCTCCGCGCGGAGCACACCGGGGGAGTAGCCAATCTAATCTAGTCCGAGACTGACGCTGCCCTGCAGGAGATACTTCACGCCAAGCTCCCTGCTGACCTTTTGCGGGCCGGCCGTGTGTCCTGATGCTCCGAAGAGGTGCGCGCGACCAAGAAGAGGAGACTTCGCGGGTGGGAGAGACCGCTGATGATGTGTTCCGACAGTCCTACCGTCCCACTTCGCGTCACCGGCGAGATTGTTGAACGGGAGCACGGCAAGCGAGGACGCTCATCGCTGATCAGGCGAGATTGTTGCAGCCAGGCAGTGATACCAAGGGCAGCAGAGGCGGCAGCGGTGGCCGCCAGAACCGCTCGCATTGCGGGACCGGTCGAGCGATGCCGCGCCAGCTCGAGGCGTTTCAGGTTTTGACGGAAGCATATCCGGGCGGTGGCGAAGTAGTTGCTGCACTCGCCGCGTTGGAGTGAGGGGACAAGGTTGCCGAGGTATTGCCATGTCTGATCGAGGGTTCGCTTCCGTGCCCGCCCACATCCTGTGTTTGATTTTAGTGTAGGCCTGTTCGATAGGATCGAGAACGGGCACGAGGCAACCGATACCCGAACGGAAGCACGCCAGATGGCTTTACCGTCTACTATTAGAAGCGCGGCTCTTCGAGCGCCGTTTCCGCGTTACGCCGTCGCGATCGGCATGAAAAGTCGTCGCCATCAGCGGCTGCATCGGCAGCTTTCAGTACTCGGTGATTAGTCCTCGCAGGCCCAAACCGTGCTCAATGCCAGAGGGACCAGCAAAGCGCCTGACCTATGTCTCTCCTCTGGATTATTGTTGACCCGTTTACAGACGACGTCGCGGACTTGCCCATATGTCACGTCCCTGACTGGGCAATAATCGATTGGAGGACCCACCGTCGCATATGCATCCATAATCCGTCGATGTAGGCCAGTGCTATGGCAGGGTCATTTTCGCACCACCGATTGATGTCTTTGCCGTTAGACGCATGAGCATCGGACGCAGCTGTCATCAGGGCCATAGCAAGGTTTGCGACCTTCATTGCGCACCTCGGCTGCACACTTGCTCGGCTCCAGCCGGCTGCAGAGTTTTCGAGATGATTTCTGCTCTAAGATAGCAGTACCGGCTGATTGTAATTTAACAATTGTCAGCATTCCCAAGAAATGTAGACACCTACACCTCTCACATGGATACCATCTAAGGGTGCCATTCGATAATATACCAATCTATATAGGGCAGCGATAATTACCTTTCTGCTCAATCGTCCACAAGCCAATGGCGGACAGGTCCGAAACGGCAGGGAGGCCGGCATGTTGAAGGCGCTTTCTGTCATTGGCTTGGATGCGAGCTTAGATTCACGCTCGAAAAATCCGAGGCGATTGCGGTGCCATTCAATCATTCCCGGTGCGACCGAAGTGTCTATCCACCTTCGCTGCTCTTCACGGACGCGCCTGTGTCGCCGTCCCGCCGCTACTGGAGCTCAGTGATCAGACGACCGAGGAGCGACGTCGGCGATATCAGCGCCACGGATAGCGTGCGCTGGCGCTTTCATATTTTATCGCCTCGAAGCTTCAGAAAGGAGGGATGTGCTGAGACCGCGACAGGCGCGCCAGTTGGGCCCATTTGTACCCATTTAGCCCCGAAGCCTACGCGCTTCGAAGGCACTCTCAGGCGACGGAACCGTTGAGGACCTTGTGGTGGGGGCCTCATTGCGCGGGTGCGGACCCCACTTCCGCGCCAGCATTCGTGGCACGCCGATGTCCACGGTCGTCGGTGCCAGCTGCAGCGGGCGACTGCTCTCCACACAATCAGACCGCACCCGCTATCTCAATGCCCCGCATGGCCTGGGTCGAAATAAATCTCCGTCACGCGGAAGCACCCATCGATGCGTTTGCATTGGACAATTATGTCGATCGCGACCTTCAGAAGCTTGTGAATATCATCCCTACCGAGGTCCCGGCCGCCCTCTGATTCCTTCACGAGCAGCGTTAGCTGCTCGAACGCCAGCGCTGCGCAATCGGAGTGGACCGTCGTGATCGATCCTGGATGCCCGGAATTGACGTTGCGAATGTAATAAAATGCGGTCCCATCGCGCAGTTCCTGAAGCAGAATACGATCCGGCCGCATGCGCAGACAGGACTCGAGGAGCTCCTTCGCACTGATGTTGGCAAGCCCCTGCCCTCCCTTAGAATAGAACAACCGCACATGGTTCGGCTGCGGGATAATGAGTTCCGGCGTATCTTCGATAGAGATGATCCGCTCGTCGATCGGAATATGACGCATGAGCGCCTTGGAGAGTGTCGTCTTACCTGACCCCGTCGCTCCTGAAATTATGATGTTCTTGCGCGCCAGCACCGCCTCACGCAGGAACTCAGCATAAGCACCATTTCGATGAAGATCGACAATTCTACGGTCCGCTGAACCCCCATTGCCAGCGTGCGTCACGTTCGCGAACAGCCCATCCTTCTCGAGGTCCTCGAGACTCAGTGTCACCGAAGATGGTTTTCGGATGGTGATGCTGACTATGCCCTTGCTTGTCGCCGGCGGAATGACCATCTGGATCCTTTCGTCTCCCGGCAGGGTCGCTGACAAGATCGGCCGCCTCTCATCGATGGATTGATTGGAAAACGACGCCACGGCCCGGGCAAGGCGCATCAGCTTCTCGAAGCTCAGCTCCGGGGTGTCATGGGTCCGCCAGCCTTCGGCGCCTTCGGTCAAAACCTGCCCGGGCCGATTTACGATCACCTCATAAAAGGACCTGTCTTTCAAGAACCGCGAAAACGGAGAAAGCAACTCGCGGACGACTCCTGCATCAGGTCCCTCGGTCATATTGCCACCCCTACTTTGTCACCAACGCCGATTGGGGACTGAAGTCACCCAGCATAGCCCGGTCAAGAATTCTGTTCTTCGGTTCCGTTACTCGAAGCCTGTAGACGCCAGAAAAGTCGAGGTCGCGCGCGACGAAGATCGATACAAGCTCGCCTTGGTGCTTCAGGAGCGTCGGCGGGATGTTAATCGACTGCTCCACTACAATCGCTGCGGCCTGCTGGCCCCCGCCGGTGGTATTCTGCGCATCGACGTCGCTGTCCTGCAGGCGGCTGTTGGCATAACTCGTGGCGTCTCCTACTATAGAGAGGAGAAGGGCACTGCCGAAGCGCTCCCACCAATGGGTGTCGACATCGCCGTCGACGCCGGCACGGCCGAGCGCATCGGTCGCCGGTGACGCCAGCGTGACGATGACGCCGTTCGGCGTCTTCGCACGGCTCCAAAGCACGAACAGGCGCTTTTGCCCACGCTGTAAACCGCCACGGTATTCGCCGACAATCTGTGTGCCTCTTTCCAGTAGAACGACCCGGCCGTTGTCCGAGAGGACATCGCGATTGATCACACAACTGGTGAATCCGGGCTGGTCGGACGCCAGAGCCGTTTCGAGTACACAGGGGATCGACGTCCCCATGGCGACGATGAAGTCGCGATTGCCGAGCGTGCCGGCACGCGAGCCTTCGAGCTTGGTCGGTCGTAACAGGCCGTCGAACCGCTGCTCGTCGCTGTTCTGCTGGTTCTGCCCTATCATATTGCTATCGAACGGCAGGAAATTGCTGTTCGCAGCCGTCTCCGAACGATCCGCCTCGCGGCGCTGCGTCGCATTTTTCTGCCCACCACTGAAGGCCATGACCGGCGCGCGACGAGCAGAGTCGAGCAGTTCATCCTTCTCCTTGGTGACTGGTTCTACGACCGGGGTTGGCAGCTTCACTTCCGGGACCGCCTGCGTCGGCTCGACCTTCTCCTTGGCAGCCTCAAAGTCGCTTGTCTGCCGAATAACGATGCGCTCGGGTTGCGCGTTCTCATCTTTCGCTTCTTTCCCGGTTGTCGACCAAAGGGCAAAACCAACGAACGCCACGACGGCGAGCGCCACCGCGCCGCGCTTGAGCACGGGGCTATTGTCGATGCGCCGGCCGGTCACCGTTTCGGCACGCTCTCCGGGAATGCGGGTTTCGTCTTCCTGAGCCATGATTCCCCTCCCCTATTGAACAGCGTCGTCGGCTTTTACGACGCGCTCGACCGACGGTGATGTTGTGTTGGTGTCCGGGTTGATGCCGACACGATCGTAGGCCTCATTGAAAACGCACAGCACATCCTTGCCACGGCGCAGGATGAACTTGCGGCTGATCGCGTGAACCATCACCAGATTGCCATCGACCGACTTCGGCACCAGGCTCTCGGAGCCGTCGGAGTTCTCCATGTAAATGGCGGGCATCTCCTGATTGCCGACGAACGCGAAGGTCGTGACCTTGCCGTTGTCGTAGACGCTCTGCGGTTCCAGCGCCTGCGCCCCTTGTGCCGAATAGCGCCAGTTGCGCGGCCCAAATGCTTCATGAAGAGCCAGCACATTGTCGGCTTCCTTCGCCTGGTTGGCGAGTGCGCGAGCGGCGGCCTGCCGGCGGCGGAGCTCCGCCTCATCACCGGGATAGCGAAATTTCACATAGAAGTATGTGTTCTGGCCGACCGCGACGGAGCCGTCGCGTACGGTGAGTTCCATCTGATAGCTGCGCGTCGATCCATCCCGGCGCGTCGTCACCACGGAAATGTTCGTCACCGGCTGGTTCTCCCGCGGTTTCAGGAACAGGATATTGCCGGCCGGCGCGACCTCCCAGGCGACGCTGTTGCCAAGCGCGACATGGGCGATCTCCTCGTCGGGAGCGAACTCGACCTGCACGGACGAACGCAGCGAACCGATGATGCGGGTGATGTTGTAGGGCTGGTAATCGACGAAACGCACGCGGCTGTCCTGCGATGCGCCGCGGGGGATTTCGAGTGCAAGCGCCGAAGATGTCGAGCCGGCGAGAAGAAGTGCGAGGATAGCTGCGGTCCGCATCAGTTGATCGCCTCCGGATCGGCCCGGTATTCGCTGACCGCAAAACCAAGGGGGTTCACAAGCCGGTCGGTCGACGACATCGGTGCGTTCACGTAAGCAAAGGTGAGTGTCGCCACCCAATGGGTCGTGCGGACCTCCTCGCCGCGGGTAATCGTGCGCATGTAGCGGACCGAGACCACATTCGGGTTGATCAGCGAGATCGAGGCGATGCTGATGCGCGCTGTGGCGCCGCGCCCATATATGTTCTGCGGCGATTCCGGATTGCTGCCGCGATAGAAGGCCGCGAACCGGGCTTGCTCCGGCTGGGTCGACAGAAGCGCGACGGTGCGGAAGTTTTCCTCCGCCTCGCTCCAGACATAACCCTCGCGAGCACGGACATATTTGGCCGCCAAGTATTTGGTCACCGCCTCGTCGTAGGTCCCGGCCGTCGACGTCAGCGCCGATACGACATCGACGATTCCGGTCGAATTGTCGACCCGCACGACAAAGGGCTCCACCGTCTTCAGCGGCGTAAGACCGGCGACTGCAAAGATCGAGGCGCCGGCGATGATGCTGGCGACGATGGCAATCGTCCAGGCGATGCGGTTCGATCGTTCCACCTGAGCCATACGGTCCTGATCGAAACGCCGCGCCTTATCGAAATATGTCTTGAGTTCATCCCCTGAAACCATGGCGTCACCCCTCGCAACGTCGGTAAGAAGCATCAATGGTGAGATGGGCGAAAGCCGGCGGCTCCCTGCTTTCCTCTACATAGGGTGTGGCCGCGTGCTGGGAGGCCGACCGCGTATTCGAATGCTTCTGGTTGAGATTGCTCTTGTCCTCCCATTGCCACATCGAGCGATTGAGCGGCCTGCGCGAATAGCCGTCGCATTTGGGGAGCGGATAGGTCAGCGATGCGCAGCCGGTTAAAACCGCCGCCACGCAGAGCAGCGAAAACGTTTTGATCATTCCGGAAAAGCCTTTTTCTTGTTCGTGCGAAGGACGTCATGAGCGGGCGCCCCTCGATCTGAAAGTCCGCCCGACGGCACGAACTCCGCGCCCGGCGGCCTGGAAGCTGCGTGAGGCAGCCCAGGCGAGCGTACTCTCGTGGGCGTCTCGGGCTGCGCCATATCCGTAAGTCAGCGAAGCGCCGCCGGCGGCCAGCGCCGAAGCGATGCTGGGAAGCTGATAGAAGACGTAGAGAGCAGCGAGGCAGATGGCGCAAAGAGCGATCGGGCGCATCAGCACGTCGCTATATCCCTGAATTGCCGTGAAGGTCGTGTCGATGCAGGTGATCAGCAGCGAGCCGACGGCCACGACGAGGACCTGAAGGATCACGAAATTGGCAAGCTGCCCGATCCAAGCCTCGGTGAAGCGTCGCGTTGACTGGAACATGGCGAGCGCCACGAAAATCGGCCCGATCGCCAGAACGATGGCGAGCGCCAGCCGGGCGTAGAGCGAAACGATGTAGCCGATCGCAGCGACGATGAAGCTTGCGCCGATCACCATCATGCCACCGACGCCCGTGACAATGTCGACCGGCCAGGAACCACGCGACCAGATATCGGTAGCAGAGGCCTGCCCCTTGTCGAGCAGGCTATCAAAGGTCGAGGCGCTCGGCGCCATACCGGTGTTCAGCGCCTGGGAGACCTCGCGCGGCAGGACGTCGAAGAAGATGTTGGTGACATAGGTCTGATATTCGCTGGCGTTCTTCACCATCATCACGATGATGGCGAGCTTGATTGCCCGGTAGGCGAAATCGAGGATCGGTTCCTGGATCGAACCGCGAAGGACGAGATAGCCGTAGAGTACAACGTAGAGGGTGACCGCCGCCGTCAACGGGCCTGAGACCCACTCTGAGATGTTCGACGTTCCGTCGGAGATGAAGGTCTCCAGGGGGGTCTTGAACTGCTCGTCGACAAAGCTGAACACCTCATACATGCGCATCAGCCTCCCAAGGAGTCACGCATACGCTGGAGCCGCAGCTTGCCGTCGGCGGCTTCGGCGTTCCTGCAGTTCGTGGTGTCGCGAAGCTCGCCTGGATTGTTACGGCACTTCGTGATGATGTCGGTAAGCAGCGCCTCGTCTGCCAGCAACTCATCGACGGTGTAGCTCCTGTCAGACGGTTCCGAGCAGGCCGCCAGACCAAGCACTGCCAGAAGAAGGAGCAGTCTCCTCATTGCAGGGCCGCCCTCATCGTGTCCATGCGCTGGCGCCAGTCCTCGGCCTTACGCTGTTCGTCCACCTGCGCCTGAGCCTGCTGCACCATCCGCAGCCCCTCCATCCGCAGCACATCGGTCTGGAGGAAAGCCGTTTCGGCCTGAAGCCGCGCCTGAAGGTCGGCGATATCCTTGGCGTCGCCAGCCGTGGAGATCTTTTGCCGCAACTGGTCGATACCATCGATGCGCTTGGTCGCGGCGTCATAGATCTGCTCGCCAAGGCTCATCTGCCCGGCATTCCTGTTCTGGATGCGGGAAAGCTCCTGCGCATAGAAGTCGTCGGCGCTGGTCCGGTAGGTCGTATTGCCTTCGAGGAAGTTCGACGCGGAATCGCCGAAGAGGCCGGTGGCGTTGCCCTTGAACAATCCTTCAATGGCATTGAAATCTGCCGGCAGCGCCTTGCGGATCGCCGGATCGTTCAGGACGCTGGCGACATCGGCCATGTCGGTCAGCTTATTCAACGAACCATAAAGCTGCTGCGCCTGCTCGATCTGCTGATGCAGGGCATCGAGCTGGGACTTCAACTGCGCAATGCTCTCGATGTGCTTGGCGATCGCCGTCTGGTCGACCACCGGGATCCCCTGCCCCGCCGCACTGCCGGCGGAAAGGATCAGCGCCGCGGCGATTGCCGCACCGTGAAGTCGATGGAAAGCCATCAGCTCGCACTCCTTCTTTGTTGGAAAACGGGAAGCCAGTCCTTGGCACCGTCGCCCACGTCCGCGCGAATGGCATCGGCGAGTTCGATATTGGCGGTCCGGCCGGAGAGGATAGCGAGCTCGTCGTCGAAGCCATTGAGATCTAGCTCGGCAACGACGCTCTTATGGCCCTGCTTCAGCACGAACCGGCGACTCTCGACGGAGAGCTCGCGCGCGATCAGCTCGTATTCGCGCTCCGTCAGCTTGAAGCCGTCGACATAGTCGGCGTGGTTGCCGCGGGCGTTCGGCAGGAAAATCTGGGTCGGGCATTGCTCGATGATGGTATGGGCGATCGGCGAGACGATCGCATCGCGCGGGCTCTGCGTGGCGAACAGCATGAGGCCGTTCTGCTTGCGGATCGTCTTGAGCTTATTCTGGGCGAGATCACGAAAGCCTTCGTCCTGAAGCGCCTTCCAGAACTCGTCGATGACGATGATGATCCTGCGGCCGTCGATCAGTTGCTCGACGCGATGAAAAAGATAGGCCATTAGCGGCGTGCGAATCTCCTCGTTGTCGAGGAAGTCGGTCATGTCATAGCCGACGAACTTGCCGCCGACACCAAACTCGCCGAAGCCGATGTCCTCGATGACATTGTCGAAAACCCAGCCGAGCGGCCCTCCCCTCTCCCACCGCCGCAGCCTTGCCGCGATACCTTCTGGATCGGTGTTGTCGAGAAAAGTCCTGAGCGCGCCGATCGTCCGCCGCTCCACCGGCAGGTCGGCAAGGCCGTCAATGGCGGAAGTGATATCGCGGAGTTCGGTAACGGTCAGTTCCCGAGACGATGAGCCGGCGAGTTTCCCGATCCAGCGCGTCAGAAAAACCTTGTTCTCCGGCGTGAGTTCGAGGGCCTTCAGGGGAGCGCAGCCGGTCGGGACACCGTTCTTGAGGGGAAGGTAGGTGCCGCCGGCGGCGCGCACGTAGAGATCGGCTCCCCTGTCCTTGTCGAAGAACACCACATGCGGATCGTGCTTTTCGAGCTGCGACAGCATGAAGTTGAGAAGCACGGTCTTACCGGCGCCGGAGGGTCCGCAGACGAAGGTGTTGCCGAGATCGCCATAGTGGAAATTGAAATAATACGGAGACCCCGAGGCCGTTTTGAGCAGGGTGACGGCGGGACCCCATTCGTTGCCGTCCTTCCGGCCGAGTGGATAGGCGTGGAAGGGCGACAAGGCTGCGAAATTCCGCGACGTGATCGCTCCGGACCGGGCGCGGTAACGGAAGTTTCCCGGCAGCTGCGCCCACCAGGCCGCCTCAAGGCCAAGATCTTCGCGCGCGACGACTGCGCCGCCACTGATTAGGCTGGCACGCGCCTTGGCGAAGTTGTCGGTCAGTTCCTTCACCGACGGGGCGAAGACGGAAAGCGTCAGGTGGTGCTCTCCCAGCACGAACCGGTTGGACTCCAGATCGTCCATGGCCTCGTCGAGCTCCTCGATCTGCGAGGCGGCTTTGTCGCCGCTGCTCACCATCTGGTTCTGCTTGCGGCCCATGATCGCGCGCGCGTCGGCCTTCGAGACGAAGGAGAAGGATTGGGCCAGGATCAGTTCGAAAGGGCTGGTGAGCACGCCATCAAGCATGCCGGTCCTGGTGCGGGCCGGATATTCCTTGAAACTCAGCATGCCGGCAAAGCGGCTCGTCGCCTCGTGCCGGATCTCGATCGTCTCGCGGCCCACGATGACGCGGTCGGAGTAGATCGCCGAGGCGATGCGCCCGTCGGTCAGCGGGATCGGCTCCCGTCGGCCACCGACGATCTGGTGCAGGACCTCGCTTGGTTCCGAGAGCAGCAAGCCATCGTGCTCGTAAAGTGACAGTACGCGCGGTTCGAAGCGCTTCAACGCCGCCGTGACATCGACGACCTTATCGCGAAGCTGCTTGAAGGCCTCCTGATCCAGCTCGATGCCAGCGCGACGAGCGTGACGCAGGCGGGACAACAGTTTCGCCGCCTTGTCGGCCGGATCGCGCGCCGGAGACCACAGGATCGACAGGTAGAGATCGTTGCGAAACAGATCCTCGCCCACCATGCGCGCGCGGTACTTGTCATTGAGCGCGGCGGAGAACGGCGTGGTGAACGTGCCTTCCGGATAGCTGTTGTCGCGACGGCGGATGAGATGGGTCCAAAGGGCAAGCCGTTCGTCGGCTATGTTCCGATAAAGCGTGTTAAGGTCGCGGTGAAGCGCGTTCAGGTCGAGAACGTCCGCGGTCTCGAAGGAGACGCCCTCAAGCGCGATCATCACCATCAGCGCGCGGGAATCGAGCGCGATCGTAGATTCGTCGACGTGGCGGACATAGGGAATGAAGGTCTCCGGGCCAAGCTCGCGAGACCTGAGTGTGGCGAGACTAGGCAAATCCGAGGTCCTTTTCGTCGTAACGCCGGGCCTGCCTCAGTGGCGAAAGCGTCGCCCCACCCCAATAGAAGCCGTTGCGTGACCGGCCGCGCGTCTCCACCCAGGCAAGCAGGATGCGAAACATGTTGTGGTCGTGCTTGACGAGCGCGCGGAACACCAGATGGAAGACGACGCCGACAGCCAAGTAGGCGACCGAGCCGGCAACGATGAAGAGAATGGTCGTCAGCATGATGTTCACGCCCATCGCTTCCATCGTCACGCCGGCGATCGTCGCCGGCCGGGTGCATGCGATGAACAGCGTGTCGTCCTCGAGCGTTGGCCGCGCGGTCGCCATGACATCAGCTTCCGACGATGGTGTTCACAAGTTCGGTGGCACCGAAGATGCCGCCGATGCCGATGATCCAGAACCCTGCCCGTCTCAGATCCATGTAGCCGAACATCCAGGCGATGCAGATCACGATCACCGCGATGACGGCCAGCAGCTTGGCGATGTTGCCGGTCAGCATATCGACGATGTTCTGCAGCACGGTCTCGATGCCGGCGGCTTGCGCGAAGGCCGGTTCGACCAGGGTGACCACAATGGCGACGGCCATTAAACCGCTGGCGGCCATTGGGCGGATACGGGAACTTAAAGTCATTCACTCTGCTCCATTTGACTGTTCTGAAACACGAGGACGGAAGACTTCCGCCGCGAACTGAAAACGTCCCAGGACTGCGTCGAGGCCGCTTCCGCCTGGAATTCGTCCCTGCCGGCATTGACAGCCACATCGGTAGGAGGCGCTTCGTTGTCTCCCCTCCCCTGCCCGCCATCGCTGATCGTGAGCGTCGCAAGCGTCTTGCCGAGCCGCCTCGCTTCCTCGCGGACCTGCTCGTCGTATTGAACCATGGCGCCGACGGAGGGATCGTCTCGGCCGTAGTAGGATTGCAGCATCACTTGTTCGGCCTGGTTCGGCTCCGCGCCGGCCTTCACAGCGAGCCGGAAATAGCCGTCGAGCAGCGTCGCGGTGGCCTGAAGGTTGAGGCACGGATCGAAGGCGTCGGAGATCGATAGTTTCAGGTTCCGAAGTTCCTCCAAGCCAATACCACCGAGGCCGAGTTGGATGTCCTGCCGCTCGGCTACGAGCGATGTGGCGATCTCGATCGCTTCCGCCTTGGTCGCGGGCTGCTGCGAAAGTTTGGCGCCGCTGTTGATCCGGATGGCCAACGGCTCGAATCTGCTTTCAAGACTGACGACGCCGGCGAGTGTCTCGGCCGCAACCATTGGTGCGCACGTTTGCGCCAGATCGAGGAACGCAACAGGCATAGCTCAGTACCACACCCTTTGTTTGCTGACGCCGTCGATGGTCACATCGACATAATGGGGTTGCGCGCGGACGTTCGGCCGCGTCGTCACATAGCGTTGGCACTTCATGCGGCCCTCGCTCCGGCGCCACATCGCCGAGGTGCTCCGATCATTGTCGGAATAGCACTCATCACTTGAGACGGTTTGTGGCGTGGTCGAGATGCAGCTCGCCTCGCGCCCACGATCTCCATACCGCGTCGTCAGGCGGTAGCCATCATTGCAGTAATACGGCTGGTATCTGGGGCGCGAGGCCTGGAACCCAACGCCGCTGCAGGTCGGAAAAGAGTGTCCCTTTGCAAGCGCGCGCCAGAGCTTCTCGATCGGAGGCCGGCACTCCGCATACTGCGTCGGACCAACCGGATTGGAAAGGCACAGGATAACCTTGCATCCCCACTCGTCCGCTCGCGCTTTACCGTCGAAAACCAGATGGAATGACGCTAAGCTGACCGCAGCGACGACTGCCTGCATGAGAGACTTGTCCATGATCACTACCCTTCACCGACGCAAGCATTTGCGGAGCCTAGCAGGCTCTGCGGCTTTCGCGAGTCGTTTTACAATCATATATCTGATAGTATAGAAGATGACAAGCGCACTCAACGCACATTGGCAGAGCCAGCTTTTTGCGGCCTACGCCTTGCAAGAAGTCCTCGACAAGCCGATCGACGGGGAGACTCCGCAATCGCGGCTGAAGCAGCTTGGGATGATGACGGTCCTCTACATGATGCACCAGAGCCACGAAAAGCTAACGCTTTCAAACATCGTTAAAATCACCGGATTGACGCGCAATGCCGTGGCGGAATCGGTCGATCCACTCGTTGAGCGAGGCATACTTACAGAGACAATTGTGAAGAACTCCATGGGGCGCGGAACTGCGAGGCAATTCGAGTTCTGTCCCGACCTATTTGAGAGACTAAAGCTGAGCGCACATCAAAGAAAGCCGCAGAATTAGTGTCTATTATCTGACACTAAGGTTCATGTAAGGCGCGAGATCACGGCCGCTTTCGGCGCACCGTCTATCAAGTCCGCCCTGGCGCTTGCCGTTGGGCCCCACCATGTGGCCACGCCGGCGCAAGAGCAGGAAGGCAGTGAGCTGCAACTTGCGGGAGAAGTTGCTGGCCGCCTGCTCCGGCGAACAAAAGCCGGGCAAGACGAGCCGATACAGACGAGTGCGAGGTTGCCTAAGTGACCAATATCGCTAACCGAAGCTCGTCCAAACTATTCAGCTTTTGGGGCAAGCGAAATACGCTTCGTCACCAAGGTGCGAGCGGCAGTGCCGCCGAAAAGGTGATGGTACTCATCAGGTGGTCGCTAGCGGCATTCTCCGATCGCGAAACGCTGGCTACGCACAATTGCGTACTGCGTTCAACTTGCCACCGTCACAATCAACGCGCAGATTACAAGTCCTCCCTCGTGCCCTCGTGCCGTTGACCACGGATGTACTGGCAGCGGCATGAGGTTGCGGCTGCTCAGATCTAGGCAGGATTTCTCGTCCGCCTCCCATCATCATCAGGTCGAACAGCGGTAGCGCTTCTTTGCATCTGGCGCGCACCAGAAGCGGCGTCGCATCGGCGACCTTTCGGCATGGATTGGGCTTGAAAGGATTGGCGTGAGATTGGGAAGCCCAGCGGTGCCTCACCGTTACCTACGGCAAATCCTAGGTCCAGCACACCGATTGCGGAGAACCGTTTTGGCTGGCAGTGATAAGCATCCGCATCAACAGGACATATGCGCGCAGGTCTATACGACATAAACCCCTTGTGATTTGGACATTATCCTCGCGGGGAGGCAACAATGCCTATTTGCTCGCTAAGAAAAGCTCAACAGATCACCCACCGTTGAATGCCTGTAGCGGACCTACGTCGGTGCCGCTTCGGGGTTTCATTACACAGTTTCCTTATTGAGTGCGGCTGAAGGGTCTGCGACACCGACGCTTTGAGAAAAAGAAGGCAGTCGATAGAGAGCTTCTTCCGTCTTATCGAGATACTGCATAAGGGCGGTCACGAGGTGATAGAATATGGAAGCTGGCACTTCAGTCGCAACGGCCCTACCCTTATCGTCGATACGGTCGATCCACATGCCGAGCGGCGCCGGGTCGATGTGCCACCGGAACAGGCGACCGACACGCGCCTCGATCTCCGGCTTGAGATCCGGTCCACCCGTGCCTTCAAGCGCGAGCGCGGCTTTGACCGCCTCGGCCTGCGGCCAACTGCGCGAGATGAGGTCAAGCGGGAGGGCGGCACGCGACACCGCTCCGTAAGCCAGTCCTGTGGATCGATTGAGCCCAGTTGCTATCGCGGAAGCGTAGAGCTTGCGGGCAAAAGCAATCAAATCCGTTTGCCTACTTTTTGCGGCAAACTCGACGAGAAGCGAGGCCCATTCGAAATGATGGCCAGGCTCGGTCCACTGGCCCTTTTCACCGGCGGCCGGCCTCCAGGCCTCGTCGAAATATTCGCCGAGCGTCCAGCTTTCGGTATCGAAGAAATGGCTGCGGAACAGATCGATGATGCGGGCAGCCCGGCGCAGATAACCCCGCTCGCCCGTTGCTGCGTACCAGGCGAGGAAAGCCTCGAGAAGATGCATATGCGGGTTGCTCCGGCGCAACTCGGTACCGTCTGATGTCTCGAGGAAACCGGTCAGTCTGTCGTCCTCCAGGTGTTCGTCGAGAAAGGCGAAGGTCTCCTGGCCGAGCCGCAGAGCGTCTGGATTGCCGGCTTGGTGTGCGTGAGCGAGCATCAACAGGACACAGGCATGATCGTAAGCATCCTCACACGCATCGGCAATCGTGCCGTCTTCCTGAAGCACCCGCGCCCAGCCGCCGCGTTGAGTACGTCCTTTCTCCATGAACGCAATGCCATGCTCGATCAACCGGTCGGCATCGCCGTCCCAGCCGCGTAGCTTTGCCACGGAAAAGGCGTAGACCTGACGGGCCATGGTGCGCATACGCTTTGGCTTCATCAGCGGCGCAGCCTCGAAACTCATGGCTTCGTGGAAGCCGCCATGGCGCTCGTCGACACCCACCGTAGACCACAGCGGCAGCGTTTCCTCGAACAGCCAGTGAGCGACCCGCTCACGCCAGGCACCGGGCTGAAGCACGCGACCGTGAGCCGGGGTGAACTTCGTCTCCAAACGCCCGCTCTTCTCTAGTTGTTCGACGATGCGCTTGACCTCCTGGCTCTTGGCGACCGGCGCCACGAAGGTGGCGTCAGCCGTGGACACGATCGCGACGTCTCGGAGACCGATGACCGAGAGCAGCCGACCCTGGCTGCGCAGGTAGGAGCGCTCGCAATCGATTGCGACGACGTCGCCGATCACCACGTTGCCGTTCCCGTCGGTAGGGCTGATATCGAGCAGCGACTGCCAGGAGCCGAGGTCGCTCCAACAGAAGCTCGCCGGCACCATCGCGATGCCGCTCGCATGCTCCATGATCGCATAGTCGATCGAGGCAGAGGGGATTGTCGAATATTGCTCAATTGGAAGGTAGGTGCCCGACACCTCGGTCGCTGCCGCCGCGAAGGCGCACTCTGTCTTTTGCCAGATCACGGCCTGATGCTTGCGGAAGGCTGCGCGCATAGCGCCGGCGCGAAACAGGAAAATGCCAGCGTTCCAGAAAAAGGTTCCGGACGCGACATAGGCCTTCGCCATCTCCAGTCCAGGCTTCTCAACAAACCGGGCGACATCACGAACATCGCCCTTACCAACCGACTCTATGTAGCCGTACCCAGTTTCCGGCTGGTCCGGCGGGATGCCGAAGACAACAAGTCTGCCGGCTTCGGCCGCCGGCACGCCCTTTTCCACTGTATTCCAGAACTGCTCCTCGGTCGAAATCTCGTGGTCGGAGGGCACAACCAAGACCAGTCCGTCGCCGTGAGCGGCAATCGTCTGGAGTGCAGCCACAGCGACCGCGGCAGCCGTATTTCGGCCAACCGGCTCGAAGATCGCGTGACCACCCGCCAAATCGATGCCGGCCAGGTCGGCACGCATCCGCTCAGAATGGCGCTCCGACGCGATCACGTGGACTGGCGTGTCCCCAGCCGGTCGAGCCTTCAGCCGCCGCACGGTGTTGACCAGCATCGAGCCGTGGCCGGCAAGGTCATGGAATTGCTTCGGATTGTCCTCGCGTGAAAGTGGCCAAAGCCGCGAACCGACGCCGCCGCTCATTACGAAGCAGGAAATCCGTTCCGGCATAACTTCGCCCTCTTCCCTTGCTCGCTTCCGGCTAGAAGGTCTGGTTGTAGGCGCCGACCTCCGGATTTTCCCTGAGTACGCAGTCGACCGCCTCGAACATGGCGCGCTGGCGTGCTTCCGACACCGGGCTTTCGACCACGACGACGAGCTCCGGCTTGTTGGAGGATGCCCGCACCAGTCCCCAGGTGCCGTCCTCGGCCACCACGCGCACGCCGTTAACGGTGACGAGATCGGCAATCATCTGTCCTGCGACAGGGACTCCGTCCCGCTGCATCGCCCGGAACCGCTCCACCACCCGTTCGACCACGATATACTTCACCTCATCGGCGCAAGGTGGCGACATGGTTGGTGAACTCCAGGTCATCGGCAGCGCCCGGTAGATGTCGGCCATGCTTCTGTTCGGACTGCGGTCGAGCATCTCACAGATCGACATCGCGGTGATCAACCCATCGTCATACCCGCGCCCGAGAGGCGGATTGAAGAAGAAGTGGCCCGACTTCTCGAAGCCCGCGATGGCGCCCAGTTCAGCGACCCTTCGTTTAATGTAGGAATGGCCGGTCTTCCAGTAGTCGGTGCGCGCACCGTTCGCCTTCAGCACCGGATCGCTCGCGAAGAGCCCGGTCGATTTGACGTCGACCACGAAAACCGAACCAGGATTCAAAGCGGAAATATCGCGTGCCAACATCACACCGATCTTGTCGGCGAAGATCTCGCAGCCCTCGTTGTCGACCACCCCGCAGCGATCGCCATCGCCGTCGAAGCCCAGGCCGACATCGGCGCCGCTCTCCAAGACCTTGTCCCGGATGGCATGGAGCATCTTCAGGTCCTCGGGATTGGGATTATAGCGGGGGAAGGAATGGTCCAGCTCGCAGTCGAGCGGGATCACCTCGCAGCCGATCCGTTGCAGCACATCAGGCGCAAAAGCGCCGGCCGTGCCGTTGCCGCAGGCGGCAACGACCTTTAGCTTCCGGCCGATGCGCCTGCCGCGGGTCAGATCGTCGATATAGCGCCGACGGAAGTCGGGAACAAACTCATAGGCTCCGCCGCCGGTCAGGTCGAAGTCAGCTTCCAGTACGATCCTTCTCAACTCCGCCATCTCTTGCGGCCCGAAGGTCAGCGGCCGGGCCATGCCCATCTTAACGCCGGTCCAGCCGTTCTCGTTGTGCGAGGCCGTCACCATCGCGACCGACGGCACGTCGAGTGCGAACTGCGCGAAATAGGCCATCGGAGACAAAGCCAGGCCGATGTCCCTGACCCGGGCGCCTGCGGCCATCAGCCCGCAAACTAATGCCAGCTTGATGCTAAGCGAGTAGGAACGGAAGTCGTGCCCGGTCACGATCTCCGGACCGGCGCCGGAGCGCTGGATGAAGGTGCCGAGCCCCATGCCCAGTGCCTGAGCGCCCATCAGGTTAAGTTCGGGCGCCTTCCCGCCATCGGAGCGCCCGAACCACCACCGCGCATCGTATTCCCGAAACCCCGTCGCCCGTATCAGCGGGCTCGTCTCATAGGTAAATTTGTCGGGCCCGGATTCTTGGGCCCGCCCATTTGCCGACGCCGATTCAAAACGAGCAAAATTCATCTGCACCGCCTCGCGCACCGCCAATTGTTGGAACCATTAACAGGATCGCGGTTCCCGCAGTCCCGGCTTGTCCCGTGCTCCGCCCTCGACGACGAACATATCGCTGAGCTTGTAAGCAACCTCAGTCCGGTTCGTAGCCTTCAGCTTTTTCATGATGTTCCGGATGTGGACCTTTACGGTGCTCTCACGCAGATTGAGCTCGTAGGCAATGATCTTGTTCGCCTTGCCGCGCCTGAGCGCTTGGATGACTTCTTCCTGGCGCTGCGTGAACATCCCCCCCAGAGGCCGTGTCACCTCCCCGCCAGCGACCATGTCCATTCGTGTGGTCAGGACACTGCTGGCGGGGACGAATATCCCGCCGGCTCGCGCGAGATTGACGGCTTGCACACAGACGTCGAACCCGATTGAGGATGGTATATAGCCCCTGACTCCGCACTCAAGTGCCTTGAGGATTTGAGGCAGTTCATCCCAGTCGGATAGGAGCACGACGGGGGTCGGGTCAAATTCCCTTACCAGATCCGAGATTTCGGCCGAATTGCTGGTATCGACAGCCTTTCGACCACCGATATTCAACAGGATTGCCGCGATGGGCGGATGAGGTTCTTTGTCCTTGCGCCATTCATCAACTGAACCATAGGCTAAGACTTGCATGCCGATACCATGCAGCACGAGACATTGGGACAGGCATTCCCTATCGAGCGTTCGGTTGTCCAGCAGGAGCAGAGCCGAGCCCGCTGCCGTGTTGTTATGCGTTTCACTTATTGCCTTGCCAGGAAGAGGTGAGCTCAGCCTGTGGACTTCAAGCGCGCCATTTTCGTGAATTCGAGTCAATGAATGCATGGTACACCCCCACCGCAACATTAGTCGGGCGCAAATAAATGATGAGGTGGCGCTGAACGGTTCACGTCACCCGCTACAAAAAAATGTCAACTTTTGAAAGGGCGCCGGTAAAGCGCCAATCCCCAATAGCAAGCGAGAATACCCCCTAAAAAATCATAGTTCATTAACATAAGTTAATATGCACCATTATTTTATATGTCTGGAAATCTAACCTAAATGGAGCAATTACAGGATACTCTACAGATTAATACGATTTTACAATCCGCTCGCACTATACCCATTTTGAGCTATCTCAAACATCTTGATCTCGCATTCGCATTTCATGTCTCACCAGGCAAACGGAGGTAACCTGGATCGAAATCTGCAAAGTGCTCTAGGCCTTCTTTGTTCAGTAAATGAACGGAACCCTGTCGGAAATCCAAATAGCTCCTCTGTCTCAGTTCGCGCAGCATCCGGTTAACATGGATCGGGGTTACCCCGAGTGTGGCCGCGAGATCATATTGAGTTAGGGGGCATTCAAACCCATGGCTTTTTGCAGCATCCGCCTTCTCTAGGCGCGTCCCCAACTCAAGGAAAAAATGAGCGGTACGTACCAAGGCACTTCTTCGGCCCAGATTGGTCAAGTGCTGAGACAGTATCGCTTTTTCGCGGGCGATCGCCCCGAGCAGGCCAGCGGCAAGGCTCGTGGAATGGGCGAGGCCTAACGAGATCGCCTTGGCGGGCGCCTCGAATAGCATGAGTTCGGTCTGTGCCGTGAATGATTCCAAACCTTCTCCCTCGAAGGCTCGAGAGGCTACAACCTCTCCTTTCAGCGGGAAATCGAGGATCTGCCGCTCGCCATTCGCCAAATTGGTGCAGATGCAGCCCCAACCGGAATGGACGACGAAGATGCGATCCTCCTCGTCTCCCTGTCGGGTAATCACGGCATGCGCGGGGTAACGCCTCGGAATGAAGCCGAGCGACCCAAAGTGGGATTTATCGCTGTCGTTGAGCGCAACCCGGAGTATCGAGGTTTCCAGTGCCCGGGCAAACGCTTCAGACGCAACTGTCATTTGCGGGGCACCCCCTTTCTTTAAACTTGCATAATATACGGAGTGCGCCACAACGTAAGATTGCTAATGCGAGCTAATGCGAAATCGGTACCGTGCTCCCCGCTTGTGACCTTGTGAGGTCTTGTCTCGCACATTGAGTTGTGGCTGAGCGACGAGGCAATCTCACGCTTTTGCGAAGTACTCAGTGCGGTCCCGCTTGCTCGTTAAATTTCTGCGTCGCTACCGCAAGGTGAAGCCGCCGTGTTTGGGCCCGAGTCTGAGGCGATTGCGCTCAATCGTGGGGCCTGGCCGCCAACTGGATAGATGCGGACGAGGTCCAATGATGCGGGCGAGACGGGAAAGAATCGAACAAAAGGGAAATGGCCGTCATCAGATCTGGTGAAGTCTGCGAGTCACGCAGACCTTGCGGCGGGTTCACGCGCAGGATGTGATTAGCATGAGTCTATGTCCGCGATCAGGTGCAGATACGCCTCAGCAATCCGGCGCCATGAAAAAGTCGCTGCCCGGGCTCTGCCCTTTTCTGCCAAGTGGCTGCGTAGACTGTCTTCCTTGCAAAGTCGGCGGACGGCCGAAATCCATGATCCGGCATCTGCCGGGCCGGCGTAGAGGGCGGCATCCCCACACACCTCTGGAAGACAGGGGGCAGTCGAAGCAATAAGGGGGCAACCAAGTGCCATAGCTTCGACGGCTGGCAAACCAAACCCTTCGATGCGGGAGGGGAAAAGGAAGCACAATGCATGCGAGAGCGCTTTGGCCAGGTCGTTATCACTGATGCGACCCAGCAGTCGGAGGTTCGATGGCCGCTTCGAGACCAATCGTTTCAGCAAAGCGGCATCAACATCTCCAGCCATACAAAGATCCAGCCCCAGCCGATCCAAGGCTGGGGCAAGCTTCAACAGAAGTTCCACATTCTTGTACTTTTGGCTCTGGCCAAGGCAGAAGACAAAAGGCCGCTGCCCCAGATCGATCGACGACAGCGCCGCATCCCAGCGCGCTACATGATCGCTTCCATTGTAGGTAACGGTGATCTTCTCGAAAGGTGCCACGCCAAAGCCGGCGATGTGATCGCGTGAGAAACTCGATACTGTAGTAACCGCCGACGCTCGGCGGCCCAATGCAGGAAGTATCAATCTGTGCGCCAAGCGAAATCCTCGCCCGTAGCTTTGCGGCATCAATCTGGTGTGTAGATCGTGGATGCACACGATCTGGCGCCGTATAGCCACTGGCGCGAGATTGCAGAAGCTCAGCAATCCCCCCCTGACATAGAATGGCAATTGCGCCTGCACCCAGAACTGCGGCATCCGAGGTCGGCTGTATTCCGGCACCACACGCACCGGGATTGACTCCAAGGGAAGGTCTCCAGGCGCTTCGCAAGGGGCCACAATCGAAAACTGGAGCCCACGCGTCATCGGATGACGTTCCGTGATTAACGCGTCGAGCGCCAAAGTCACTTCTCGCGCATAGCGGGCCACACCAGTCGGCCGCAAAGCGAGAAAGTCCCCGTTGATGGTCCAGTCATGGTGCCAATTCGGAATACGAGTCGCGAGCGACGGTCCCCCTGCGTCGCTTCCATGCCGTGGCGATTTCGCACGAGCACTCTGCTGGTCGACCGGGCGAGCGCCCCCGACATCGGTCATGCTTGCTACTCCACCACGGACGACGTTGACCGACTGCGCAATGGAGCATCCAATGACAATTTGGGAGCCGGTCGTTCAACTTCCCGTCAGTCGCTCGGCCCATTTATCGTCCACCTGGAGGCGTTATGCCGTCGGCTTCTGTCCTTAAACCTAACCTCTTGGAAAATACCTCCACATGCGCGCCTTCGAAACGAACCCATTGGAGGTAAAGGTGGCATGCCCGACGGCCATCATCCTGCGACCTACACCGAGTCTAACGCCAATGAGTAAGAGCGCTATCCAAAGGGTGGTGACGTGTTGAGCCCTTCGTCGGAACGAGGCTCGCCAGGCCACGCCGAGGACAAACCAGCGAGCGTCGGTCCTCACTCCAAGGGCTGACGGTGGCTGGGAAGAAAAATCCGATGGTTTGCGGTAGGCTCGGGCGCGGTGTAACGCGCGGTGGCGGACTATGGAACGCTCGTGGACGATTAACGGACGCTTTCTGGCGCAGCCTCTTACGGGCGTTCAGCGATACGCTATTGAGATCGTGCGTGCCTTGGACGAACTTCTCGTCGAGCAGCCCCTCCTCGCCAGCAAACTCAAGATCGAATTGCTCGTTCCTCGCGAGGCGAGGGTCCCTTCCCTCAAAGCGATCTCAACGCGCGCCATTGCTATTGCCCCTATGCACGGCCATCTCTGGGAGCAGGCAGCGCTTGCAGCTCACGTTCGAGGTGGACTTCTCAGCTTCTGCAATACCGGCCCCTTGAGCGTCCGAAAGCAGATTTTGTGCATCCATGATGTCAACACGCGGACCTACCCACAGAGTTATTCGCTCCCCTTCCGTCTGCTCTACCGCACCTTACTACCTGCTTTGGGGAGGAGAGTCGCGGCGATCGCGACGGTCTCGCACTACTCTGCCGGCGAGCTCGTCCGTCATCGAATATGCGGACCGGGCAAGATCATGGTGATCCCAAACGGGCACGAGCACGCGGCCTCGTGGAAACCGGGGCATTCCCAAAGGACTCGGGCCGTCGCGGGGCGGGACACGATCGTCGTCATTGGAAGCGCAATTCCTCACAAGAACACCGGGCTTATCATCGGCATGTCCGAAAGGCTTGCCGCGGTGGGGCTACGAATAGCGGTGGTAGGCATGTCCGACGCGCGCGTTTTCAAAACTTCTGGCCGGAAAGAAGCGGCGAGTAATGTTACTTGGTTGGGAAGGCTTTCGGATGAGGAACTGGCGGCGCTGCTCCAGGACTGCCTGTGCCTCGCGTTCCCCTCTTTCATAGAGGGCTTTGGTCTGCCTCCGCTCGAAGCCATGGCCACCGGTTGCCCCGTCATCGTGTCCAATCGGGCAAGCTTGCCGGAAATCTGCGGTGACGCGGCTCTTTACGCTTCTCCCGACGACGCCGAAGCTTGGTTCGACCGTTTCATGCGGTTGCGCAACATGCCCGACATGCGCAATGAAATGATCGGCATTGGCAGGATGCGAGCGTCAAATTTCCAGTGGAAGGCGTCGGCTGGCCGATATCTCGACATAATGGCCGTCTTGGACGGAATGTCCAAGCCATCCGGCGGGCCGGTTGCCGTATCTATCGTCTGACGTGGGCGGCCTGCGCCACCGCAAGCGCCTTCAGGATCGCCAGGTCAAAGCGGTCTTCGGAAAATCTGTCCGCATTCGATCGGCACGCCTGCGATTTGATCGCCGGCTGGTTCTGCTCGAAGACTTTGATGGCGTCCTTGAGCGACTCCACCGATTGGCTGCCAAAGAGAATACCAGTTGGATGCTCGGCTTCGCCGAACGGCTGCACGATATCGCGCGCGCCGCCACGGCCAAAAGCGATCAGTGGCGTACCGCACGCCTGTGCTTCCGCCAGAGCTATTCCGAAATCCTCGCACCCAGCAAACACCATCGCCTTGGCACTGGCGACGGTCCTCACATATTCCTGTCGTGGCAAATAGCCTGTGAAGCTGACATTCGAGCTGGCCATGCCTCGCAGGCTCTGCGACTGTTGCCCCTCTCCTACCACGACCAGTCGCCTCGATGGCATGTCGTTGAATGCCCGTATGACAAGGTCCGTGCGTTTGTAGGGCGCGAGAAAAGACGCCGTAACGTAGTAGTCGTCTTTGCAGGCGATGAATTCAAGTTCGTCGAGGGCAACCGGCGGAAAGACGACCTGAGCTTGCCGGCCGTAGATTCGCTGGATACGGGAGCGCACATAGCTCGAATTGGCCAGCATGAGATCGGGCCCGTGGGCGGTTCGGGTGTCCCAGGTCCTTAGATTATGCAGCATGTAGCGGAAGAGCAG
Source organism: Sinorhizobium sp. P24N7 (assembly GCF_042436655.1). Lineage (NCBI taxonomy): Bacteria > Pseudomonadati > Pseudomonadota > Alphaproteobacteria > Hyphomicrobiales > Rhizobiaceae > Sinorhizobium > Sinorhizobium sp. P24N7. The sequence continues at coordinate 35,912 of NZ_JBHMIW010000021.1, read as the reverse complement.
GCCCTTTGGGCCAAATCCAAGACGGCCCTGCGCAAGATAGGAAAACTGTTCGTCCCACGCGTAGCGAATGGGGCTGTGCACGTAGCATAAATGTGGTTGGTCAGGGCGGGTTAGAACTCCGCGCGCGAAAGCGGCGGAGGACGAGATGACGGCATCATAGCCGGTGACATCGAACTGCTCGATGAGAAAAGGGCAAAGAAAAAACAGGGAGCGATAATATTTCTGCACCATCGGCAATCGGTTGGCGGCCGAGGAATGAAACGCGACATCGTGAAAATACTGCTCCTTTATGTCGTTCGGCAGAAAGTCGAACAGGGTGAAGACCTCTGCATTTGGGAACAGCTTGCATATGCGGGCAAGCACACGCTCACCACCGCGAAAGTTTGGGCACCAATCGTGTACGATGGCGATTCTTGCGCTGCGGTCCACCAGGGCGAGCGGCTGCTGACGTCTATGCGGCCTAAGGCGCGTGATCGTGGCCAGTTCGTCCCGGCGCATATGATGCATGTGGGAACACCCCCTCAGCTGATGTGCCTCCAGATTCTCCACATGAACGCGGTTCTGGGACGCACATCAAACAGTCTGTGTTCGGCTGTTGACGCGGGCAAGGTGGCAATCGGGCTTAGACGGTTCTCACCTGCGCGGCGGACATAATCGAAATGCGTATGATGGCTACGCCTGATGGGCCAGCCCCCGGCACCTCGGTAGCCTTATTCACAGGCTGTCTGGCCAACCCGGCTCGCCTAGGATGAGTCTCGCTAGGCGAAGGCCCGTGATTATGTCAACTGCAGGATAGCGAGCTATTGATGAAACTGGCCGTGATCATTGCCACTTTCGGCCGCAAAGAGCAGCTTGCTCACCTTCTAGAGCACCTCAAAAGGCAGGAAAGGCTGCCGGACGAGGTCGTCGTGTCGGCTCCTGACGAGACGCACGTTCCGGTCTATGAGACGCCCAAATTTCCGATCTCTATCGTCTTGGGAAGGAGAGGACTGTGCGCGCAACGCAACCAAGCGCTCGATAAGGTCTCAGAGCGCTTTGATGTGATCACCTTCTTCGATGACGACTTCATCCCCGAGGACAATTATCTGCGCCTTGTTGATCGGGCGTTTCATGAGCATGAGGACTGGGCGGTGGTGATGGGGCACGTCGTCAAGGACGGCGCCCGAACTGCAGGTCTGAGCTGGGCGGAGGGGCTTCAAGTCCTTGCGGCTGAACGATCGAAAATGCCTGTCAAGCCGAAAATCGTTGATCATGTCGGGGCCTATGGCTGCAACATGTCGATTCGAATGAAGTTTATCGGCAAGTTGCGCTTCGATGAGCGGCTGGTCCTTTACGGTTGGCAGGAAGACATCGACTTCACAAGTCAGTTGAGACGGTTCGGTCGAGTGATCGGTCTGAGTACACTGCGCGGTGTTCATCTGGGGCTCAAGATCGGCCGCGTCAGCGGCGAGCGCTTTGGCTACTCCCAGATCATCAATCCAATTTACCTGATAAGAAAAGGAAGCGTGCCGGCAAGTTTCGCGCTGCCGCTGATGGGACGCAACCTAGCCGCCAATCTTGTGCGCAGCCTTTGGCCGGAGCCATACATCGACCGGCGGGGACGCCTTCGCGGCAACCTTATAGCCCTCGCGCATCTGCTGAAGGGCCGCATCGAGCCCGAATACATCCAGAAGATAGCCGCCTAGGAGGCCAGATGATGCCCTCACACAAACACCCGCGATCCAAATTACCCTTTTCACTGGAAGTGCGGGGTCTTGTTCCAGCCCGCGTTTTGTCGAAGGGTACCAGGCGTTGCATCGGCCGTTTCGCCTTCTCCGCCGTGCTTTCCGTTTTCTCCGTATGCGGACCAATTGCCGCCATCGCCAACGATGAATATCTCCTCGGACCTCAGGACAAGGTGCGCGTCAAGATCTATGAATGGCGCGCCTCGCGTGACGTTATTTTTGAATGGAAGGCTTTGAATGATACCTTCACGGTCAGCGCGGGCGGGACATTGTCACTGCCCTTTGTCGGGGCAATCCCTGCCGCCGGTCTCACGCCGAATAGCCTCGCCTACGCCATTGGCGATAACTTGAAGCGCAATATGGGTCTCGGGAGACGTCCGGATGCGGCAGTTGAAGTCATTCAGTACAGACCCTTTTATATCGTCGGCCATGTGATGCAACCGGGGGAATTTCCATACAGGCCGGAGCTTACGGTTCTCCAAGCGGTAAGCATCGCCGGAGGCGTGAGAACGAGGGAAGAAAGCATCGCCAGATTCGAGCGCGAAATGATTCAAGGAAGAGGGGACGTCAGCCTTCTCGGGCTTGAGAACATCAATCTTCTGGCTCGTAAGGCACGACTGGAGGCGGAGCTTAAGCACGCAGATAATATTAATTTTCCAGGCTCGCTGATTTCTCGTCAAGACGATCACGCAGTCGCGCTTCTCATGGAGCAGGAACGGTCAATCTTCCAGGCCCGCCGCGAAGGGCTAGAGACCCAAATCCGTGCACTTGAAAGTCTTCGGGCCTTTCTTGAAAAGGAGCTCATATCATTGGACAAGCAACTTGTTTTCCACGACCGGCAGATCGCACTCATCCAGAAAGAGCTGGGGGATGTATCATCGCTTGTTTCCAAGGGCCTCGCGGCCGCTCCACGAGAGATGTCACTGGAACGCGCGCTGGCGCAGTATCAAAGTGAACGACTGGCGGGTGAGACAAGCCTTCTCCGCACGCGACAGGAGATTAGCAAGACGGAGATCTCTATTCTGGAATTGCGCAATCGGTACGTGAACGAAGTCACTGCAACTCTGCGCCAGACACAGGCAGAACTCGATGCACTGGGTCGCAGGGCAGAGACGGCGATTGAACTGCTACATGAGTCGGAAATTTCAGCGCCTCGGCTTCTGGCGCGCCAGGCTTGGGCCGCTAAGGCCAAACCGATCTACACCATCGTACGCACGACAAACGGCCACAGCAAGGAACTGCGGGCAGGCGAGTCGAACGTGGTCAACCCGGGTGACACCTTGAAGGTGGAAATTCCCATGCCCGACCTAGAGGACTTCGAGGGCTTCGAGGCCACCGACCCGGGCGCCCCGGGCACCACTGCGCTCTCGATCGCGCCGACGACATCCAGAGTGCCGAATGTTCGCTAGGCTCTTCAATACCGTGATAGCAAGCGAATTCCGGCCGTAGTCGGCAGGCGGCCGACTGAATCGTCGCAGGCTGTAAGCCCATTATGTGACCTGTGGAAGGGCAAGCGGTCTAGCTTCCCGGCGTTGTCACTGTTTCACGGCTCCCTCTCACATCGGTGACGGACAGCAAGGTGCGTCCCGACAATCATGAAATAAATGCGATGCGAGCAGCCATAAGCCGCCAGCAGATCAAGGTCCAGATCCAAGCTCATGATGCCGGATCGCTACGGGCTGACGGGGTTTTCGCCAGGCCGGTTAATATGGCTGCACATCCTGGCAATGAAAAGCCATGAAAATCTAGAGACTCACGTTCACAAGTCCAAGCGACTCTGGTTTTCTGGGCTTAATTGGTTTCCCTTCGGACGCCTGCGGGGAGGTTGGTATGCTTTGGAGCTTCCTTGCAGTCGGAGCGGTCGGCGTGCTGATCGGCCTTCGCCTCAGGGTGCCTGCGCTCATCGTCGCGTCCTTGATAACGATTATAGTGAGCGCTACCGCGATGCAGTGCTTGGGGTTTTCTGACGGACGCACGTTTTTGACGACGCTGTACCTCGTCCTCACCTTACAAGGTACCTATCTCATTGGTCTTCTCTTTGCGACGTTGTTGCACAGGTCGCCCTTTGATCGACATCGGCGATAGGCGGTTGATTGCAGCCAGCGGACGTGCCACGTCTGTTGCGGCCCTCTACGATGCCTCATCGAACCTCATGACCGCGAAGGCTGTCTTAGCCAGGATGATGAGATCAGTCCAAATGGACCAATTTCGTACGTATTGTGCGTCAAGGGCAACTCGGTTCGAGTATTCAATGTCATTCCTGCCACTTATTTGCCAAAGACCGGTCAAACCGGGGCGGGTTTTTAGATACTCGTACGCTACGGCACCATATCGCGACATCTCGCTGGCCACGATGGGCCGTGGTCCGACGCAGCTCATCTCCCCTCGCAGGATGTTGATCAGTTGGGGAAGTTCATCAAGGCTGGACTTCCTCAACATTTGGCCGAGCGGCGTGGTGCGCGGATCATTTTTGAGCTTTTGGGTTTGCCGCCACTCCTCGGCTGCCCGCGGATTGCAGGCAAGATACTCCTTGAGTACCTGGTCCGCGTTCTCCGCCATCGTTCGAAACTTATAGCAATCGAATGGCGCGCCGTTGAAACCGATACGGCGATGGACGAACAGGACTGGCCCCCCCGTGATGACCTTGATGAGGAGTGCGACGACAGCCATTAATGGCAGGGCCAAAACAAGAGCCGTCGAAGCGACTGCGAGGTCCAGGCCTCTCTTGGAGCTACCGCCAAGGGGCTGGAGATGTGGACCATGTGGTCTTGCAAGCGCCAAGGGCTGATCCTCAGCATTCGCGTCAATCTCCCTGGTGGAACTGCCTTCAATCGGAAGGGGCGGCCATTTGTGGCTCGGTCGTTCTATTGAGGCTTCCGAATGCGCGGAACGGCGCACGCCCATCAACGAGCTGTTGCTACCGAGCAACCTGGCGACGATTCCGCGACGGTCTGGGCGAATACCAGGAGTGTTGACTGTCATGATCTCAGCGGCCCCCAGGACATCTCACCCAGATATTTTTCAGCCGCCGCCGCCGCGAGGCAAGAACGGCAAAGGGCGTAACGTTTTTTGCAACTGCCGCCGCTGCCTACTACTAAGTTGCTATCGGCTACGCGCTTCGAATGCGGCTCGGCGACCGCATCACGCCAATACGCGGAGCAGCACCGTCTGCCGCCCAGGAACAAGTGCTGCCGCTCTGCAAGGCACCTGCAATCAATGCCCCGCCTGAGTGGTGCGCTTGCGATATTGTCGCGTCGACAAGCTACGGACCTTCGTCATGACCACGCCGATCACCGCGGTCTTTGTAACCCGCAAAATGCGTGAAAGCTCGCCGACAAGGTCCAGGGGGGTTTTTCCCCATTCCGCGACAATGAGCACACCGTCAAGAACGGAAGCAGCCACCAAACCGTGCACCCCAGAGGTGAACGGCGGGAGGTCGACAATGATGATCTCATAGCTATCGAGTTCATTGACCAATAATGCTTCCAGATTCTTCGGTGTAATCAGCCGGAGCGCATCGGATGCCGGGCTTGGTAAGAGATCAAATTGCAACCCTGGAACGGATGTGATCTGTCCTTCTATTTCCGCACCGTCGCGGTTCTCGCCGGTCGGTACCTGGGCATGCGGAAGGCGCTTTGTCAACGTGGAGTGGAAACCATCGGCGTCGATTACGAGAGTTCGCATGCCGGAGACGGCATACAGCGCGGCAAGGTTGCTCGCAACCGTGCTCTTGCCGTCATCCGGAGTGGCCGAGGTGACGCCGATGCACCGCAAGGGATGCGCGACATCAGCCAGGCTAATGGCACCCTTTGTATGCCTGAGATTCCGGCTGAACAGAGACTCCGGCCGCCTTAGTACGTCATCCAGCTGACCAAAGCCTCGAAGAAAGCCCACTGGTGGCAGTTCCCCGACGCAGTCAAAGCCCAATTCGTCCCTGACCTGCCTCGACGTCCGAATAGTCCGGTCCAGCGTATGCCGTGCGAATGCCAGCCCGAGGCCGGCCATCAGCCCCGAAAGAACCCCCAATGCAAGCACTAGCCTCTTCCGCGGATGACTGGCTGCGAGTGGTCGCGTGGCCGGCGTGATGACGCGTGCGTCGGCTATCAGGTAAGGTTGTTGGTTCACAGAACTGGTGAAGGCGGCCAACAGGCTTTCATACATCTTTCGATATGTGTCCGCGGTAACCTCGAGTTCCTCGAGAGTGGGGCCGTTTCGCGTCACTCCCTCCCCTTGTCCGGACGCCACGACCTCCCCGTCCACGATTGTAGCTCCAAGTTGACGGCCAACGCTGTAGTCGTGCTTTGCCCGAAACTCTTGGGTCACCTGCGTGGCCAGATTCATCTGGGTACGGACTTCCTCGATGCGCTTTTCAAGCCATGCCACGCCTTCGCGTGCGGCTGCAGCTCGGGTCTCCAATTGTTCGCGAACGAACGCTGCCGCTGTGGCATTGGCGACCTTTGCTGCTAGTGCCGGATCGTGGGATTGGAAGGTTATATCGATAGCATAGGAGACACCAACGCGCTGGACGCCCAGGCTCTCTCTGAATGTTTCGACCACGATGCGCCTGCGCTCAAACTCCGATAGTTGTGCCGTGACTGCCCTTGTTTCCGACCGATCTGCGATGGGCGAAGCAGGCTTCGGCATCGCCTGATGTTGCGGATCGCCGTTGAGAGCGAGCATGTCGACGGCGATTTCCCTTACTCGTTCGATGCGCTCCACTATGCTCGGGCTGCTCACGGACTTGAAACGCGGGTTGTCGACAAGGTCCAACTCTTCGATCACCATTAACGCAATCTTCTCGGACCTGAGAACCGCGAGCTGGGTTTCAACCTGGGACGTGTCCAGGGACAAGTTAATCTCGCCGGATTGCCGTTGCAGCAGTTCGGGGATCTTCGGTTCTATGAGAATCTGGGTGCGAGCCGTGAACATAGAATCCGTCGTAGCTAGGGAGAAGACGGCGCCAAGCAGCCCGAGCAACGGGAACGCCATGATCAGAAATATACGCTGCCGGACAAATGAGGTGATATCGGCAAAGCCGATAAACTCGGAGTCCCTAGCTGGTCCATACGAATTCTGCTGGCCCGCCGCTGCCGACCATTGGCGCTCTAGCATGGCGTCCGCCCACAGTTCGCGTAGATCATGTGGAAGTGCCGAGCAAGCGTAAGACACATGCTAGCGACACTCGGCCAGGGAACCCCTAGTGAATTTCTCGACCGGTCGGGCCAACCCTCTTGTGCTACGGAATAGATGTGCATGTCGATTTACAGACCTGCTGCGATCCAAATTGTCCCGGAAATTGCAGGTTAGCCTCAAGGGCGGGATGCATAAATGCCACCAAATGGAGTAGGCTGGTCTACGCCCTTCATAAATCAGCGATCGACAGTTGCATTCACGATGAACAGCGAGTGCCACCGCGATCTGGGTGGAGCTTCGCTCCAGCAGCGCGGCGGGTCATTAAAGGCAATTAGCAAATGTAGGCCAAGCTCGCGCCGAGCGGAGAGCTAACCTTCTTCCCTCATGGACATAAATGCCGCATCAGCAGACATCGCAGACGTCACTGACCCGCACCAAGGTGCGCGGCATATTTCCTCTGAAACTCACTCGATAGTATCATTCCCAAGGCAACGTGTTCCCTGGTCATAGTTCCGTCACTCAGATGTCCCGCGTATGTGTCGAGGCCATATGGATCGGCTGACCGGTCCAAGAGCAGGAGATAGAGAAAACTGATGAACGGGCGGTCAGTCAAGCCAAAGGTGGCATAACGCCGATTGAATTCCTCGGATTGCATCAGGGTGAGCACCATTTCCGTGACATTAGTCTCGCCGTTCTCCAATGCCTGCACCCAGCGGGCTATGCCTCCGGCATCTTTTCTGTGCCCTAGCACGAGACAGTAGGCAAAGCGCCCCTGCCGTACAGAGAGGGGCTCGGATGTACTGACTTCTGATATTTCACAGTCCCTTTTGGGGCGCACCACAGGGCGCTTCCCGAGAATGACTTCCCTTGCCGCGGCGTAGGCTGGTTTGGGCTCCCCTATTGCCCAGCCGCCATCACTCTTTGCGACGAGCTTGACGAGACCCATATACGCCTCGAAATTGGGTGCCCAATATGTCTCGTCCAAGAGCTCGTAAACATGCGCCGCCTCCAGGTTGTATTTCAAGTGTAACTCGCGTAGGCGCATCATCGCCTGCCTAAGTCCGTCTGCCTGCTGCTCGTCGCTGCGTTGACTACCGAGGGGATTGTTGAACTCCGTGACCCAGATGGGATGGCCATAACGTGCGAGTTCCTTGAACGCCCATTCAGGGTCTTCGCCATACATATGCCAGACGGAGATATCCCAGTCGATCCCGTCCTGCTTCATCCTTTCAAAGGCGCCGACGTGTCCCCAGCCCGCCGTGCCAATTGCTTTGCGGATTTGCGGGTCAACGGCGGTCATTCCATCAGACAATCCTCTCAAGACAGCGCTCACCTTCATCCATCGGGGTCCATAGTAGTCCAGTGGACCAACTCCGCCGGCAGGACCCCATTCACACGGATATTGACTACCGTCGTCCCGCTTTTCGCAAGCCTTGATGATGGCATAGTTTTCCATCTCGTTTCCCAGTTCCCAAACCCGGATGTCGGCCTTGAACTGGGAGCCAAGCGTCACGGCAAGCCTATGGGCTTTCTCGTAAAGATCTCCCACACTATCCTTGTCGAGGTCAATGTTGCCGGGTGTGATCACGGGAAGGATACTTATGCCGCGGGCCTTTCCTTCTTTCACAAGTACCGCGAGGTCCTCTACTCTGACTGCGTCGGAAATGTTGACGCGGTAAGATTTCATGCCGAGATCCTCGAGGAAGTTGAGTTGTTGTTCGATTCCAATGCCAGGATAGGCCGTGATCGGATGGCCGTTGGCCCCCCAAAGCATGTCTGCGGAGCCGGAGGTGGCCGTAGTCAGGAGACATAGTGCTCCGATTGCCAGCCGAGTAAACATGACCAAATCCTTTTCATTTCGATGCCCGAACCATGCCGCCGCCCGGCCCGCGCGGCAATTCGACGAAATTGACGAGGCGGCGACGTTCGCTACACCTTTGGACGACCGTTCGCCTACTTATTGCCAGCATGACCTCTCGCTTGAATTTGTGGAATTTGGTGCTGGGAGCGCCGACCGGATCGCCATATGCGTGGCGCGTGAAATCGCTTGCGAAGACGAAAATGCTGCCTTCGGTACGAGACGCAAGCGAACCTCGTTCCCCGGGCAGATACTGCTCCAGCGGAGGCATCAGGACGTGGACAAAGGCGCGATTTCTCCACTCAACAGGCAGTGTTCCTCCGGGAGCGCCGCGATTGTCCTGGTCACTGATCAGAATTACGCACTGCCGACATTTTCTGCCGCGCTGTCTGCTGATCAACACACGAAAAGCGCAGACATCGCAATTCGCATGTTCGTGGTCGGTGCTGAAGATACATGGGCTCGCCAATTTGACGAAGCGGTCGCTGGGACCAAGATTAAAGTCATTGCAGCAAGGCTGCCGCAGTTGGCCGAGCTTGCCCCATACCACCGCGATCACTATCTGCCCCCTATAGCTCTCGCGAGATTTTGGATTGACGGTTTGCTTGATGCCGGGGTCGACCGGTTCCTCTATATTGACGGAGACACAATGGTCGATGACGAGCTTGATAGCCTCTTGGCCACGACGCCGCCAGCGGAAGGTTTGATGGCCGCACCAGATTTTCTGAACATTTTCATGGACGAGGTCAGTCGTGGTAAGAAGCGCGATCTAGCCCATCTGGAAGGCATAGGCTGCCGGGCCGAAACTTATTTCAACTCCGGCGTGATTTACGCTTCACGCGAGGCGTGGAACGACATTGTTCCTGCCGCCATAAAATTCATGATCGAGCACCCGGACCATTGCCCCGCCTCAGATCAGAGTGCGCTTAATCACGCGGCGCGTGGCCGCGTCACGATGCTGTCCCTCCGCTACAACTACCAGAGTGAACACATGATGGTGCTCGATCCGCGGAGACGAGGTATCGGTCCCACAATATGGCACTTTACCGGAGGCCCCAAACCCTGGAACATGCCTGATTGGCCGTGGGATGAATCGTTCAATCGCTATTATTGCGCAGCCGAAATGCGCTTGCACGGAAGCACACTAGTTACACCGGTACCCCCAGAGGCCCAGACTAGGGCAGGCATAGCGCATCGGCGGCGTAGCAGAAGCAGAATGACTTGGGTTTATCCATGGCGAAAGATCACACGTAGAAGAAAAATCCTGCATCTTCTTTCCGCGACCGCTAACGGAAACTAGGCCGTAGCGGACCGGGATGCCAGTATCGATGTACAGCGCTCCCGGTGACCTTTTCCAGTTGTGATTGCCAAGCACACCAGAAACGTCCGTAATTGGCGACCTACCCCTTTTGACAACGGGAAACAGCGGTCCCTTACTCCCAATGGCGAGCTTGCTGGAGCGTAGGAGGATACCCACACTTTAGACAACTGGAACCGTGCCACCGATGCCGCCCAAGGGCAACCTTGTGACGCACCTAACGGTACAGCCAAACTCGACCCGGTGAAGTTATGAATTCGCTCGAACTGAATGTGGCGCCCATGAGGCCCAATGTCGCCGCACCGGGAGGTTGTCCCTGCTGTGCGTCGAGCGGAGCAAGGCCGATCTATCGGGCTTCGTCCATTCCTGTGCACAGTTGCATTCTGCTGGGGTCCGCGGAGGAAGCCCGCGCGTTTCCTGTGCGCGATCTTGAGCTTGCCTACTGCCGAGCGTGTGGATTCATCTTCAACCGGATCTTCGACGAGTCCGTAATGGGCTATTCGACCAACTTCGAGGAATCCCAACATTTTTCGGACACCTTCGGCGCATTCGCGAAAAAACTTGCCGGAGAGATCGTGAAGGTATGCGCAGTTGCGGGAAAACACGTGCTCGAGATCGGCTGCGGCAAAGGAGAATTCCTAAGGGAACTCTGCGCCGTGGGTGGTGCGACCGGGCTCGGAATCGACCCGGGCTATAGGGCGGACAAGGGACGCGGCGGCGACGGCGATCGCAGGCTGAACTTCATCGTCGACCATTTTGGGCCCAAATACGAGCATCTCAGTGCGGATGTAGTTCTTTGTCGTCATACGCTCGAACATATCGCGCCTGTACGGGAATTCCTCCGCTCAATTCGACGACTCGCCGGCACGCATAATGACACCTGGATTGTCTTTGAAACGCCGGATGCAAAGCGTGTGCTCAAGGAAGCCGCATTCTGGGATATCTACTACGAGCACTGTTCCTATTTCAGCCCTGGCGCTCATGCCCGTGTCTTTCGGCAAGAGGGCTTCGACGTCACCGGCCTCGAGTTGGTCTATGGAAGCCAATATATTGTCCAATACGCCAGACCGGCCGACGGGCGAACACGGCCGACGTTACCGCTGGAGGATGACCTTGCCGAATTGGAACGCCTCGCTGAAACCTTTTCAAACCGGGTAAGCTCATTTCAGCAGCAGTGGCACGAACGTGTTGCCGCAGCGCACGCCTCTGGCCGCCGGATCGTCCTGTGGGGTGGCGGGTCGAAAGCAGTTTCTTTCCTGACGACGCTCGGCCTGGGCGAAGAAGTGGATGCGGCGGTTGACATCAATCCTTACAAACAGGGCAAGTACACCCCGGGGACCGGCCACCCCGTCGTCTCACCGCATGCATTGTTGCAGCGGCCACCGGATTTGGTCATCGTGATGAACGCGATCTATAGCAATGAGGTTTCCCACGCGCTCAACTCACTGGGCCTCAGGCCGGAAATTGTTGCAGTGGGAAATTGATAACCGGAGCGAAATATGTCGGTGCGCGTTTCCCTTGGATTGCCCGTGTACAACGGAGAGAACTTCATAGCCGAAGCGATCCAATCGCTTCTCGACCAGGACTTCGAGGACTTCGAGCTTATCATTGCGGACAATGCGTCAACAGACAGGACGGCGGAAATCTGCCAGTCGTTCGCCGAACGCGACACCCGGATACGCTATTTCAGGAATACACGGAACCTTGGAGCGGGGGGCAACTTCAACCGGGTTTTCAAGTTGAGCTGCGGGACTTACTTCAAATGGTGCGCGCATGATGACCTGATCAGCGCCAACTTTCTCACGGACACCGCAAACGCTCTCGATGAGGATGCGGATGCCGTGATCGCATACCCTACTTTGCTGGGCATCGACGGGTATGGCACAATGACTGCGTACCAGGAACGCGACTTACCGAATATGAGGAATTTACCGCCTGCATCGCGCTTCCGAATACTGATTGCCGCGCACGGATGCGATGCGGCAATGTTCGGGCTTTGGCGCCGGAGTTCCCTTGTTCAGACGTCTCTCCATGAGCCCTACTACGGCTCCGATTGCGCGCTCCTTGCCGAAATGGCACTGCTTGGCAAATTCGTCCGTGTGCCGAGCGCAATTCTGTACAGTCGCGATCATCCGACACGGTCGGTGAATTTGCACAGCAGTGAGCGCTTGCTTTGGCACAACCAGGACGCATCAGGCTCGAATCCCTTCGAATTGTCCAGTCGATTGAGGCACCTGGTCGTAATCGCGTATAGGCATAGACGCCAAGCACCGGTTCACCGTTCGCTCTGCCATCTTGCGCTTTGGATGTTGGATCCTCCTCTGATAGGCCGGCTTGTCCTGGAGGGCGTCGGCGCCTTTTCACCTCGGCTTCGCGCCAAACTCCGCGCCATCGGGTTGCGCGCCTTAAAGTCGATACAGGGTTCCTCGAACCAGCCGTCAAGACGAACATGAACAAGCCGCACCTCACTTTCCAACCGATGAATATTACCCGACCGGCATTGCCTGGTGATTCAGCCGCACAACTGCGGCGGAAGAACCTGGTCATCGTGCGCGCGGGCCGCAACTCTTTGCATGCGAGCTGGACGGCGGGAACGGGTGAGGCTGAGTTCGATCTCCTCGTGGCCGCTTATGAGGAGCTTACGCCCGGCGCAACTGATCAGTGGTCCATCCTGTTACCTGGACGAAAGATCGCCGGATATAACGAACTCTTCCACCGATATCCTGAACTGCTGGACCGCTACGAATACATCGCACTCATTGACGATGACATCAAAGCTACAAAGCAGGATATCAACCGGCTGTTTCAAATCGGCATGGCTTACCGTCTCGACCTGTTTCAACCAGCCTTGTCCTGGGACAGTTACTTCTCATACGCGGCGACGCTCGTCATTCACAAATTTCGACTGCGGTTCACCAACACGGTCGAGATGATGTGTCCTGTGTTCCGCGCGAAATACCTGCGTATGGCACTCCCTTTATTTAGTCTCGGTTATGAAACGGGAATAGATCTTGTGTGGACGCGTCTTAACGACGATCCATGGTTCCGATACGCGATTGTTGACGAGGTGGTCGTGACCCACACAAGGGTTATCGGCACGACGATGGGACAGCAGGGTTTTGCCCCGAACGAGCCTTACGACAGGCAAGTCGAAAGCGTGCTGAAGAGATTTGCAGCAGAGTTTCGCGGATTCGTTACTTACGCGGGAATAGATAAGCACGACCGCCTAGTCTCATCTCGCTATCTCATTGGGCTGCATTCACTAGCGACATGGACGGCCTGGCGTAGAACCCCGGTGCCCTTAACATATTTTGTCAGGCTTGTTACTGATTATACACGCCACTGCCTCGTGCGCCCAACCAACCTTCACCGAATTCCCATGGCAAACGCGCCGCGCTCAAGCGCAATTCGGACCGATTCCTGACGAATTTGGACCCCGTCACCGGCGAGCGATAAACGACTGAAGGGTCGATCCGGTATCATTTCCCCATTCCCAATTAACCGCCAGGCCCACGCCCAAAATTCGCAGCGGCGGATCGTCCGGATATAAATCAGTCAGGGCCCGTTGCATCACAGGTTCGTCATCGACAAAGACCACAAAGCGCTCTCCATCGAAGGGAACCCGGAGGCGGAAGGGCTTGCCCCAGTCGATCTTGGTCCACAGCATTGTCCACACCGCGTCATAAAGCTCTTCAAAACCGTGACGCTTGGTAAACAGCGCAATCGAGGATCCATGGTATTCATCGTCCAGATAAGCCGTGAACGTGAGATAATTGTCACGGTCCTGCCAGAATACGAGCCCTGTACGGCAACAATGCGCCTGGCCGCGCTCTTCCCCGGGCGGCGTGATAGTGACTTCCAAATCGGCGAAGCCAACCTCATCCCACGGCAGCGTGTACAATGTTCTGTTCGGATGGGGCTTTTCAACGGTTCCCCGCACGCGCGCCGCCCCGTTACCTGTGATGTCGATCAAGCCGGCACCGAAGGTTTTCCCCCAGGTTCCTCTGCCGATCCTCGGCGCGCGTCCCGCAAGATCCCCGAACGGCCCAGCGAAGTCATCGACGATTTCGGGGCGTTGGCCAAGCCGCAGCCAAGGCGCGTCGAAGAGCACAAAGGCGGGTATGGGCACCTCGCGTGGATGCGCCTCGAAATCGCGCATCTCCACGCCACCAGCGCCGTCAAACCATATGCCGGTGCCGGTAGCTTCTTCAAGCGGTTGATCGTCGATGCCGAAAAGGCGATCGCCATCCAGGTAACAACCGATTTGCCCATATCCGTCGAGAATCTGCAACGAATGAAGGGTGTCTGGCGCTAGGCTTGGGCGCGCGTCGCTGACAAGGATGACTTCTGCCCCCTGCTCTACTCGGATGAGCGCACTCCCCTCGCCCGACACCTTGAAGAGCCAGAAATTGTCGCCATCGCGAACGCGCCACGCTACGCCGCAAGCGCCCGGAGTATCGCCGGTTGCGGCGATCGCATGAATGAGCCCCGACGGAACGCCAGGGTCGGACGTTGCCAGGGCGGCACCATCACCTCCTACGGCCCCCGTTTCCGTGCAATCGACATTGCCGCGCAAAACACGCCAAGAACCACTCCGCTCGGCAATACCGCTGGCAACGGGGTCTCTCGTCATCGGGTCACCGACATGAGCTGTCCCAAAGCGAGACGTTAGATCCGGCACTTTGTGCACTCTGATGCCATGAATGCGCGTATCGACGCGAAATCCAATCTGGCCGAGTACGCACTGATGCACGCCGGCGTAGAGAGTCTCGTCGTCATTGAAGGGATCGATGGCGATCGGCCGCATCATCGGGAAGGCAGCGAGCCCATGCGCCCCCTCCATGGCAGCGGCATAGTAGATTGCGCCGCGCTCACGCAAAGCGACGAAATAGTAGATCCGCAAGTTCTTCAGGCCGCGAAATGCACTGAGACAGCGCGTCCCGACCCGAGTCCACAATTCTCCGTTTTCCCCTTTCGCTGCATGCACGATGAAGCCGCAACCGTCAGAAAGCGGGTCGCGGGGTGCTTCGCTCGTAAACCAGCCTATCGCGAGATTCTCGTTGAAATCAGGAAGCTTGTAGGTCGTCCTTGTGCTGTGCGCCCACCAGAGGAAGCGCCTGAGCGTCCCTTTTTTGCGCGGACCACACGCCCAGGAAACGAGGCGGTTCGGCCAAGGGTCAGCATTAGGGCCTAACACCCAGCGATGAATTCGCCTGAGGATGTGCTCTCCGATGGTTGTGCCCTGTGACGTATTGTGCCCGTTTGTTACGGAGACAGCCATGACGAGCCCGCTTGCACGGTGGAAGGGGCCATAGGCGATCCCCTGGCGTGCCCATCCAGGTTTCACGAGCGGTTGAAACCGGAGCGTTCCATGGTCGATAGCGATCTGCCGTTCACTATCACAGCCGCCCCTAGTCACCCCGTTGGTGGTATGGGTTCCTATGACCGTGCCGGCGGCGCGATCGTCGGAAAAGGCATCCGCGACCAACAATTCGTTATGATCATCTCGCGGCCCCGCAACGATCGCGACCGATACAGTCATCGACATCCCTTCCCGTTCTACGACGTGTCGTAACAAAAGCTCGTGTTGCAGCCGCCGCATCAAGCGACGACGATTTCCGGCGCAAGACCGATCGCTTTCGCAATTCCTGCGATCTCATGGCGGTAAAGTGGATTCATGATGATGATCGCGTCGACCAAACAGCCGCGCAAGGACTCGGGCGAGAGAACCGGCGTGCCGGTCCGCGGTGCAAATCGCCCTTGCTTGTACGTGTTAACGTCGACAAGCGCACTGATCCCCGCTGCCGGCGGGACCACGTTCACGAAGGTGATGCCCTTTGAACCGGCTCCCCAGACAACCACCCTTTCGAGGTTGCGTTCAGAAAGAAACTTCTGCCAATGCGTGACCTTGTCGCGATGCAGTCCCTCGAATTTGCGGACCATTAACGCACACTCCTCAGACTCTTGGGCTCTCGCAAGCGGGTACACTGTACCGGCGCGCGCTTCAATGAACAGATACTGGTCGCCAAATGAGCTTCCAGCACGCAGCACGTCGAATCCCGCCGCTTCGACGGCAACCCGCAGTGAGTGCCCGGTGAAATAGGACACGTGTTCGTAGATGAGATCCCAGATGCCCAACTCGCGCAGGGTGTAAAGGGCATTCGGGACCTCAAAATAAAATATGGTTTCGGGGCCAATGCCGGGGTGGGCGCGCAGGGCTTGCAAGAAGGCGATCGGGTCAGCGAGGTGTTCTATGACGTGACGACAGGAGACGAGGTCCGGCCGCAAATCGGCATAGCGGTCGTCGAACCAATCACTAACAAAACGAACCCGGGGGACGAGCGCGCCACGGTCTTCCTCAAAGCTCTTGTCGAAACCTATGCCCGTGGCGCCGCTGAGCGCACAAAGGCGCTTCAAAAAATCTCCCTTACCGCAACCGACATCGATGACCGTCTTGCCAGCGAGTGCATAGCTATTGCTCAGACGCCCCGCCAGAGCGTCCACGAAGGCCAGGAAACGCGGAGAAAAATGCAGAGAGTTTTCATAGCTTTGCGTGTAACCGATCCGCTGTTCCTCGAAGGCGGCATTGAAGAAATGCGTGCAACGGCGACAGAAGACGCCGCAAAATCGGCCGGTTTCTGCTGCGCGTGCCAAAGCCGGGCTCGAATGGAGAGCGTTGCAAAGCACGGGCAACGCCTCGAACGTAACCGAAGGCAGTAGCTCTTGCCCCCTGCAAACTGGACATTCGCTGCGAAGATCTGACGCGACCGTCTCGGTTCCAACTGCTTGCGCGCAATTCATGCCTGCTCCTCGAGCTTATTCTCACACGATGCGGGGAATCGGGACAGGAATGATGAACTTTCCGCCACGCGCGCGATAGTCGGCCTGCTGGTCGAGGACCTCGTCTACGAAATTCCAGGCAAGCAGCAGCACGTAATCCGGTTGGGTTTCGACAAGCGTCTCCGTCGATCGTATCGGCAGCCGCTGCCCCGGCATATACTTGCCTTGCTTGTGGATGTTGCGATCCACGACGAAGTCTATGAGATCGCGTCCGATCCCGATCGTGTTGATCAGCGTCGCTCCTTTGGCCGCCGCCCCATAGGCGGCAATCGATGAGCCCTGCGACTTCAGCCTGCGTAGGAGTGCCAGAAGCTCACGCTTCAACACGTCGACCTTCGCAGAGAAATTGCGGAAATAGTCGATCGTATCGATCCCCAGCGCTGTTTCGTGCGCTAGCTGCACCTTCACGGTGGCGCCGACGCGCTCCTTGGGCCCCACATAAAGACGGAGTGACCCCCCGTGGATCGAGAGAGGCGTGATCTCGTTGAGATAAAGCCCGTGGCGACGGAAGAGCCTCTCGAGCGCCGTGACGGAGAAGTAGCAAAGATGTTCGTGATAGATTGTGTCGAACTCGCAATGCTCGATCAACGGCACGACATAGGGCACCTCGATCACCGCTACACCATCTTCCTTGAGGAGTCGTGCTATCCCGGCGACAAAGCCATTTGTGTCGGCTACGTGAGCGAGTACGTTGTTGGCGTGAACGACGTCGGCAAGCACGCCGTCTACACGGAGCTTTTCGGCGAGATCTTGGGTAAAGAAGGCGCAGCGCGTTTGAACGCCTATCATTTCCGCGGCCGCGGCAGGCCCATCGGCGGGGTCGATTCCAAGCACCTTGACACCCGCCTCGACATAGTTCTTAAGCAGGTATCCATCATTGCTCGCCAGTTCGATGACAAGGCTCTCTGGACCCAGGTTGCGACAGGCGATGAGATCGAGCGCGTTCTTGCGCGAATGTTCTAACAGCGCGGGCGAGAATGAGGAGTAGTAGGGGTAATCGTCCGCAAAGAGGATATTTGGACTTACGGTTTCGGTGATCTGAGCGAGGCTACAGTCTCTGCAGAACGCGACGCGCAACGGGAAGATCAGTTCGGGCTTACCGATGTCCTCCTCGGCTAGAAGGCGATCGGCAAGCGGTGTTGCTCCCAGGTCAAGAAACGTTTCGAGACGTGTTCCGCCGCAGGACCGGCATGCGTACTCCGTAACAGAGTTCAGCTTTTCATGCAGCATGTTGGTACCACCCTCGCACACTTTAGACCGCCACCGCCATGGTAGGAACGGAAACCCGGCGTAGGTCATCGTCCAACTCGCCATTGCGGATCAGCTTCTTCACATGGGCGATGCGCTTGAAGCGCTCGCCTTCAAAATCTTCGAGGGAGAGGCCAACCGAGCAGAACGCCTCGTAAAGCTGCTCGACGCCCCGCCGTGCCGTCCATTGGGGCTTGAAGGCGTGCAAGCGCCGACCAATGTAATTGCAATCAACTCGATAGCATCGCGTATCCGGACCCGCATCGGGCGCGAACTCGATCCGACTGTTTGGCACGATGGCTTGGACGATGTCGGCGATTTCGCGAACCTGGTAGTTCTCGGTGGTCAGTCCCACATTGAAGGCCTCGTTGTGGACAAGCTCACGATCGGCCTCGAGCGCGGCAATATAGGCGCGAGCAATGTCTTCCACATGCACGATCGGACGCCAAGGCGAGCCATCGCTTTTGAGGTAGATTTGCCCAGTGGTGAATGCCCATGCAGTCAGATTGTTGAGGACAAGATCAAAACGGATGCGCGGCGACAGGCCATAGGCGGTGGAAGCGCGCAGGAAAGTAGGGCTGAAGCTTTCGTCCGCCATAGGGGCAACTGCGTGCTCTACTTCAACCTTGGAAAGGCCATACGGCGTGACGGGGTTGAAAGGCGCGCTTTCGGTCAAAAAATCCGAGCCTGCGGCTCCGTAATTGCTGCAGGACGAGGCAAAAAGGAAACGCCGCACGCCTGCCTTTTTTGCAAGCCGCGCCAGGTTCACGGAAGCTTCGCAGTTGATTTGTTGGGTGAGGTTCGGCCGATAGTCCCCAAGAGGGTCGTTGGAGAGCCCAGCGAGGTGTATGACGGCGTCGAAACCAGCCAAATCGCCGACGACAATGTCGCGGACGTCCTCTTCCATCGTCGGCGTATCGTCGAGGGTGCTCTCGAACGTGCAGGAGCGGAAAATATCGCTGTCGAGCCCGGTCACGTCGTGATCGCGCTGATGCAGCATCCGCGTCAGAACGGCTCCGATGTAGCCGCGGTGGCCCGTGACCAGCACCTTCATCTATTCACTCCCACGTTTTCCAGGGCGCGTTCCCGCTGTCCCAAAGTGTCTGCAGGATGTGCTTCTCCCGCAGCGTATCCATGCATTGCCAGAAGGCTTCATGGCGGTACGCCATCAGTTGGCCATCAGCCGCGAGCTGCTGCATCGGCGCGTGCTCGAACATGTCTTCGTCGCCGCCGATGTAATCGCGGACGCCCGGCTCAAGCACGAAGAACGCTCCGTTTATCCAACCTTCCGAAGCCTGCGGCTTCTCGGTGAATTCGACGACGCGGTTGCCGTCGAACTGAATGTGTCCGTAGCGCGCAGGCGGACGCACCGCCGTCATTGTCGCGAGTTTGCCGTGGCTACGGTGAAAGGCGACGAGTTCGTCCAGATTGATGTTCGAAACGCCGTCGCCCCAGGTGAGCATGAAGGTGCCGTCATTCATCCAGTCGATCAGGCGCTTGATGCGGCCGCCCGTCAGCGTTTTGAGCCCGGTCTCGACGAGATCGACGGACCAGTCCGGGGCGGCATTCGTGTGACGCCTCACGTTCCCGGTCGCCGCGTTGACCGTCAGAGTGCCATTGAGCGCGATGTAGTCGCTGAACCAGCGTTTGATGTACTCACCCTTGTAGCCGAGCGCGATTGCAAACTCCCGATGGCCAAAGTGAGAGTAGTGCATCATGATGTGCCAGAGGATCGGCATGCCGCCGATCTCGACCATCGGCTTGGGTCGAACCTCCGTTTCTTCGGCCAGCCTCGTGCCGAAGCCACCAGCCAAGATACCCACTTTCATGAAGAACCTCCTCACGAAGACTGTGTGCCTGACGCAGGCGATTTCAGCTACGATGCATGTTCAGCGCTGAGCAAACAACACGGGCGAACGGATGATGGACACGCACACCTGGGACGTCAGGCAGGCCCTTTGCACGATCCTCGATAGCCGTATGCGGCGTCGATTTAAGCCCTTTGATGTAGCCGATTGGTCCGCGTCGTCCGTCATCTTCGCGCCGCATCCAGACGATGAGACGCTGGGTTGCGGCGGCGTTGCAGCCAAGAAGCTCGCTTCAGGCGTTGAGGTTCGCTTTGTTTTCGTTACCGACGGCGCAGCATCTCATCGGAGGCTCATCAGTCCTGAAGAATTGCGCTCCCGGAGGGAGGCCGAAGCGTTGGAGGCGGTCCGCCGTCTCGGCGCCTCCTCCGAAAGTGTGACCTTCTTACGCTTTCCTGATGCGGAGGCATCACATCACATTCATGCGATAACGAAGGCGATTGTACCGTTGCTCGAAAGATGGCGGTCGCAAAGCGTGTTTGTCACTCATGCAAAGGACCCCCCTTCCGACCATATCGCTGTCAACACCGCCGTGCGGGCGGCACTTCGCTGGCATGGTCGCCCGCTCACCGTCTTCGAGTATCCGGTATGGTATTGGTATCACTGGCCCTGGGTTCGTACGGCGGGCGATCTTCCCGGCATGTGGCGAACCACACTGCGGCAGACGATCAAGACCGCCGCCGGGCTGCGTGCGCTGTCTGCACTCAACACGCTGGTCCCGATCGGCGACGTTCTCGAGGTAAAGCGCCACGCACTGGCAGCACATGTTTCACAGACTCAACGCTCGGAAGACAAGGATGACTGGCAGACACTTTCAGATCTCTCAAGCGGTGAGTTCGTTGCGCGGCTGCTTGCAGACCATGAAGTGTTCACGCGCTACCCGGTCAATTTTTAGCGACCTACGTCGTGCGGTCTTCATCCTTGCGGTAAGCATAGCGACAACAAACTGCGATGTCAGCCATGGCAACGAAAATCCCGAAGACACAGCTCTTAACGGCCTTACCTTCGATCGGAAGGAAATCGCCGATCATTCGGGAGATGTAAAGCTCGTCGGCGATATTGACGGTGATGGTCAAGTCGATTTCGTTCTCGGCGGCCTTCCGGAGGATCCGCTGTCATGGTGGCACGGTCCCGATTTGCGCAAGACGACCATCGCCACCGCCCGCATCGAGTTCACCACCGATGGCGTGCTTGCCGATGTGGACGACGATGGTGATCTCGACATTATCACCGCCGACGGGCCTGACGGAGTTAATTTAATCTGGTTCGAAAATCCGCGCCCGAACGGAGACCCGGCCGATGGTCACAAATGGAAACGCCACGAGATTGGAGAAGCCGGCGGTTGGGGCAAGGACATTAAGGCTGCCGATTTTGACGGCGACGGCCGTTTAGACATTGTCGTACGAGCGCCTGGTGAAGTAGTGATCTTTTTCCAGAACGAGCCGATCGCCTGGATCGGTGTCGCCTTTTCTTCCTTCAATCTGGGCGAAGAGGGCATGGCGATCGGAGACATCGACAGCGACGGCAATATCGACCTGGTCCTGTGCGGTGTATGGGCGCACAATCCCGGCGGAGTAGCGGCACGCGATGCACCTCGATGGCAGAGCTATCCGGTTGGCCCGTTCAACCCGGCATTCAAGGCGCTCGTTATCGATATCGACCAAGACGGACGCGTCGACATTCTGTCGTCGAGTTCAGAGCACACGGCTGATGTCGCGTGGTTCCGCGCCGAAAGCGGACCGTCTGGCCATTGGGTCCGCCATGTCATTCAACCAGCCGTGGCAGGTGCTCACACGCTACAGGCAGCCGACATGGACAGGGATGGTGACATCGACATTGTGGTCGGGCAAATGCATCAGACGGAGGAGCGGACCCTCGCCGTCCATTATAACCGTGACGGACGCGGAACGCGCTGGACCCGGCAGATCATAGACGATACCGGTTTGCACAACGGCGTTGTCGCGGACGTCGATAGCGACGACGATTTCGATATCTATGGCGCCAACTGGGCGGGCCATCCGCCCCTCAGGGTCTGGATCAACCTTCTCAACCCGCCCGCCCCGACCCGTCGGCTCGATAGGTGGGTCTATCACCGGATCACGAACGCGCATGTGCGTTCTTTCGGGCTGGCCTTCGCCGATATGGATGGCGACGGGCGAATGGACATTGTGTCCGGCCCGTTTTGGTACCGTCAGCCACCCTTGCCGTGGCAGAAGGGATGGGAGCAGATCCGGCTGGGCGAAGGATTGGACGCGGTCGGAGCCCTCGATTTTGACGGCGACGGGCACGCGGAAGCCACCGCCCAGCGCAACAGGGGCAAAACGTTGCAATTCTATTGGCTGAAAACTGTCGATGCTGTAGCGCACAAGTTCGAAGAGCACGTAATTGGCGAGGTGCCGGCAGCGACGCATGACCTCGGCTCGCAAGGCCACGTATTCGCACAGATCGTTGAAGGAGGTCTTCCGGAGCTGGCGGTCTCGAGCGGTGGCGGGGTCTTCTATTTCACGATCCCCGACGATCCGGCGGCTCCCTGGCCGAGGACGCGCATCTGCGCAGAGGCCTCCGATGAGGGAATAGCCTTCGCCGATCTCGATGGCGATGGCCTGATTGACCTCGTCGCCTCGACGGGGGACACCAAGGAGGTCGCCTGGTGGCGCAACCCCGGCGATGGTTCGGAAGATTGGCAGCGACGAGACGTCGCGAAAGTGTCAGAAATGATCTACCCCGATCGGGTGGCGGCGGCTGACCTCGACGGCGACGGTCACCCGGACATCGTCGTGACGGAGGAAAATGGCGCCGCTGACGGTGCGAGGGCCTCTTGGTGGAGCGGCCCAGCCACTGGCTCATTCAATTGGGAGCGGCACGAAATCACTTCGCGAGGCTCACTCAACAGCCTTTCGGTCGCTGATATGGACGGCGACGGCAGGTTGGACCTAGTTATGGCCGAGCACCGCGGCGCGCTTGGGATGTCGGTTTGGCGCAATGTGGGCGGCGGAAATTTTATCGAGCAGTTGGTCGGGGAAGGTTTCGAAAGCCATCTCGGCGCGCGCGCGGTCGATCTGGACGGCGATGGCGATCTCGACATCGTTTCGATCGGATGGGACGCCCCCGGCGCCATCCATGCCTGGCGTAATGATGCGGTCGAGCAAATGCCGGCGGCCCCTGAACCCGGCCAGTTACGACGATAAGGTGCATTGCTCACTGCGCGGGATGCACCCGTTAATCAATCGGCGTACTGCCACCAACCCGATGTAGGTCTCGATGGAGCTTGGCGGATTTGCCATTATCAAGGTAGTCGGCTCCGTTCCGAGCCGAGGCAGGAATGTTTTACCGACGCAACGGAGAATGGGGCCATGAGACTGGTTTCAAGGCTGCTCGACGCTTTTTCGGAAAGACGTGTGGTCGCCACGGGAGAGGCCGCCGGATTGACGCTGGTCTCTAGAGATGCCGATCCGGACTTCAGGCGCGGTACCTATGAGCGGCCAATCCAACAGGCGATTGCATCGAATTTGGCGCCTGGTGGCGCCTTTTTCGATATCGGCGCCAATATCGGCTTCTTCTCCCTCATCGCTGCGCGCCGGGTCGGAAGGGAAGGCCAAGTCTACGCTTTTGAGCCGGTGCCGAGGAATGCCGCCGCGATCCGTCGAAGCGCGCAGCTCAACGGCTTCGACGCCATTCGGGTGTTCCCCGAAGCTGTTGGGGCGACGACCGGCCGCGCAGAGCTTCTGTTGGCGCGTCACATCGGGGGCGCTGCACTTGCCTCGGCCGAGGCACCACCCGATATGAACGGCTATCTTGAAGTCGATGTGACAACACTTGACGACGCGATCGCCCGGCACGGTCTGCGGCCCCCGTCGCTGGTCAAGATTGACGTCGAAGGTGCCGAGATTGAGGTCCTTCGCGGCATGACGGAAACCTTGCGAGCCCATCGACCGAGTATCATCTACGAAATCGATGACGCGACGCGCGATGGTCTTGACCGTAAGGCTCGCCAAATCGCCGCGCTTCTGACATCGGCCGGCTATGTTCTCGCAGCACTGCCGCCGTCCTATACCGAGCAGTCTTGGCACGTCCAACATTTGTTCGCGGAAGCAATGTAACCGTCGCTAGGTGCCGGGATATGATGGGAGGCGAGAAGAGCATGTACAGACAAGCGCGAAATGCGGTGCGCGACCTCCTTCGGAGGCGCGCGCCCTATCTGATTCGCTACATCAGTACGTTTCATCTCACCGATGACCGCATACTCCTCGAGACGGTTATTCTCCCCTATCTGCGCGACGATCCTGCTGTAAAACGTGTCCTGTTTGTCGGCTGCGAGTGGTACACGAAGCCTTGTGAATCGAAGTTTCGCGCCAAGGAATATTGGACGATCGACATAGATCCCAATAAGCGCCGCTTCGGTGCGCGACGCCATATGGTTGACGCTCTGAGGAACCTGGAACGGCATAGGCCCGCCGATTACTTCGACGCGGTTATCTGCAACGGCGTCTTCATGAAAACGGCAATTGAAACGCGCGACGACGCTGAAGCCTCATTCCGGGCATGCTGGCGTTGTCTGCGCCCCGGCGGCTGGTTCGTTCTCGGCTGGAACGACATTGACGAGTTGCGGCCCTATCCTCCCTCGGAAAGCCCGACGCTTGCGGCTTTTACGCGCACTTCATTTCCCCCGCTAGGTGCGAGCGAGCATCGGACGGACACAAGCTACGGACACACTTATACGTTTTTCAGGAAGCCAGATTCCATTCAGGAAGGCCTTTTGGGAAAATACGTCTAATTTCAAAGTCTTGGATGGACCGGATGGGATGACTGGATTGAGGAAACGAAACATGGACCTAGCTACTAGCGGTGCTCATCTGCTCACCCGCTCATAAACGGACCTTAGCCGCTCCGCGCGCGCCTCCCACGAATAAAGCGCCACGGCGCGCTCGCGTCCTTCTTTCCCCATTCCTCTTGCGCGGGCGGGATCATCCAGAACGGTGATCAGTGCCTGCGAGAGTTCGCCCGGAGCATCGGCCTCCACCAACATCCCGGTATGTCCGTCCAGGATGGATTCACACATACCCCCGACCCGCGTTCCCACCACCGGAATTCCGCAGGCCATTCCTTCCACGACAGAAATCCCAAAGCTCTCGCTGAGCGACGGATTCACCACGATATCGGCGTCGTGGTAGGCCGCAATGAGTTCCTTGTGGGACACATTGCCAACGAATCGGATCCGATCCCGTAGCCTGTGGCGATCTATGAGTTCGTCCAGGTGTTCCTGATATCTGCATCTGTTCCATTGGTCGTAGAAACGGTTGAGATCTATGACACGGGGGTCTGACGAGAGGCTGGTCAGGAAGTCAACAGGGAGAGGAGAATAGGGCCCCGCGATCCGCAGTTCCACGTCCGGGAAGCGCAGCGCGACTTCACTGAAGGCCTCTACGAGCGTGTGAAGCCCCTTTTCTGGTGATATTCGCCCGACGAACAGGATTACACGCCCGGTTCTTGGGTCACCTGGTGCTCCCGCTTCGCCCGGCCGAAAATGGAAGACATCGACGCCGTTGCCGACAGAGGCAACAGCTCCGGGATAGTCCGGGAATGCAGAACGAAATGTTTCGGCTATGTGATCGCTGACGGCGACCACGGCATCCACTACCTCAAGTTGGGAGGCCACCTGATCGCGGTCACGCTGTGACAACCACTCGCATTGCATCTCGAGCACGAGCCTATGAGATGAGCTGGACTCCTTTAGAGCCCGGCTCCACTTCCAATAGTTCATCAGATGGACGATATCCGGCCGGTCCAGGGCCAGATAACGACGAATTTCGTTCTTATATTGGGAATGGTCGTCGGCCTTCCGGTCCAGTTGCGTCCACCGCGCCAAGCGAGGAAATTCGCGAATAACCTTTTGCTGCAGCCTGTCGCGCCGTACCGGAGCTCGCCGCAAAGCGAATGGCAGGTCCGCCGGAACTCTGTCGTCCCGGTAGTGTCTTCCATAGACCGTGATGTGCAAGCTGTTACTGAGGTGAAGCGCAGTATTGTAGACAATCAGCCCGATCGAATTTTGAACCGGCGGGAAAAGTCTATCGTAAGGCTGCCCGACATAGACCAGCTTCATTCATGCCCCCAACGTGTGCTCACGCGACTTTTCTGAACTCATGAGAGCTTTGCGACTTGGAGACGTGTTCGGCAAGGCGCCTAATGCCCTCTTCTAGTGGAACCAAGGGACGGTTCAAGAGTGCCTTCATCTTGCTCGTGTCAGGGCACCGGCGCGTCATGTCGCCCTCTGTTAGCGGTGGACGGAACTCCAATTTTGACGATGAGCCCAGCACGCCGATGACGATTTCGGCGAGTTGTCGAATGCTCACTTCCAGATCGCTGCCTATGTTGATGACATCGTTCTCGTGCGAGCGAGTTCGATGTACCGCAATGCACGTGTCAACCGTGTCGCCAACATAACAGAAAGTGCGCGTTTGCGAACCATCCCCGTAAATGGTCAGAGGCTCACCGAGAAGTGCAGCATGCACGAAACGCGGCAGCACGAAATCTTCGCTCTGGCGTGGTCCATAGGTGTTGAAGAAGCGGAAAATCGTGAAGGGGAGTCCGAATTCACGCTGATAGGTGCGTAGATAGACTTCTCCAAGATTCTTCACGACAGCATATGGCAGGCGCGAGTTCAGCGGCGTGGTGTTCTCATTTTGGGGAATCTCAAATGGCTCCCCATAAACTTCTGATGAGGAAGCGAAGTACACACGCTCGGCGCCCGTGTTCTTGCACAGTCTCAGCACGTTCTCTATTCCGGCAATATCGCGCAATACGAGTAATGGGTTTGCCAAGGTGCGCTGCACGCCGACGACGGCTGCGAAATGGAAGACATGTGTGAAATGGAAGCGATAGAACAAGGAGGAGATGTCGTCGAAATCGTTCGCATCCGCCTTTATGACGGTCAGGTTTCCGGCGTCGATTTGTACTTTATCGCGACTGCCGGTCGACAAGTTGTCAGCCACGACCACTTGGGTCTGAGGGAGTTTGACCAAAGCGCGAGTGAGTGCGCTGCCGATGTTGCCCGCACCTCCGGTGATCAAAATTGACTGTGTCATCATCCCACCTGTACCAAGCAACCGATAGTGGCCGCCGATGCGTCGGCGCCATCCACAACACGCCCTGCCCGCTCATAAGCGGAGAAATGTCAAAGGCTCTTTGCTGCGCTCGAGATTGAGTGTCGCAGCGAACGATTTATTTGACAACTTCGGCTGGATAAGCATTTCGACTGTTCTCCTTTTGGCGCAACTCAACTTTTTTGAGATGTAGAGCGCCTCGCAGAATACATCCAATTTGCTGATTGCCGGGAACTACTTCACTGCAATAATTGAGACGATGCTCCATTTTCGACATGGGGACGAAAGCATATGCAACACATGAACACTGGTCCTGATGCCGAAGAACTGCTGAACCGCATCCGGACGCGGGACTGCACGATCGGCATCATGGGGCTTGGATACGTCGGGTTGCCGCTCGCTCTGAGCTCGCTTGAGGCGGGGTTCAGGGTTATCGGTTTCGACATCGACCAGTCGCGGGTCGCGCTGCTTAACCGCGGCGAAAGCGGAATAAAGCATCTGCCTGGCCCAGCCATCCAACAGAATGTTGACAGCAAGCGGTTTCGCGCCACGAGCGATTTCTCTGCGTTGAGCATGCCTGATGCGATCCTGATAGCGGTTCCGACGCCGCTTACCAGAAATCGGGAGCCAAACCTGTCGTTTGTCGAAAACAGCGCAAGGGCCATCGCTGACCGGCTCCGTCCTGGGCAACTTGTCGTCTTAGAGTCGACCACTTGGCCAGGCACGACACGAGAAATCGTGCGGCCGCTGCTGGAAGCGACGAACCTTGTTCTCGGAAAGGATTTTTTTCTTGCATATTCGCCCGAGCGCGAAGACCCCGGAAACAAAGTGCACACTACCACCAGTGTTCCGAAGGTGATCGGCGCCGACGATCCGTCTTCACTGGAAATTGCGCAAGCACTGTACAGCCAGATTATCGTGCGGACTGTTCCCGTGACTTCAACCGCAACCGCGGAGGCGGTCAAGCTAACGGAGAACATTTTTCGCTCCGTGAACATTGCCTTGGTCAACGAGCTGAAGGTCATCTTCGACCGGATGGGCATCGATGTTTGGGAAGTGATCGAAGCCGCCAAGACAAAGCCGTTCGGATATATGGCGTTCTACCCAGGACCAGGTCTCGGCGGCCACTGCATCCCCATCGACCCGTTCTACCTGACATGGAAGGCTCGCGAGTACGAAGTAGCAACGCGCTTCATAGAATTAGCTGGAGAGGTCAACACGAACATGCCGCACTACGTTGTTGACCGCCTTGTGGAGGCTTTGGACCGCAAAGCCCGCCGCGGCTTGAACGAATCTCGGATCCTATTGATCGGGATGGCTTACAAGAAGAATGTGGGGGATACACGAGAGAGCCCGTCGCTGAGGCTAATCGACCTGATGGAGCGACGGGGCGCAGTCGTTGACTACCACGATCCTTACGTGCCTGAGATTCCCGCCACAAGAGAGTATGCCGCGTTAGCAGGTCGGCGCTCGGTGGATATTTCAGCCGACCGCCTGGCCTCGTTTGATGCCATTGTCATCACGACAGATCATGATGCCATTGATTGGAGAACCGTCGTTGAAGGTGCAAAGCTGGTGGTCGACACCAGAAATGTCTGTGCACGCTTCCATGTGAGCGCCCCTAATGTAGTAAAAGCATAAACTTGGAGTTGCCCCCAAAAGACCGGACATGCTCAGGCTTGAGATTTCGAGCTGATGAACTCGCGTGGAGATTGATACCCTAAGGCGCTGTGCGGGTGAAGATTATTGTAATGCTCGAACCAGAACGGCAGTTGCGCCATGACGGTTTCGGCATCCGGGGTGGGGTTCACGGCGACGTAATCGCGCTTGAAGGTTTTGACGAAGGCCTCGGCCATGCCATTCGACAGCGGGCTGCGCACCGGCGTCGTGCACGGTTCCATGCCGATGTCGCGCAGCAAGGACGCGGTGTCCCTGGCGATGAAGCAGGAGCCGTTGTCGGTGAGCCATTCGATGGGCTCGGACAGCATGTTGATGCGGCCGAAGCGGTTCTCCACTGCGGTGATCACGAGGTCCTGCACGTCCTGGCTCTTGATGCCCTCGGTGGTGGCGACATGGGCGATTGCCTCTCGGTCGCAGCAGTCGAGAGCGAAGGCGACGCGGACCTTCTCCTTGTTGTCGCAGCCGATCTCGAAGCCGTCGGAGCACCATCTGATGTTCGAACGTTCGACAGCGACCTGACCGTCGTGGAGACGGTCAGGTCGGCCGCTCCGGTGTGGCGCACCAATAGCAGATTGTGCAGCTTCATCACCCGGTAAACGCGCTTGGCATTGGGCCACGAACGCCCATCTTTCCGGGCATTGCGGCGCAGGATGGCATGGACACGCCGATAGCCGTAGGTGGGCATGTCGGCGATGATGGCCTTGATATCCTCCACCAGTTCCCGATCCGGGAGTGGTGGACGTCCTCTGGCTCTGGAAGGGGAATTTGCGGCACGCGCGGCGATATTCGACCGGGCGACATCTAGAGTTTCGCAGACGGTCTTCATTCCAAAATCCCCCTCGGAAGAGAGAGCGAGCGCAACAGATGTTTTTTTGGGCCGCCGGCGATTTCGAGGGCTTCCTTCAGGATTTCGCTCTCCATCGTCTTCTTGCCCAACAGGCGTTGCAACTCCTTCACCTGGGCCTGAAGCGCCCGGTATTCGGAAGCCGGAACGACCTCCTCTTCGGCGGCAGTCGCCGTTAGTGCCCCTTGGGACGCCAGCTTGCGCCAGGCGAACAACTGGTTCGGCTGGATGCCGTGCCGACGCGCGACGATGCTCACCGTCGCGTCCGCCTCATAGGTCTCGTGGATGATCGCCAGCTTCTCTGCCGTGCTCCAGCGCCGCCGACGTTCCGGCCCGGAGAGCACTTCCATCTTAAAATTGCTGCTAGTCATATTACCAACATTACTCCTACACACTTAACTAAGTGGGGGAGCATGTCCGGGCCTTTCGGGGGCTAATTCAAGTAAAAGCATAAATTGCCCGACTGCAAGGCTCCGTGGGATAGCGTCAGCGAATTGTATTCTGACAAGCCGCCGGTTCGAGGTAGGTACCGGGAAGCGCCGCGGGGACCTGGTCAGTGTGCTTGTGAGAGCGCTGCCATTTTCTCCGATGATCTGGTTGCTCCTATTCGCGAAGGCTTAGAAGCATGTCGCGAGCTTTGAGCAGGTCCGCACGCACTAGCAGGACGGCTGCGGCAATATAGATGGGAGCGCCGATCGCGATCCCTGCTGCCACTGTGACAGCCTGAGGGAGATCATCCGGGGCGGCCAGCAACCATGCACTAACGATCACGAACATGAGTGCGGCCGCGCCCGCCAATCTCGGGAAGATTGCCAATGGCTTCGACACGTCGATATGAGCGGTATGCTGTACGTAGAAGAGAAAGACCGGCAGCAGGAGCAAATTACAGGCGACGAGCGCAGCAATTACTGCCTCCAGACTAATCTGTGCTGCGGCGGTGAGCAGGACGAGACTGAAGAGCGTGTAAATCATATTTAGTTCCAGGACCAAACTCGATTGCCCGAGCGCAAGGATCGTATACGCACACAAGCTGTCGATCGTACGCTGCAATCCCAGTATCATGAGGATCTGGACGGCGACCACGGCGCTTGTCCATTGTGGCCCAAAGACCAAGGGAACGGCGACAGGCGCGATCGCGGCAAAGCCCACGAAGGCGGGAAAGCCAGCAATTGCGGCCATCCGCACGCTTGTGTTGAAGAAGTGATCGATCTTGTCCGGTTCGCGTTGAACTCTGGCCACGGCGGGCATCGTTATCGCCGCCAAAGGACCGAGTAGGAACTCCCCCAAAAGGTCAAGGGGGCGACGGGCGATGGCGTAAACGCCAACAGCAACAGGCCCGAAAAACAGGCCAAGGATGACTTTTGGAATCTCTTCGTTCACGAAGGTCCATAGAGTTTGGACGACGATCGGGCCGGCAAATCCGAACAATTCGCGGCAGCGCGCGTAAGAGTACGCCATACGTGGCCGCCACGAACTCCCGAGAAGAATAACGGTTGTTTCTACAATCGCCTTTGCGACCTGCATCAAGACTAGGCTCCACATGCCGTAGCCGGCGATCGCCATGGTCAAACCCACGGTCCCGCCGACCATCGTTCCGGTCAGTGTGCGCAGTGTGAAGAGGCGAAAATTCAGCTCTCTCTTGAGGACCGCTGTTGGGACTGCCGCCAAGGACTGAACCACAACAATTATGCCGGTCCAGCGCACGAGGCCCTCGAGAAGCGGTTCGCCGAAGAGCTCGGCGACCTGTCCGGCGAACGCCCAGATGAGAGCGCTCAGCGTTGCGCCGGTCGCAACAAGCAGCCAGAACGCTGAATCCAGATGAATGGGCTCGATCTCCGCGCGCTGGACAAGTGCATCAGGTATCCCTCTCGTCACCACCGTTGCTAAAATGGTTGGAGCAACCATGGCGAGTGTGGCGAGGCCGAATTCCTCCGGGCCGAGATGGCGGGCCAGAATGATGAAGACGGCGAACATGGCGACTTGGCGGCCCCATGTCTCGACAGCTGCCCATGCCGCGCTGCTGAGAACCTTTTTGCCTAGCGAAGTCATCTTGGGTCCTCGGACCTTTGGGGAATCGGATCTCGAAGTTAAATTGCATGGGCGCGGATCGTCTTCCTCGGCGTTTGCTATTCGCTCGATCCGTTTTGGTACATGCAAGGCCGCTGCCACTTACCAAATTCCGCAGTTGTGGTGTGCGCTCAGGCTAGCGGCGCACGGGATGAAGGCAAATCTCTCCATTTTGGGGAGGGCGTAAACCTTCCCACTCCTTTCGCAGGGCCATGGCATGTGGCGCGAACCATGAGAACGGGGGCAGACGGCGGGAAGTAACCCCGCAACTTTCGGCATATTGGCACACCGCGCGCTGAGGTTCAGGGGCGTTTGGCGGGCGGGATCGTCGTCGGCAGACCTCGGCGGGGCGACCTGAGGCGACAAGCCCTACCAAATCGTAGCAGGACTTTACTCCCTTTGGCGCGCTTGCGTTCCGCGCAACATTTGCCAAGGATTGGATGAGGCAAGGTTGCGACGAATTCGCGTGCCTTCGGTCTGCGTTGCAGAGTTGGAACCGGCAGCCCATGCAGATTTCGTTCGTCGGCCTTTTAATCTGTGCGGGGATATTGGTAATCGGCTATTATTGCCGCGCTCCATTGATCATTGGCCTCATCGTCTCGCTTGCTTTTGGTGCCACTGCAGTTATGACTCTGAGCGCGATTGGAGGTTCGTCACCGCTCATCTACACCTTCTTCGCCGCGCTTTTAATAACGGCAGTTGTCAGCAGGCGGCGCATGTGGCGGGACCTTGGTCACGTGTTCGGCAAAATTAGACCGGTTTGGGTGCTCACCGGCCTGATGCTCTATGCCGTGGTCGGCGCATGGTTGTTTCCGCGCTTCTTTGCCGGACAGACGAGCGTATTCGTTCAGGCAGCCATGAGGCGCGGGGTCATCGAGGCTCCGCTTGCGCCCGTCTCGGGCAACATTACCCAAACCGGATATTTTGTTCTGGGCGGCCTCACCGCCATCGCCTTATGCGTCCTACTCCTCCAAGAAAATAGGTTGGAGAGTATCCGACGCGGATTTCTTCTGTGGTGTAGTGTTCACGTCGTCTTCGGACTCCTTGATTTGCTGGGCAAGGTCGGCGGAGCCGGCGATATCCTGTCGCCTATCCGCACGGCCAGCTACGCCATGCTTACCGAGGTCATCGAAAATGGCTTTTGGCGCATTACTGGGGCCGCATCCGAGGCATCGTCCTTTGGCGGCGGCTCACTGGTCTGCCTCTCATTTTGTTACGTTTATTGGCGGAAGACAAAGTCACGCGTGGCCCAGGTACTGGCCTTCCTCTTACTCGTCCTCTTGCTTCTTTCCACGTCTTCTGTTGCCTATGTCGGCCTCGCCGTACTGAGCATTCCCGTGGCACTTTCCATTTCGTGGTCGTTTCTGTCCGGCCGCATGGACAAGGACGAGATCCTGATCATCGCGTTCATTGCGCTCGCAGCCGTCACTATCTTGGCAATCGTTCACTACGATGAAGAATTCTTCGCGCCTTTTGTTCATCTGATCGATTCCATGGTTCTCAACAAAGCCAGTTCCGCGTCCGGTCAGGAGCGTGCCTACTGGAATATTAAGAGCCTCCAGGCTTTCGTCGAGACGGGTGGCCTCGGCGTCGGCTTGGGCAGTTCGCGTGCCTCGAGCTGGCCGATTGCGGTGGCTTCGCAGCTTGGCCTCGTTGGCGGGGCGATGATGGTGACGCTGCTGCTGGTTATACTCAGGGGCATGGGAAGCCTAAAGGGCTACATCCATCCCGAAGCAAATGCGGTGATATCGAGCGTGCAGGCTTGCGCGCTCGGTTCCGTCGTCGCTGGATCTTTGGGTGCTGGAAGTGCCGATCCGGGCATGATTTTCTTCATTGCACTTGCCGTCATCTCGACGAGCAGAGTGAATGCCCGCAGAAGCAGGGATGCCACATTGCGCACCATACGGCTTGGTCAGCCTGCGCCTCTCACTTACCGACCCGCAACGCATTGATGTGTCGCAAAGGCGGCGCGGCGCGCGGGCTGTCACATCCGGCAAAGACTTTATCGCCGTCGCGCCTCAGTCCCCTCCATTCCGACGGGGCTACCGATTTACCGATTCCCTCTTGACCTCCGTTCGCCCGGCTGGCGCAACGATTTGTTCGGATCGAGTGCATATCCCTTTCCATTCAGTTCTCATAGTGCCTGGACACGAGCACTCCGAGCAATCAGTGGCCTAGGGTCAGTCGTTTGTCGTTGGGTCGTGGCGGGAACTGGGGAACAGTTGCTCGACAGCTTGCCGGCTTGGGCTAAGGTGAGGGGCCTAGTCAGCCGATGAGGGAGGGCGATCGGGCGATCGGCCTTTGTTGGGCATCAAAATCGTTGCATTTCAACATTTGCAACGGCCTGCGTGCGAATGCCTATTCGACGCCAAGGATGCGCGCTAAGGAGTACACACTGGCCGCTCTGTTAGGCTCATTGCGCAAGCGCGTACGATCCGCCTGAACGGACTAAGTGGCTTAGGAGGTGAGTGTATCGCCTGAAAAGAGGCCATTCAGCTTACAAGCTACCTCGGTTCGGTTGGTAGCCCTCAGTTTTTTCATGATATGGCGAATATGGACCTTGACTGTGCTTTCGCGGAGCTTGAGTTCGTAGGCTATGATCTTGTTCGCCTTGCCTTTTCGTAGCGCCTCGACCACTTCCGCTTGACGTACGGTGAACATCCCCGCTAGCGGCGAAACTTCCTGCTTCTCAGGCGCGATTAGGTGGCGTGCCGCGAGAACGCTGCTCGCCGGCACAAAGACGCCGCCCGCGATCGCCAAACTAATCGCTTCAATGCACACGTCCACGCCGACAGATGTCGGGATATATCCTTGCGCGCCGCTTTCAAGAACCCGCAAGATTTGGGTGATGTCGTCGCTGTCGGACAGGACAACGACGGGTGCGGGGCGAAACTCGGATGCGAGCCTGGGAATTTCTATCTCGATCTCGCCGAGTTTGCGCGCACCGCTATTGAGGAGGACGGCTGCAATGGGGGGACGGTTGCCCTTCGCCTCCCGCCAATCGTCAATCGATCCGAAAGCGGCAACATCCATCCCTATACCGTGATTAATGAGGGTTCTGGCCAAGCATTCGCGACCTAACGCCCTACTATCAAGGACAAGCAAGCACGGCTTGTCTGCGTTTTCGAGTGACTGCTCTTCCCCTTCATTTGCCGCTGGTGAGACACTTTTCGCGCGGTGCGGCTCATGCGTGAATCCCGACACTTTCCCTAGATCTGGTATTGATGAAGCCATTGCCGATTCCCTCTGGTACCGCTAGACAGATATATTTGCCAAAGAACTGCAGCCAAAGAACTGCACGGACCAGGAAGCAATTTCCGACCGAGATTTTACTATAAATGTTTTACGCGAGCTTCGGCTTATTCCCTCGGACCGTTACTCCCCGAAAATTCGTTATCGATCAAAGAACGAATACAATCTTCCAGTAGATGGTCCTGAAGAACACATCCACAAAGATCGCGGGCATACGTCATGACGAATTGCCTGCACGATTTACATTCGGAACTGGAGTCCTCTGCTGTCCCAACGGATCAGCACTATTCCGGCCATGTTGATCCAATTGGCAAATGGCGCATGCAGTCGGGCCGACGCCGCAGGGCAAATCGTCTCCCATCCACGAAGGCCGATTGGTCGGCAAACCACGTCTTTCAAGAGCCCACGTCGAAGAAGATCGGGTTCGCGACAAAGGGGGAACGTCACACGCTATTGCACATCTGCTGTTCCGCGCCGGCGACGGTGGATGTCGTTTCGTCTCCTCAAAATAATATGCGACCGTCAGGTCTAATCACCTTAACCTTCGAATTAAGTGATGGGGGGCGCCATTTGGCAATTACCGAATGAGAGGCATAGCTACCATCTTCGAGGTAAGCCCGGTATCGCCTATTCACCTTTTGTAGGAGTATGTTAGGCGCCCCGCTCATCAGGAAGCCATAGGAAGGCATTGCGCTCCTGTTTCCGTCTTTGAAGACTGCAAAGTCGCGCCCCGCCTCGCTTCTGTTGCGGGCGCCATTGGATGATCGAGGGCAAGTTCAGACATCGAAATCTCAGATGACGCGGCTGACGCCGTTGTTACGGCTGGAAATGCCGTCTACGTCGTCCTCGCCTCAAAGTAAGCGCTCATTTCCATGCGCCTTTTCTCGTTGATGCCTCTGCCGCATGAAGTGTCCACTTAAAATAGGTGGACACCAAATATGAGTGACGAAGAGCAGAAACTGCGTGTGCGGCATGTGGGGCGC
>NZ_JBHMIW010000020.1:0-131232 GCF_042436655.1 Sinorhizobium sp. P24N7 | reverse complement strand
GGAAACCATCTTGGCCAGTGGCCCTGTGCGGCCACACCGAAAGGCCGAACATATGGAAGCAAGCGATCCGATCAAAAAATCTGCAAAAAACACTTGCAAGGGGGAGCCGTCCACATAAGGGATGAGGCGCGGAGAGGTTGCAGTCCTCCGATACGTTTCCGACAGCGCCGCGCGTCTTATGAGACGCGCAAAGGTTGCTGTAGCACTTTGAGATGCAGTGGCGCACGGTCGGTACTCAAGGAATTCAAGCGCATCGCCATGCGTGCCGACAAAACCGAACAGAGCTTCAACGCCATTATCCATCTCGCAGAAGCCGTCATAAACTCGAAATGAATCTCAACAGGCCTTAGAACGAAAGCGATCCGCTGCCGTCAGCGGTGGTCGACATCGGTGCATCCATCGGCTGGCTCATCGGCTGGCTCATCGGCGGTTCCGCCTGGAGCACGACGACGCGCGAGCCTTCCGGCACGCGGCTGTAAAGGTCGATGATATCCGGGTTGAACAGGCGGATGCAGCCGCTCGAGACCGCCTTGCCTATCGACCAGGCCTCCGTGGTGCCGTGGATGCGGAACAGCGTGTCGCGGTTTCCCTGGTAGAGATAGAGCGCGCGCGGTCCGAGCGGATTGCGCAGGCCGGGGTCCATGCCTCCCGCGAGCGGTCCGTAGCGCTCGGGTTCGCGCGCGACCATGTCGGATGTCGGGGTCCAGCGCGGCCATTCCGCCTTGCGGCCGACGCGCGCCTCGCCCTCGAATTCCAGCCCGGCCTTGCCGACGCCGATGCCGTAACGAAGCGCCATGCCTCCGCCCTGCACGAGATAGAGAAAGCGATTTTCCGTGTCGATCACGACAGTACCCGGCGGCTCATGCGTGACGTAAGGCACCTGTTGCCGCAGAAAACGCGGTTCGACCTTGCTGATGTCGGTGGCCGGAAGCGGAAACGTCTCATCCGGCTTCGCCCCATACATTGCCACGAAATAGGGATCCGGCCCTTTCGGCCGGACCGGCTGGCTGCTGCTCACGCAACCCGCCAGCGCGGCGGAGAGGGCCAAAGCGGCGCAAAGCTGCATCAGACGGCTGGCGCGATTCCCGGACACACACATAGTCGAATTGTTCCTGCTGACTGTCATTCTTGAGGAGGCACGTCTAAGGCCTCGCAACCCGCATTGAAAGGCGTCGCAATGCGGCAAAAACGACAATAGATTTGCGGCGCACGGCAAGTGTAGCGGAAAGGCTACAGTTTGTTTCCGCCGCACCGGACAAGGCTCGAAACCGGGCGCGTTTCTTCGCTTGCTCCGGTTTCGGCGGCGGGTGTATGCCTTTTTCATGCAATGGAGCGATGAAGCCATAATTCTCGGCATCCGGCGGCATGGCGAGAGCTCTGTCATCGCGGAGGTGATGACGCCCGGGCACGGGCGGCATCTCGGGCTCGTGCGCTCGGGCCGCTCGCGTGCGATGCAGCCGGTGCTGCAGCCGGGCAATTCCGTGGAGGTGAGCTGGCGGGCGAGGCTGGACGAGCATCTCGGCGAATTCCGCGTCGAGCCGCTGCAATTGCGTGCCGCGAGGCTGATCGAGACGGCGACTTCCGTCTACGGAATTCAGGCGATTGGCGCACTCTTGCGGCTCCTGCCGGAGCGCGACCCGCATCCCCATCTCTACGAGGCGCTCGCCGTCATCGTCGATCACCTCCAGGACCCGGCAGATGCCGGCGAATTGTTCGTGCGCTTCGAACTCGCGGTGCTGAACGATCTCGGCTTCGGCCTGGATCTTTCTCAATGTGGGGCGACGGGTGCGCAAAGCGACCTTGTCTTCGTATCGCCGAAATCGGGCCGCGCGATCTGCCGCGAAGCGGGTGCCCCTTACGCCGACCGCATGCTCGCCCTCCCGGACTTCCTATCGGGAGGAAGCAGAGCTGCCGATCACGAAAGCCTTGCCGCCGCCTTCCGCCTTACCGCCTATTTCCTCAACCGCCATGTTTACGAGCCGCGGGGCGTCGACGCCGCGTCGGCGCGGGACGGTTTCGTCCATGCGACGCTGAAGGCGCTGAAGGCCGCATCGTCGGAGGCTTAAGTGTTTTTGAGAAGGCGACCGCGGTGGCGACGGGTGGCGGATGCCTTTTTCTCCCATCCCTGTGACGGGCACAGGGATGGGAGGTCGCAGAGCGTGTGGCGCTCCGAACGCTTCAGCCGATCTTGCCGCCACCCTGCTTGGTGACGGCGACGATGGCCGGGCGCACCGGCATGTCGTCGCGGAAATCCGGCCAGCGCGTCGCCGGCTTCTCGTAGGTTGCGAGACCGGCATCGCCCGGATGCTGAACCGCGAGGAAGAAGGTGTCGCTCGTCGGGTTGAAGCTCGGCCCGCACATTTCGGCACCGACCGGCACCCGGAAGAACAGCTTCGAGGTACCGCGGCCTTCGCCTTCCGTCTCCACGGCCCAGACACCGTCCGTGCGCCCCGTGACCTTTTCGTTGTTGCCGTCGGTCGAGACCCAGAGACGGCCATCGGCATCGATGGCGCAATTGTCCGGCATGCCGAACCAGCCGTTCCTGGTCGTCGCGGTGGAGAAGGAGGCACCGACCTCGGCGACGCTGGGATCGCCGCACTTCAGGAGGACGTCCCAGCGGGATTTCGTCGACGCGAAATCGCCGTCGGTTTCCGAAATTTCGACGATGTGGCCGAAGGCGTTCTTGGCGCGCGGATTGGCGGCGTCGATCTCGTCCTCCTTGCGCTTCGTGTTGTTGGTCAGCATCACATAGACCTTGCCGGTCTTCGGATTGGGCTGAACGTCTTCCGGCCGGTCCATTTTGGTCGCGCCGAGCGCATCGGCGGCAAAACGGGTGTCGATCAGCACGTCGGCCTGGGAGGGGAAGCCGTTCTCGGCCGTCAGCGGCCCTACGCCGTGGACCAGAGGCATCCAGGTGACCGTGCCGTCTTCGTCGAATTTCGCCACGTAGAGCGTGCCTTCGTCGAAGAGATCCATGTTCGCGGCGCGGTCGTCAGGGTTGTAAGTGCCCTTCGTCACGAACTTGTAGACATAATCGTAGCGTTCGTCGTCGCCGCTATAGAGGACGACGCGGCCATCCCTGTTGACGATCGACTCGCAGCCCTCGTGCTTGAAGCGTCCGATCGCGGTGCGCTTCTTCGGGACGGAGGTGGGGTCCAGCGGATCGACTTCGACCACCCAGCCGAAGCGGTTGGCCTCGTTCGGCTCCTTGGATACGTCGAAGCGGTCGTAGAATTTCGACCATTCATACTGCCCGCCCGGCGCGCCGACACGCTTCATCTGCTTGAATTCCGGATGATCCTCGGCGAACTCGCCGCCGAAATAGCCGTTGAAATTTTCCTCGGCCATCATGTAGGTGCCCCAGGCGGTGACGCCGCCGGCACAATTGTTGATGGTGCCGAAGACCTTCCTGCCGGTCGGATCCGACGGGGTCTTGACCCGCTCGTGGCCGGCGACAGGGCCGGAAAGCTGCATCTCGGTCGTGGCCGTGATGCGGCGATTGTACTTGCCGTCGAGGACCGGCTGCCATTTCCCGTCGACCTTGCGGATTTCGATGACGGTGCCGCCATGGGCGGCCATTTCGATATCGACGAGGTCCTTGGTGTACTCGCCGAGCACGACCTTGTCCTCCTCCTTGCCGTCCTCCGTCACCTTTTCGACGCGGGCGAAGTTCGGGAACATGATCTCGGCATTGGTGTATTCGTGGTTGACGACCAGCAGGCCGTGGTCCGGATTGCCTTCGAGCGGAATGAAGCCGACATAGTCGTTGTTGTAGCCGAACTGCCGGCTCTGGGCTTCGGCTGTCTGGTTCAGCGGGTCGAATTCCGGGCTGTCGGCAAAGACCTTGTCGCCCCAGCGCAGCAGGATGTCGGCGTCGTAACCCTCGGCAACATGATGGGTCTCGTCGACACCGGCTTCGATCTCCTTGAAGGCGAATCGCGACGCTTCGCCGTTTGCCCGCGCTTCGTCAGCCGTCAGCAGGGCGAGGGGGCTGACCGTCGTGGATATGGCAGCCACGGCCAGAGAGCCGCCGATGAACGACCGGCGCGAGAAGCGATTGATGATGTCGCCCATGGTCGGGTTGGTGGAACAGTTATGACCGACGTCTTCCAGTTCTTCCCTGCGCTCCGTCAGCGTCTTGAATTCGGTTTCTTCGGCAAGGCCGAGATATTTGTCCATGGCAATTCTCCCCATTGAGACGGTAGACGCGCCCGATCTCCCGGGCGTCCCCGGTCTCGCTTTACCAGCGAGTTCATGACAGCTCTGCGACAATTGGATGAAG
Source organism: Sinorhizobium sp. P24N7 (assembly GCF_042436655.1). Taxonomy (NCBI): domain Bacteria; kingdom Pseudomonadati; phylum Pseudomonadota; class Alphaproteobacteria; order Hyphomicrobiales; family Rhizobiaceae; genus Sinorhizobium; species Sinorhizobium sp. P24N7. The sequence goes on along the minus strand of NZ_JBHMIW010000020.1, from coordinate 126,950 downwards.
AGATTGCTGCAGAGGGTCGCGATGCCGCGACGCTCCCCACGGCTCCATAAATCCGCGGATATCTGCCGCAGGATATTTTCGGCGCCCGTTTCGCGCTAACGTTGTCCGAATCGATCCTGATCGTGGTGATGCCGGGGGAACTGATGCTCGAGGCCATAGCTCTTCTAGCCTTCGTGATGGCGCTCGCTGCTTTCCTCGGCGGCCGCAGGACGGCCGAGCGCCTTGACCGTGAAATCGAGAGCCTGAAGGCGGAGATCGCGCGGCTCGGGAGAGAGTCGACGGAACAGGGCTCCCCGGATATCGAATCCGTGAGGACTGAGGCTGACGTTGCGAAGGCTGCCGAGCCCGAGGCGACGGCCGACGGTCCATGGGCGCGGGCGCGGCAGGACGCTCACACCGTTGCTGACGAAACCAGGGGTGCGGCCGAAAGCCTCGACGAGGAGGCCGCGCCACCGGCGGTACCCTCGGCTGCGGCAGCGCGGACCGAGAGCCTGGAGAGCCGGATCGGCGGGAGGTGGCCGGTCTGGGTCGGGGGGCTCGCCTTGGCGCTCGGCGGCTATTTCCTCGTGCAGTATTCGATCGATGCCGGCTTGCTGAGTCCCACGGTCCGCTTGACCCTCGCCGCGCTGTTCGGGGTCGCGCTCGGAGCAGCCGGCGAGGTGATCCGCCGGCGCGCCGTGCCTGCTGTCGCGGACCGCTTCCGCAACGCGATGATACCGGGCGTTCTGACCGCTGCCGGTGCCGTCACCCTGTTTGGCGTCGTCTATGCCGCCTATGGTATCTACGGCTTCATCGGCACTGCAGCCGCTTTCATTCTGCTGGCGGTGATTTCGCTTGCGACGGTGGGGCTGTCGCTGCTGCACGGTCAGGCATTTGCCGGCCTCGGTCTTCTCGCATCGCTTCTGACGCCCCTGTTCGTCTCCAGCGGAGAGCCGCGCCCCTGGGTGTTGTTCGGCTTCCTTGCGGCCGCATGGCTCGCCACGCTTGCCGCCTCGCGTCTGCGCCGCTGGTCGGTCGTTCCGACGCTTGCCAATGCCGGCCTCGGCCTCTGGGGCCTTGCCTATGTAGCGCTCGCGACGCCTTTCGAGGCGCCTCCGGTTACCTTCGCGCTCCTGGTGATGGTCGCCGGTGTCGCGCTGATCTGGCCGGGTCTCGGCGAGCGGGACGCGGAGCCGAGCGGAGCGCCGGCGGCGGGCGCCTGGGAGCGGCTCTTCAAGCCGCCCCGACTTGCCATCTCCATCTCGGCGGCGATCGTCGCAGCCGTTCTCGCGCTGCTGTTCATCAGCCCGACCGTCGACGCCCAGCGTTTCCCGGTGACCGAATTCGTGGTCGTCGTCGCGGCGCTTGCCGCTGCAGGCTCCTTGCGTCCAAACGCGGTCTATGGGGCACTGCTCGCCGCCTTCGGTGCCATCGCAGGCACCTGGAGCTTGACTGCGCTCAGTGGTGTTCTGTCCTATCTCGATCCGTCTTTGGCCGATTTGCCGCCCGAGATCGTCGTCCCCGGCCGCACGGCCATGCTGAGCGCCATGATACTTTCGGCGCTCTTCGTCCTCTTCGGCGCCCTCGTGCTTGCCCGGCGCCCGGCAGGGAATCGGCCATTCGTCGTTCTTTGGGCAGGGCTCGCCGCGGCAGTGCCAAATGCGCTTCTGGCCATGTCGTTCCTGATGACGGGCAATTTCACCTTCGACCTGCCGCATGGCCTCGTCGCCTTCGCCGGCGGGCTGTTGCTTCTCGCGCTGGTCGAATGGCTCGATCGCCGCGGCACAGAGGCGGGGGAAGCCGACGTTCCCGGCGGTCTGCTGGCGCTCGGCTCCTTCGGTCTTCTCGTCATCAGGCTTCACGCCTGGACCGACGGCCTGGTGACGACACTGGCGATCGCCTTCCTCGGGGCCGCATACAGCTTCGCGACGCGTCTTCGCTCCTGGCCGGTTCTTCCCTGGGTGACGGTCGCCGGCGCGGTCGTCGTTCTCGCGCGGATCGCCTGGGAGCCGACGATCGTCGGGCCGGGCAGCCTCGGAACGGTGCCGGTCTTCAATGCGCTGCTCCCGGGCTACGGCATCCCGGCGCTGTTGCTCGTCGCCTCCGCCTATTTCCTGAGGACCTTGCCGGATGTGCGGGTGCGCAACCTGCTGCAGGCGCTGGCGAGCCTTTTCGTGCTTCTGACGGTCGCGATCCTCGTTCGCCACGCGATGAACCGCGGCGTGCTCGACAGTTCCGTCCCGACACTCGGTGAGCAGGCGATCTACACGCTTCTCGCGATCGGCGCCTCCGGGATATTCATGACCCTCGACGGGAGGTCGCCGAGTCCGGTGTTCCGCTATGGCGGCATGGCGCTCGGGGTCCTGTCGATGCTTTCCGTGCTTGCCGCCCACCTCGTCGGCCTGAACCCGTATTTCAGCGGCGAACTGCTCGGAAGCGTTCCCTTCTTCGATCTGCTCCTCATCGGTTATCTGCTCCCCGCCATCGGCTATGCGGGGCTTGCCTGGTATGCGCGGGGCCGTCGCCCGCTGCCCTATGTGGCGGCGCTCGCCGTCAGTGGCGCCGTTCTCGCCTTCGCCTGGGCGAGCCTCAGTGTGCGCCGTTTCTGGCAAGGGCAGAACGTTGCCGACTGGAAGGGCTTCCTGCAGGGTGAGACCTACACCTATTCGGTGGTCTGGCTGGTTCTCGGCGTGCTGCTTCTCGTGGTCGGCTCGCGCATGAATGCCAAGAGCATCCGTATCGCCTCGGCGGTGCTGGTCTTCATCGCCGTGCTCAAGGTATTCCTGGTCGACATGTCCAATCTCGAAGGCTTTCTGCGGGCGCTGTCCTTCATCGGCCTGGGGGCGGTACTGATCGGTATCGGGCTCTTCTACCAGAAGATATTGTCGGGCAGCGCTGGCAACGGAGCTCACCGCGCATGAGCCGACTTCCTGCACTCGCGGCCGCCTTCGCACCCCATGACCGGCTCGCCGGCGAACTCCTCCCGCACGCCTTCGCCGCGGACGATGGTTCCCATGACGCCTCGCATCTCATCCGAGTCTGGAAAAACGCTCTCCGCATCCAGTCGGAGGAGGGGGGCAACACCCGTCTGCTGGCCGCCGCCGTGCTGCTGCACGACTGCGTGTCGGTCGAAAAAAATTCCCCACGGCGTGCAGCGGCTTCCCGGCTGGCGGCCGAAAAGGCGTCCGAAATCCTCGAGAGGCTCGGCTGGAGTGCGGCCGATGTCACATCCGTCGCCCACGCCGTTCTGACACACAGCTTTTCGGCCAATCTGCCGCCGGAAACGCTGGAGGCGCAGATTCTGCAGGATGCCGATCGGCTCGATGCCATCGGCATGGTCGGCGCTGCGCGCTGCTTTTACATCGCCGGGCGCATGAACAGCGCGCTTTATGATCCCCTCGATCCCCTGGCCGAAGCCCGGCCGCTCGACGACACGGCTTTCGCGATCGACCATTTCGAGGCGAAGCTCTTCCGCCTGGCGAAAGATTTCCGGACCGCAGCGGGGCGGCGGCTGGCTGTCGAGCGGCAGGAGCGGCTTCGCGGCGTGCTTGCCATGATGCTGGATGAAATCTAAAAGCTTCAATGGGTTGGCCCGTCCCGGTGAATCAGATTGGCAACGGCCTGACTCGATATCTGAATTCGGAAAATTGACATGCAAGTGACCGGCCTGAACATCCATCCCCTGAAGAGCGGTCGCGCGGTGCCGCAAACGGCCGTTACCGTCAATCTCGATGGGCTCGCCGGCGACCGGCGCTTCATGCTGGTCGCGCCCGACGGACATTTCATCACACAGCGCGAGCTGCAGGCGCTCGCGCAGGTCGAGGCGGAGCATGTCGCCGGGGGTTTGCGCCTGCGGATGAACGGCAAGGAGCTTTCCGTTCGCTTCGACCCGAATGACCGCCTCGATGTCCGGGTCTGGTCGAGCGACGTCAATGCGGCGGTCGCCGGGGGTGCTGCAAACGACATGCTGTCCGGCTGGTTCGGGCGCCCCGTCAAGCTCGTCCGCATGGACGATGAGGCCGAGCGCTTCGTCGGCGCCGAATGGGCGGGAGCGGCGGCCCCCGTCGCATTTGCCGACGGCTTCCCGGTTCTGGTTACGACAACGGGCTCGCTCGCCGACCTCAACCGCACCCTGATGGAAAAGGGGCAGGAGCCGGTCGGCATGGAGCGCTTCCGCACCAATATCGTCATCGATTGCGACGAGGCCTGGGCCGAGGACTTCTGGGAGAGCCTGGAGATTGCCGGGATTACCTTCGATCTCGTAAAGCCCTGCGCCCGGTGCATCATGACGACGCAGGATCAGACGACCGGCGAACGCGTCGGCGGCAACCCGATCCAGGGTCTTTCGATAAAGCGCATGTCTGCGGACCGGCGCGTGCCCGGCGTGCTCTTCGGCTGGAATGCCGTGCCGCGGGGGGAGGGCCTTATCAGGCTCGGCGACGCGGTCGAGGTCCTCCGCCGTCGCGAGGAGCGCTGGCCGATGAAGGTGCGCTGAGCCGGCTTAAAACGCGGCCGTGCGAAAACGTGCGAGCGGCCGGCGGATCAATTCCTGTGATGCCACCCTCAATATAATTGGTTTCCCCCGGGCTCGTCGCCGCCATAGGATGGCCCCTCATCATCAGGAGCTTGCCCATGTCTGCCATTTCTCCCGCAGTCACCCGTCCGGCGGAGCGCAGCGGCCTGCCGTGGCTCATCATCGTCGCCGGCTCCATCATCGCGATGCTGACCTTCGGGCCGCGTTCCGCCATGGGGTTCTTCCAGCTGCCGATGCTTGCCGAGAAGGGTTGGGACCGGACGACCTTCGGCCTGGCAATGGCGTTTCAAAATCTCTGTTGGGGTCTTGGCCAACCGTTCTTCGGCGCGATCGCCGACAAGTTCGGCACCTGGCGCGTGCTCGCGCTCTCCGGCCTCGTCTATGCAGCGGGGCTGATCCTGATGGCCTTCGCGGATGCGCCGATCTGGCTGCATATCGGCGGCGGCGTCATGGTCGGTCTGGGCGTTGCGTCGGGTTCCTTCGGCATCGTGCTTTCCGCCTTTGCCCGCAACGTCGCGCCCGAGCAGCGCTCGCTCGCCTTCGGCATAGGCACCGCAGCCGGCTCGGCCGGCATGTTCCTCTTCGCGCCGCTGAGCCAAGGTCTCATCTCCGCCTATGGCTGGTCCGACAGCCTCGTCTATCTCGGCCTCATGATGCTGCTCGTTCCGCTCTTTGCGATTCCGCTGCGCGGCAATGCCTCTTCCGGGCGCCAGCCGCAGGCATTGTTCAAGCAGACAGTCGGGGAAGCGCTCAAGGAAGCGCTCGGGCACAAGAGCTATCTTCTGCTCGTCTCGGGTTTCTTCGTCTGCGGCTACCAGGTCGCTTTCATCACCGCGCATTTTCCGGCCTATATCGGCGATATCGGAATCGACGCCCGCTATGCGGTAATCGCGCTGGCATTGATCGGCTTCTTCAACATCATCGGCTCTTTCTCGGCCGGCATCATCGGCCAGCGTTATTCGAAGCCCTATTTCCTGGCGCTGATCTATCTGGCCCGTTCAGTCGTCGTCTCGGCCTTCCTGCTGCTGCCGCAAACGCCGACATCGGTCATCGTCTTCGCGGTCGCCATGGGCCTCCTGTGGCTCTCGACGGTGCCGCCGACCAACGGGCTGGTGGCGATCATGTTCGGCACGCGACATCTCGGCCTGCTCGGCGGCATCGTGTTCCTGTCGCACCAGATCGGTTCATTTCTCGGCGTATGGATGGGCGGCTATCTCTACGACCAATTCGGATCCTACGATCCGGTCTGGTGGGTGGGCGTCGCGCTCGGAGTGTTCGCGGCCATCGTGCACTGGCTGATCGAGGAGCGTGCCGTCGCCCGCCCGGCAATGGCCTGATCACCAAAATGTCGCGATGCGCTCGTGCGATATGCGGGCGTGTCGTTTCCACCCTGCGCGCTTGAAATCTGTCACAAAACTTTCTAAATCAGTTCCGGCGGCTCAGCCGCTTTTGTTTTGATCTAATTATGCTCATTTTGAGCATAATTAGAAATTGCCGGAAACGGCGAGAGAGGAGAGCCCGATGACCACTCTTGACCTTCGCAAGGAAGCGGCGCCCGCTCCGGCCTTTGCAAGCGCTGCGGCACGCTTCGGTGTCATCGAAAAGCCGGATCTCGCCTTCACCCCGGCTGTCGCGCGCGAGACCGAGCACCTTTACGAAAAGGTCAAGGACTTCATTCCTGCGTTCGAGTGGGCGGCATATGCGCCTTACGTTCATGCGATCAACCGGCTGAAGAAGGAACGCAACGCGGTCATCCTGGCCCACAATTACCAGACGCCGGACATTTTTCACTGCGTGGCGGACATCGTCGGCGATTCGCTCCAGCTTGCGCGCGACGCTACCAAGGTCGACGCGGAGATCATTATCCAGTGCGGCGTGCACTTCATGGCCGAGACGTCGAAGCTGCTCAATCCGGAAAAAACCGTGCTCATTCCGGATGCGAGAGCAGGTTGCTCGCTTTCGGACTCGATCACCGGAGCGGATGTGCGCCTCCTCAGGGAACGCTATCCGGGCGTGCCGGTCGTCACCTATGTCAACACCTCGGCCGACGTGAAGGCGGAAACCGACATCTGCTGCACCTCCTCCAACGTGCTGGCAGTAGTCGAAAGCCTCGAGTCCGACACCGTGCTCTGCATCCCGGACGAGTATCTGGCGATGAACGTGGCGCGCCAGACGAATAAGAAGATCCTGACCTGGAAAGGTCATTGCGAGGTGCACGAGCGCTTCACGGCAGCCGAACTCCTGGCTTACAAGGAAGCCAATCCCGGCATCGAGATCGTCGGCCATCCCGAATGCCACCCCGATGTCATCGCCGTCTGCGATTTCTCCGGTTCCACCTCGGGCATGATCAATTACGTCAAGGACAAGCGGCCGCAACGGGTGCTGCTGGTGACGGAATGCTCGATGGCCTCGAATATCCAGGCGGAGGTCAAGGGCGTCGATTTCGTCAAGCCGTGCAACCTGTGTCCGCACATGAAGCGCATCACCCTGCCGAAGATCCTCGACAGCCTGCTCGACATGACGGAAGAGGTTCTGGTCGATCCGGCGATCGCCGACCGCGCGCGGCTGGCGGTCGAGCGCATGGTGAACCTCAAGCAGTGATCAATGCCGGGGGCAAACCCGGCACAGGCCCGTGGAGGAGTTATCGAGCCATGCTGACCGACCATTTCCGCCCGCAGTCCTTCAACGGAATCGATGACATCGTCATCGTCGGCGGCGGCCTTGCCGGGCTTTTCTGCGCGCTGAAACTGGCGCCGCGTCCCGTTACGATCCTTGCCGCCGCACCGATCGGCTACGGCGCCTCCTCGGCCTGGGCGCAAGGCGGCATCGCCGCCGCGATGAGCAGGGGCGATACATTCGAGAAGCATGTCGCCGACACGGTTGCGGCCGGTGCCGGTATCGTCGACGAGAAGATGACGCGCATGATGGTCGCAGAGGGCCCGGCCCGCATCCACGATTTGCTCGAATTCGGGGTGCCCTTCGACCGCGACCTCGAGGGAAAGCTCCTGCTTTCGCGGGAAGCCGCGCATTCCGAGCGGCGCATCGTCCGCGTCAAGGGCGACATGGCCGGCAAGTCGATCATGGAGGCGCTCATTGCCGCGGTGCGCAATACCCCGTCGATCCGGGTGATCGAGGGCTATGTGGTCGAGGAACTGGTGCGCGAGGGCCGGTTCATCTCCGGTGTGATCGCGCGGCCGGATGCCGGCCAGTCGAAGAGCCGCGTTTCCTTCCCGGCGCGCGCCGTCGTTCTTTGCTCGGGCGGTGTCGGCCATCTCTATGCGGTCACCACCAATCCATGGGAAGCATGCGGCCAGGGCGTCGGCATGGCGGCACGGGCGGGCGCCATCATTGCCGATCCCGAGTTCGTCCAGTTTCATCCGACCGCGATAGACATCGGCAAGGACCCGGCGCCGCTTGCGACCGAGGCGTTGCGCGGAGATGGCGCCACCCTGGTGAACTCGCAAGGCCGCCGTTTCATGCTCGACATCCATCCCGATGGAGAGCTCGCGCCGCGCGATATCGTTTCGCGCGGGGTCTTTGCGGAAGTCCAGGCCGGACGCGGCGCCTTCCTCGATTGCACAAAGGCCGTCGGCAGGCATTTTCCTGAGATGTTCCCGACCGTCTACGCCTCATGCATGGCAGCGGGCATCGATCCGGTCAGACAGCCGATCCCCGTCACGCCTGCCGTGCACTACCACATGGGCGGCGTGCTCACGGACGGGGAGGGGCGTACCTCCATCGACGGCCTCTGGGCGGCGGGCGAAGTGACATCGACCGGCGTTCACGGCGCGAACCGTCTTGCCTCGAATTCGCTGCTGGAGGCGGTCGTCTTCGCGGCGCGGATCGCGGAAAATATCAAGGGCAGCTTGCCGGCCCCGAAGCTGACTGCCTGGGGCGACAATGCCGGCGAGAACGACGATCCCGTGACGGTCGAGGACAGCCCGCCTTTCAAGGTGCTGCGGCAATTGATGAGCGATTGCGTCGGGGTCGTGCGTACGCGCGAAAGCCTGACCCGGGCGATCCGGGGGATTGCGGAACTCGAGAGGGCGAACAAGCGCCTGCGCTTCGCCAATATCGTCACCACGGCCAAGCTCATCGCGATCGCCGCCCTGCAACGGACGGAAAGCCGCGGCGGTCATTTTCGGGCCGATTGCCCGGACGAGCGGCCGGAATGGCGGCGCCGGACCTATCTGACGCTTGCCCAGGCGGAGCGTCTGGCCGCGGACGTGGCCGAGAGCGAGCCGGCATGAGGGCGGCAAACGCAAAATTAGAAGCTACTCCAACCGCAGGAACGACATAATGACCGCCCTTCGCCCGGAACTGCCCGCTCTCATGGTCGAGGAGCAGGTGAAAGCGGCCCTTCTGGAAGATCTCGGCCGGGCCGGTGACATCACCACCCTCTCGACGATCGGGCCGGAGCGGACAGCCGCCGCGAATATGAGCGTGCGCGAAGCGGGCGTGATTGCGGGGCTGGAACTGGCGCGAACCGCCTTCCGCCTGATCGACCCGTCGATCCGCTTCGAGGCGCTCGCTGCGGACGGCGACCGGGTGGCGCCAGGTACGACGATTGCGCGAATTTCCGGCCGTGCCCGAGGACTCCTTTCGGCCGAGCGGGTGGCGCTCAACTTTCTCATGCATCTCTCGGGGGTCGCGACCTACACGGCGACGTTCGCCGACGAGATCGCCCATACGGGCGCCAAGGTCTGCTGCACGCGCAAGACGATCCCCGGCCTTCGCGCTCTCGAAAAATACGCCGTTCGCCTCGGCGGCGGCTCCAATCATCGTTACGGCCTCGACGACGCGGTGCTGATCAAGGATAACCACATCGCCGTTTCCGGCGGTGTTGCCGGCGCCGTCCGCGCCGCGCGGGCCTATTGCGGCCATCTCGTCAAGGTCGAGGTCGAAGTCGACGGCCTCGCCCAGTTGCGCGAGGCGCTGACCGCCTCGCCGGACGTGGTCCTGCTCGACAATATGGGGCCGGAACTGCTCCGCGAGGCCGTCGCAATCAACGCGGCACATTGGAGACTGTCCGCCGCTTCCTATCCCGGTGACCTGCGCCGCACCAGGCTGGAGGCGTCGGGAAACGTGAAGATCGAAACCATTCGGGCAATCGCCGAAACGGGCGTCGACCACATCTCGACTTCGAAGATCACGATGGCCGCACCGACGCTCGACATCGGTCTGGACGTGTCGATTTAGCTCAATTCGCCGGATGACTGCAACTCAGCCGCGTTTTTGCGGAACGACCCCGGCAGCCGCGCGTTGTCTTCTATCGACCCGCGAGTGAGAGGGAGAACTCCGATGATGAGAACGATGATCGCGATCGCCTGTGCGGCAGGCCTGGCGGGTGCCGCTTCGGCACAACAATCCTCGCAAACGGCAACGGCCGAGTTCGTGGGCAAGGACGGCACCGACATCGGGCGGGCCACTTTGACGGCAGGTGGCAAGGGCGTGCTGATCGAGATGGAGATAAGCGGCCTGCCGAAGGATACCTGGGTCGCTTTTCATGCTCACGAAATGGGGCGCTGCGATCCCAAGGACGGGTTCGAGTCGGCGGGAAAGCATTTTGCCGGCGAGGATGAAAATTCCGAGCACGGCTTCCTCGCTTCCAATGGCCCGCATGCCGGTGACATGCCCAACCAGTATGTCGGCGCCGATGGCATCCTGCGCGCCCAGGTCTTCAACAGCTTCGTGTCTCTCGACGACAAGGCCACCGCCCTTCGCGGCCGGGCCCTGGTGATCCACATGCATTCGGACGACAACCGCAGCCAGCCCTCCGGCGATGCCGGCGACCGGCTGGCCTGCGCGGTGGTTAAATAGTGCATCTCGCCCGGTGCGCCGCGGGTTTGGCAAAACACAAACGCGCTTTAAGGTTCAGCGGCCGCCGACCTTGAGGCCGGGCGCTGGCCGCTCGTCCAGGATTTGGCGGCGGAAGCGGAAGAGTGCGGCCGGACGGCCACCGGTGGATGCCAGGGTCTCTCCCGTCGGCTCGACGAGCTCCGCTCCTTCGACCAGCCGGCGGAAGTTCTGCTTGTGGAGATGGCGGCCTGAAATCGCCTCGACGGTGGCCTGCAGATCGGTAAGGGTGAATGCCGGCGGCATCAGCTCGAAGACCACCGGCCGGTATTTGAGCTTGCCGCGCAGTCTCGCGACAGCGGTCGCGACGATCCGGCGATGGTCGTGGCGCATCGCCAGTCCTGCCGCGGGATTTTCCGGATCGCGGCAATGGCCGTCGATCACGGCCTCGCGCACCAAACCCGCCTCATAGAGCAATTCGTAGCGCTCCAGCACGCGCTCTTCGTCCCAGGGAAAATCGTCAAGGCCGAAGGCGAGGCGTATCCGTGAACGACGCTGCGCCGAGGCCGGCTTTTCGTCGCCGGACTCCCAGCGAACAAGCGCCGGCAGGATGGTCTGGTCGAGGATCGCGGGACGTCCGAGACGCCAGTCTTCCCAGGGCAGATAGCCGTACCAGTCGCGCCAATGGGCGCCCGCTTCGGCCAGCCTCTCGTTGTTCTCGGCGTCGGTGCGCGTCAGCGCCAGGTAGCCGACGGACACCATGTGCTTGCCTTCCTCGCCAGGCAGACGCTGGCGCCCGCGGTCGCCGAAGGTGTAGAGCTGCTCGATATAGCCGAGCTTGAGCGCCGTACGCTTCTCGACGCGCGCCCGCAGGCTTGCCTCGAAAGTGCGGTGGCGGGCCGGATCGAAGGGGCCGAAGGGCAGGCTGTCGCGAGCGTCCCCGTCCGCCTCGCTGACCGCGAGGATGCGCGGGCTGCGGCTGACGACCGCGACGATCACGGCATTGAGCCCGATCTCGACCGTGACCGGCTGCGCTTCACCCGGCATGCTGCACGTCTTGCAGGGGCAGGATGAACGGAGCATTGCCGTCGGCATCCGCGCCGCGGCCGATGGCTCGCACTGCGGCGACGAGCGCACCCTTGCGGGACAACGCCCGGTCGCCGATTTCCACGAGCCGCGCATTCGGCGTCGCATAGGGCGAGGCGAGCCGGAGGCGCTTCGCGAGCGCGTGGTCGTCCTGGTCCGGTTCGACGGCGAGTGCGGCGATCAGCGCGGCCGCAGGCGAGCGGGAGACGCCCATCCAGCAATGTATGAGCATCGGCCGCGTCCGGTCCCATTGGCGGGCGAAATCGATGATTCGATGAACGTGTTCTTCCTGGGGCGCAATCAGGTCGCCCGTTCCGGCGAAGCTGATGTCGTTGACGCCGATCGTCAGATGCTTCGCATAATCGATGACGGCTGGGCGATGAAAATTCTGGCCCTTCGCAAGCAGGCTCAGCATTTCGCGGCAGCCGTGCCGGACGGCCATTTCCGCGATACGCTGAAGCGGCGAGACGACGATTGCCGTCATGGTCACGCCTCCTGTCTCGCCTTGGCGCGTTCGGACTCCAGCGCATTGAAGCGCGTGGCGAAGAGCCGCTGCGCCTCGACTGCGGGCAGAGGGTCGATCAGCAACGTCTCGCGGGTGATGCCGCGCGGCTGACCGAAGAACTTTCGGGCCTCCTCTGCGGAAAAGCCGGCAAGTTCCGTCGCTTCGAAATAGGCCGCGATACGGTCGGCCTTCTTGATCCGCTCCTTGAGCTCCCTGGGCGTATGTGCCGGAAGCCCGAAGCGCAGGTGGACCGCATTCTCCAGGCGCTTCTCCACGGTCTTGTAACCGCCGCCGACGACGGCCTTGAACGGCGAGATCATGTCGCCGATGACGTATTCCGGCGCGTCGTGAAGCAGGGCCATCAGGCAATCCTGGGCATCGCAGCGATTGGTGCGGCGGAAAATCTCCTCGACAACGAGACTGTGCTGGGCAACGGAGAAGGCGTGGTCGCCGGAAGTCTGCCCGTTCCAACGCGCCACGCGGGCAAGTCCGTGGGCGATGTCGGAAAGCTCGACGTCGAGCGGTGAGGGGTCGAGAAGATCGAGCCGCCGCCCGGAAAGCATACGCTGCCACGCACGCGCACTCATCATGCGCTCGCCTCGCCTGCCTCGCTCGGAAAGACGAGTCCCGTCCAGGCGGGGAGCGTGAGGGTAAGACGCACATCGCCTGCAAGAATGGCCTCACCCTTGGCGATCGCTTCGCCTGCCTTGTCGATCCTGACGATAGCCAGGCCGTCCCGATCCAGTACGGTGCCGAGTGAACCGATCGGCCGTCCGTTGACGGAAATGTTGGTTCCGCTCGGCGGCAGCGTCGCCTCGCCGGCGACGATGACGAGGCGGCGTCGCGCAGTGCCTCGGTGCTGCATGCGCGAAACGACTTCCTGCCCGACATAGCAGCCCTTGCGGAAGGAAAGGCCGCCGTTCATGTCCATGAGAACATCATGCGGAAAGGCATCTTGCAGGTCGTAGTCGCGGCCGGCAACGGCGACGCCCGCCGTGATTCTGAGCCGGTCCAGATCGGCGACGCCCGCTTCCGCTGCAGGCATGTCGCGATAGAGGCGGAAAGCGGAAATGCCCGCCTTCTCGAACCGATGATCGCGATAGCTCTCGGCCGGCGCATCTTCTCCGAACACGACCGTGACCGGTGCCGGCGAATTGAGCGACAGCTCCACTGCCGATCGCAACTTGTACATCGTCAGGCGCTTGACGAGCGCTTCGGCTTGATCCTCCGTCGTCTCCAGACGCAACGCTTCGCCGTCGCGGGAGATCAGGAAATCGAAAAGGATCTTGCCCTGCGGCGTCAGCAGCGCGCCGGGCCTGACCTCGTCCGGGGTCAATGAGGCGATATCCGTCGTGATCAGCGTCTGAAGAAGGGTCTCCGCGTCCTTTCCGGAGACACGAATGATTGCGCGGCCGTCGAGGCAAACCATGGGCATATGTCGAGTCCTATTCTCTATTCCGAAGAGGTAGGACGTCTGCCGGGGAAGGGCAAGCATGCCGAGCGGGAACCGCCAGCATTTCCGTCTCTCCGGCACGAGAAGCGCTCAATCGCCCGCGACGAAGAACTTCCACTTTCCATCCGGCGTGATGCCGACGCGGTAGAAATTGTAGGTGCCGAACTCTTCCATCCCGGCGAAATCGCCGGCGGTCACCAGTCGGAAGAGGTCGACCTTTTCCGGGGCGGTCAGCGACGAGAGCGGCTTCTCGGCGAAATAGGGCCAGACATAGGCCTCCTCGGGAGTACCCTTGTCCGCAAGCACGAAGCCCGTCGACATGACGTCGAGGAGGATGGCCAGAATTTCGATGCCGTCCTGGTCGCCGGAAAGACTTTTGAGTGCGGCAATCGGGTCGTCTTCCCCGGCGGTGGCGGTAACCTGGGTCTGGGTGGGGCCCTTGCCGAGCAGCGGGCGCAACCGCTCGATGTCACCCGAAGCCGCGGCCTCGACGATCAGTTCGCGCATGCGTGCGACCGGCACCGGGATCTTCGAAACATCCGTCAGGACCTCGACAGGCTCCACAACGTCAGGCGCGGCGATCTCATCGTCCTTTGACTCGACGGCCGTCCTGTCGACGAGAGGGTCTGGCATCGGAATTTCGAGGGGGGCCCGTTCTTCCGGCGCGGACTCTTCGGCCTCGTCGCCTGGGGCTGCGTTCTGTTCGCCGGCAATGGGGGCAGGGGTGCCCTGAAACTCACTGAGCGCGAACGCGGGCGCAGGGGGCATCGTCGCACTCGCCAGCAGCAACACGACAAGACCAACCGGGAGGGCCCGGTTTGCAGGGTTCCGGTTCATCGGGCAGTCCTGATGTTACTGAATCGTCCGCTCTGGCGAGAATTCTCCGGCGAGCATGCGCTCGCGAAGCGAGTTAAGCATTGCCTCGGCACCTTCTTCGCCATGAAGCCGAACGGTTTCGCGCATGGCCAGCGCAATCGCCGCATCGGCGATGATTTCGGGCTCGATGCCGTCGGCCATGCCATCCGCCCAAGCCTCGTTCTGGTGCTCGAGCGCCGCCTGCATCTTCTCGTGGACGATCATGTCGTCGATGTCTGTCAGGCTTGGTTCCATCATTCGTTCCATGCGGCTTCCATTACGTGCACTGGCTAACCTAACGCCTATCCGCTGAACCGCAACTGAACGGGCAGACAGGCCGGCTACTTCTTATCACTCTCTTAACAAACTTAGCAGCCTTTTCCCGAAACGACACGGGGTCAGGGAAAAAGAGGTTAATATCTTCCTAATTTCCAAAGCGGGCGACGATTTCCGAAACGAGTGTTGCACCTTCGGCACGGTAGCGTTCTTCCGCGAGCGTCGCGGGCTCCGTACACCTGGTATAGACCGAGGCGAAGGTCCGATAGCCCCGGTTGAAAGCGGCGGTTATGCGCTCGCGCCGTTTCGGCTCTCCGGCCGCCTCCTTGTCGATCAGTTCCTGCGTGGAGCGGCGCCAGCCGTCCTCGGGCTGGTCGAGACAGAGATTGCGCAGATAATGCACCGAGCCGAGAATTTCGGCGAGGCGGATCAACCGCCGGTCGTAAGGGGTCGGCTTTTCCTCCTGCGCCGGGGAGGGAGCGGCCGCCTGCGGGGCAGGCTGCTTTTCCTGAGCCGCCACGCCCGCGGCGGTCGCAAGGAGAATGCCTGTCAGCAGCAACAGTCTGAACGGGAGCCGTCTATCGGTCATGCGCCCCTCAAATCCGAACTGACGCCGGTCGCCGACTGAGGAATACGCCTTGGCCCGCCGGCAGCCAGCTTTTCCACGCAGTCGCGCACGCTTTCCGGAATGGGCAAGGTCAAAATTTCCTCCGGTGTGAACCAGCCAACGCCGGCGGCATCATCGCAGGCGATCGCGACCAAATCAGGATCGGCTTGGACGGTGAAGACCGAGAGCAGGAAGTGACGCTCCTGCGGGCCTATACCGGGCAGGTCATAGATTTCGAAGAGGACGGGATCGCGGGCGCTGATGCCCGTTTCCTCGGCGAGTTCGCGCAATGCCGTCTGCGCAGGCGTCTCCCCGGGCTCCGCCCTGCCGCCGGGAAACGCGTACATGTCGGCTGACGGCGGATTGGCCCGCCGGACAAGAAGATAGCGGCCGTTCCGTTCGAGAATGGCGGAGGAGGCGCGCTCGGGTTGCTTCGTTATCATGGAATCGAAAATCACCTTGGTCGTTGACCCATACTACGTGAAGTGCCACATCGATGTCATGTGCGGACGTTTTGCGCTTACGGCCACGCCGGAGGAATTGCTGGAACTGTTTGGCCTGCTTGAAGCGGAGGGCTTTCCTGCGCGCTTCAACATCGCGCCGACGCAGCCGATAGTCGTTATCGTGGCCTCCGATCGGCCGGAACCGGGCAGCAACCTGCCGGAACGCAAGGCTGTGCTCGTCCGTTGGGGTTTCACGCCAGGCTGGGTCAAGGACCCGCGCAAGTTTCCTCTGCTCATCAACGCTCGGGCCGAAACCGCGATCGGCAAGGCCGCCTTCCGCGCCGCAATGCGCCATCGCCGCGTGCTGGTGCCGGCGTCCGGTTTTTACGAATGGCGCCGCCCGGTCAAGGGCAGCCGGGAGGCCTCGCAAGCTTTTTGGGTCCGGCCGAAAAAGGGCGGGATCGTGGCCTTTGCCGGGCTCATGGAGACGTGGTCTTCCGCCGACGGTTCGGAGGTCGACACCGCGGCGATCCTCACGACCGATGCGAACGGCGCCGTCAGTCACATCCATGACCGCATGCCGGTCGTGATCCAGCCGGAAGACTTTTCCCGTTGGCTCGATTGCAAGAGCCAGGAACCTCGCGAGGTGGCCGACCTCATGGTGCCGGCGGCGGAGGATTATTTCGAAGCAATCCCCGTTTCGGACAAGGTCAACAAGGTCGCCAACACCGGCCCCGAGCTTCAGGACGAGGTCACGCCCATAGCGCCGATCCCGAAGAGGGGGCGCTCTGACGATCGGGATGATGGCGGGCAGATGTCGCTGTTTTGAGCCAAGGACCGCGCCTCATCCGGCCTGCCGGCCACCTTCTCCCCGCAAGCGGGGCGAAGGGGACGCGCGGCGCCGCTCTGCCCTTAGCCGCTCAAGAGTGAGCGGTGAGGCCAAGGCTTGTCCCTTCTCTCCGTCAAAACGGGGAGAAGGTCGCGGCAGCGGGATGAGGGGCTGCCCCCAGATCGGAACTAAGCCGAACGCTTCGCGATCTTCTTGTCAGCCGGTTTAGCCCTGACTTGCAGCGCGGCTGCGAGGACGGCCTTCAGGCCGAGTGGGCGGTATTTCGTCAGCAGATCGGATGGCGGCGGGTTGCGTTCGGCAATTTTGGCGGCCTTCATTGCATGTCTTCCTTGGTGTTTTCCCTATCGGGAGCATTAGCCTTCGTGAATTTTCAACGAAAACCATGTCCCTGTTGTTCCTCGGGAAACAGGACCTGATGCCGTGCCGGGCTGCATTGGCGAATCTCCTTCCCCTCTGACGATTTCCAGATAAGCTAAATCGTGACAAATCCATGGCTGTCATGGTTGCAGAATGCCGACTTTCGCTTGCACGTGGCTCGCCTCTTGACCGGCGCCGGGTGACGCGCGATAAGGGTCGCCATGAAAACGGTTATCTGCATTATTTGCCGGAAGATTATTCGCTAGCGAACCGCTGGCCTGGCCGTTTTCGTCTCCAAAAATCCAAGATGACAAACGCGCGGGGCCACCCGGCGATTATATTGCGACGGCTGCATGCAGACTTGGAGATCTGGGATGGGCGGAATGCCGATTTTGAAACTGTACAACACGCTGACGCGGGAAAAAGCCGAATTCCGGCCGATCGATCCTCAGAACGTCCGCATGTATGTCTGCGGCCCGACGGTCTACGACTATGCCCATATCGGCAATGCACGGCCGATCATCGTATTCGACGTCCTGTTCCGGCTGCTTCGTCACGTCTATGGCGCGGATCACGTCATTTATGCTCGCAACATCACCGATGTGGACGACAAGATCAACGCGCGGGCATTGCGCGACTATCCCGGGCTGCCGCTGAACGAGGCGATCCGGCATGTGACCGAGAAGACCGAGACGCAGTTCCTCGAAGATGCGGCGGTGCTCGGCTGCCTCGAGCCCACCGTGCAACCGCGCGCGACCGAAAACATCGCCGGGATGATCGAAATTATCGAAAAGCTGATCGCCAAGGGCCATGCCTACGAGGCCGAGGGAGAGGTGCTCTTCGATACACGGTCGATGGACGATTACGGCCAGCTTTCCAAGCGCAATCTCGACGAGCAGCAGGCCGGTGCCCGTGTCGCCGTCGAGGCGCACAAGAAAAACCCGGGCGATTTCGTGCTCTGGAAGCTTTCCGCCGAGCACGAGCCGGGCTGGGACAGCCCCTGGGGCCGCGGGCGGCCGGGCTGGCACATCGAATGCTCGGCGATGAGCGGGCGCTATCTCGGCGACGTGTTCGACATCCACGGCGGCGGCATCGACCTGATCTTCCCGCATCACGAAAACGAGCTCGCCCAGTCCCGTTGTGCCCACGGCACCGAGATGATGGCGAATGTCTGGATGCACAACGGCTTCCTGCAGGTCGAGGGCCGCAAGATGTCGAAGTCCGAGGGCAATTTCATCACTATCTACGAGCTTCTTCACACGGAAAAATTCGGCGGCCGCAAATGGCCCGGCGAGGTCCTTCGGCTGGCGATGCTGATGACCCATTACCGCGAACCGATCGACTTCTCGATCAAGCGGCTGGAGGAGGCCGAGCATCTGCTGTCGAAATGGCCGGTCTACGGCGACGCTGCAGGCGAGGCGGACCCGGCCGTCGTCACCGCCCTCGCCGACGACCTCAACACCGTGGCGGCCATTCAGGCGCTGCATGCATTGGCGCAAAAGGCTTCCGCCGATTCGAGCCATCTCGGGGCCTTCGCCGCGAGCGCGGCGCTTCTCGGGGTGGTGCCGAAGGAGGTCGAACTCGACGAGGCGGTCGTTCACGAGATCGATGGCCGTGTACGTGAGCGTCTGGAGCTTCTGAAGGCCAAGAACTACGCGCAGGCCGACGGCATCCGCGCCGATCTCCTGGCGAGAGGCATCCAGCTCAAGGACGGCAAGGATCCCGAGACCGGCGAAAGAGTGACCACCTGGGAGGTGAAGCGGTCTCAGGTCTAGTTTCAGGATGATGGCGCTGCCGGCACGCCGGAGGAAAGAGGAGGGCGAGATGGCTGACGAGATCCATATGGGCGGATGCCAGTGTGGCGCGGTCCGCTTCCGCGTCGAGGGAAAACTCGGCGATGCTTCCGTCTGCCATTGCCGCATGTGCCAGAAGGCGAGCGGCAATTTCTACCTGCCGCTCGTTTCCGTACGCGGCGCGAAGCTCGTATGGACCCGCGGCGAGCGCAAGCGCTTCCGGTCCTCGAATGTGGTTTGGCGCGGCTTTTGCGGCGACTGCGGAACACCGCTGACCTACGAGGCCCCGGACGGCATGGCGCTCGCGATCGCTGCATTCGACAGGCCGGAAGGCATCGTGCCGACCATCCAATGGGGCGTCGAAGGAAAACTGCCCTATGTCGATCATGTATCCGAGCTGCCCGGCGAAGAGACCATGGCCGACGCCGAGGCTGTCTCCTTTCTTGCCGACCTCGTTTCCTATCAGCACCCCGACCACGACACCGAAACCTGGCCACCGGAGGAAAAAGGATGAGCAATACCGTCAGGACTGGAGGCTGCCAGTGCGGGGCCGTTCGCTTCCGCATCCACGGAGAGCTCGGGCGCCCCTCGATCTGCCATTGCCGCATGTGCCAGAAACAGTTCGGCTCTTTCTTCTCCGCCTTGGTGACGGCGCCGAAGGACGGGGTCGAGTGGACCCGTGACGAGCCGAGCTATTTCCAGTCATCGGTCAATATCGATCGCGGCTTCTGCCCGAAATGCGGTACGCCGATGACCTATCGGCATCCCGGCGGCCTCGAAATCGCCATAGGCGCCTTCGACGACCGCTCCGATCTCGCGCCGAAAATTCAGGTCAATTACCAGTCCCGGCTTCCCTGGGTCGAATCGATCTTCGAGCAGCCGGTTCACCACGATCCCGACTATTATGGGCGTCAGGAGCAGATCATCTCGTTTCAGCATCCGGACCATGAGACGGAGCAGTGGCCTCCGGGCGGAGTCTGGGCACGATGATCGGACGCATCTTCACCGGCGGCTGCCAGTGCGGCGCGGTGCGCTACCGCGCCGAGGGCACGCTGGATGATCCGCATATCTGTCATTGCCGCATGTGCCAGAAGGCGGCGGGCAACTACTTTCTGCCGCTTGCCAATATCGCGCGCGAAGATTTCCGCATCGTGCGCGGCCAGCCCGCCTGGTACCGTTCGTCAGATCTCGTGCGCCGCGGCTTTTGCCGCGATTGCGGGACGCCGCTCTTCTATGACATGCCGGATGCGAGCTTTCTAAACATCGCGCTCGGTTCGCTCGACGATCCGGATGACGTCCAGCCGGTCTACCAGTCCGGCGTCGAGTCGCGGATGTTCTGGTTTTCGCATCTGCCGCAGCTTCCCGAAACAGAGACCGACGACGGCAGCGAAGCGGCCGCCGAGCGCCATCTCATAGTCCTGGAATCCAACCGCCAGCACCCCGATTACGACACGGTGCACTGGCCGCCCGAGGAAGATCTATCGTGAGTTCTCCATTGCGTACCCTCTATCCCGAAATCGAACCCTATGCATCCGGGCACCTCGATGTGGGCGACGGCCATTCGATCTATTGGGAACGGGCGGGCACGCCCGGCGCCAAGCCGGCGGTCTTCCTCCACGGCGGCCCGGGCGGTACGATTTCGCCGAACCACCGCCGGCTCTTCGATCCGTCGCTCTACGATGTGATGCTGTTCGACCAGCGCGGCTGCGGCAGGTCGACGCCGCATGCAGAGATCGAGGCCAACACGACCTGGCACCTCGTGGCCGATATCGAACGGCTGCGGGAATTTTGCGGGGTTGGCAAGTGGCTCGTCTTTGGCGGCTCCTGGGGCTCGACGCTGGCCTTGGCCTATGCCGAGACCTATCCTGAGCGGGTAAGCGAGCTCGTCGTCAGGGGCATTTACACCCTGACCAAGGCCGAGCTCGACTGGTACTATCAGTTCGGCGTCTCGGAAATGTTCCCCGACAAGTGGGAACGCTTCATCGCACCGATCCCGCCGGAAGAACGCCACGAGATGATGCGAGCCTATCACCGCCGCCTGACAAGCGAGGACCGCGCGACGCGGCTTGCCGCGGCCAAGGCGTGGAGTATCTGGGAGGGGGAGACGATCACGCTTCTGCCGGAGCCGGACACCAGCACGCCCTTCGAGGAGGACGAATACGCTCACGCGTTCGCCCGCATCGAAAACCATTTCTTCGTCAATGCCGGCTGGCTGGAAGACGGGCAATTGCTGCGCGATGCCCATAAGCTCCACGGAATTCCGGGCGTGATCGTGCATGGCCGCTACGACATGCCATGCCCGGCAAAATATGCCTGGCAGTTGCATAAGGCCTGGCCGCATGCCGAATTCCACCTCATCGAGGGGGCGGGACATGCCTATTCGGAGCCGGGCATTCTCGACCGGCTCATCCGGGCGACCGATAAATTTGCCGACAAGGCCGAATAGAGCGGGTGCGAAGAACCCGCAATCGATCAGTGATTTGTACGTTGGAACCGAGACATGACCAGGGAACGCATCTATCTCTTCGACACGACGCTTCGGGACGGGCAGCAGACGCCGGGCATCGACTTTTCCGTCGAGGATAAGATCGCGATTGCAGCGCTGCTCGATCAATTCGGCATGGACTATGTCGAGGGCGGATATCCCGGCGCCAATCCCACGGACACGGAGTTCTTCAAGTGCCGGCGCACCGACAAGGCCTCCTTCGTCGCCTTCGGCATGACCAAGCGCGCCGGCGTCTCCGCTTCCAACGACCCGGGACTGAGCGCGCTGCTGAGCGCCAAGAGCGATGCGATCTGTCTTGTCGCCAAGAGCTGGGATTATCATGTCGAGGTGGCGCTCGGCTGCACGAACGAGGAAAATCTCGACAATATCCGCGCATCCGTGAAGGCGGTCGTCGAGTCCGGGCGCGAGGCGATGGTCGATTGCGAGCATTTCTTCGACGGCTACAAGGCGAATCCCGCCTATGCGCTCGCCTGCACGAAAACGGCTTTCGAGGCGGGCGCGCGCTGGGTCGTGCTTTGCGACACCAATGGCGGCACGCAGCCGGGCGAGATCCGCGAGATCGTCTCAGCCGTGATTGCGGCGGGAGTGCCCGGTGCAAATCTCGGCATCCATGCGCATAATGATACGGGGCAGGCGGTGGCCAACTCGCTGGCTGCGGTCGAAGCCGGCGTTCGCCAGATCCAGGGCACGCTCAACGGCATCGGGGAACGCTGCGGCAACGCCAATCTCGTGACTTTGATTGCGACGCTTGCCCTGAAGGAAACCTATTCGAACCGTTTCGAGACGGGAATCGACGCCGAGAGGCTCCAGGAGCTGACCAAGCTCGCCCATGCCTTCGACGAATTGCTCAACCGCTCTCCCGATCACCAGGCTCCTTATGTCGGCGCTTCGGCTTTTGCCACCAAGGCCGGCATTCACGCCTCCGCCTTGCTCAAGGACCCGAGAACCTACGAGCATGTCGCACCGGAAAGCGTCGGCAACCTGCGCAAGGTCATGGTCTCCGATCAAGGAGGCAAGGCCAATTTCATCAATGCCCTCAAGCGGCGCGGCATCACGGTCTCCAAGGACGATCCGCGGCTCGACAAGCTGATCTCGATCGTCAAGGAACGCGAGGCGACGGGCTATGCCTATGAAGGTGCGGATGCGAGCTTCACGCTGCTCGCGAGCCGTATTCTCGGCACCGTGCCCGACTTCTTCCGGGTGGAGAGCTTCCGCGTGATGGTCGAGCGCCGCTTCGACGCGAACGGCAAGCTGAAGACGGTATCGGAGGCCG
Source organism: Sinorhizobium sp. P24N7 (assembly GCF_042436655.1). Classification (NCBI taxonomy): domain Bacteria; kingdom Pseudomonadati; phylum Pseudomonadota; class Alphaproteobacteria; order Hyphomicrobiales; family Rhizobiaceae; genus Sinorhizobium; species Sinorhizobium sp. P24N7. The sequence continues at coordinate 104,637 of NZ_JBHMIW010000020.1, read as the reverse complement.
TGGTCAGGGTGATCGTCGACGGCGAAACGATGATGTCGGTCGCCGAGGGGCACGGCCCGGTCAACGCGCTCGACCTCGCGCTTCGCAAGGATCTCGGCAAGTACCAGTCCGAGATCGCCGATCTGGAGCTTGCCGATTACAAGGTGCGCATCCTCAACGGCGGCACCGAGGCCGTCACCCGCGTTCTGATCGAATCGACGGATCGCTCAGGGGCGCGCTGGTGGACGGTCGGCGTGTCCGACAACATCATCGACGCCTCATTTCAGGCATTGATGGACAGTATCGTCTACAAGCTGCTCAAAAACCGCGATCAGGTCGGATCGATCGCGGCCGAGTAGTTTGGATCACGATGATCGGGTTGCGCGGGATGTCCGGTTCCGTCGCATCAACGCCGTTCATCCATCGGTTCACGGAAATGAATTGGTGCATCACCGTCCATTGGAGTAGGACGCAGGAGGACTGACGGCAATTGCTCCCGAGAGGGTTGGCCGTCGATTGCGACCGGAGCGCTTCCCGCTCGGCTCCGGTGGAATTTCAGGATCAAAATCATGGCCGAGCCGAACGCGAATTTGCCCGCAGAGAATGTCGATTCCCCGAAGGGTTTCGCCTTCGCGCTGGCAGCCTACCTGTTGTGGGGTTTCCTGCCTTTTTTCATGAAGGCGGTGTCGCATATCCCTGCGGCGGAAGTGGTGGCGCATCGTATCGTCTGGTCGGTACCGCTCGCAGGCCTCGTGCTCGTGTGGCTCGGCCGCACGCAGGACGTGAAGGTAGCGCTGCGCTCTCCACGCGTGCTGATGATGGCCACGATCACGGCGGCTCTCATCACGGTCAACTGGGGCATCTATGTCTGGGCGATCGGGGCGGGCCGGGCCATCGAGACGGCGCTCGGCTACTATATCAACCCTCTGTTCTCCATCTTCCTCGGTGCGCTGCTGCTGAAGGAAAGGCCAAATCCGGCGCAGATGGTGGCGATCGGCCTCGCCGCGCTCGCGGTGGGCGTGCTTGCCTTCGACGCGGGCGGTCTTCCCTGGGTTTCGATCGGGCTGTGCTTTTCCTGGGGTTTCTATGCGTTCTTCCGGAAGACGCTGCCGGTCGGGCCGAACCAGGGCTTCTTCCTCGAAGTCTTGCTGCTCAGCATCCCGGCTGCAGGCTACGTCATCTGGCTCGAGGCGACGGGGCAGGGCCACTTCCTCGGCGACGCCAACATGACGGATGTCCTGCTGCTCCTCGCCTGCGGGATCGTCACCGCCGTGCCGCTGATGATCTATGCCAATGGCGCGAAGCTGCTCCGGCTTTCGACGATCGGGATCATGCAATACATCGCTCCGACGATGATCTTCCTTATCGCGGTCTTCGTTTTCCACGAACCCTTTGGAACGGCCAAACTCGTCGCCTTCGCCCTGATCTGGGCCGCGCTCTTCATCTATTCGGGAGCGATGCTTGCGGAGAGCAGGGCGCGGCGCGCGGCTCAACCGACGCCGGCCGAATAATCGGCAGAGTCAGATCACGATGACTTCAGGTCGGATCGACCTAAAGCCATGAACGTGATCGATTCTAAGAACTTAGAGCGGGGATGCGGGCGGAAACCCGCCCACACTTTTCCTCATCCCGATCTGGATCAGAGCCTGGCGATGATCTCGGCTTCGCCTTCGCGCCCGTTGGCGCGGACCGAGGCAAGGATGCCGGGGATGATGTCTTCCGCACGGTCGATCACCAGCGGCTGCACGAGATGCGCGGTGTGAACGAATCCCTGGCCGCGCATGTGGTCGATCAGCTGCAGCATCGGATCCCAGAAGCCGTTGACATTGCCGAAGACCATCGGCTTCCTGTGGCGGCCGAGCTGCGCCCAGGTCATGATTTCGACGATCTCCTCGAGCGTGCCGATCCCGCCCGGAAGGGCGACGAAGGCGTCGGCGCGCTCGAACATCTTGTGCTTGCGCTCATGCATGTCGGCGGTAACGATCAATTCGTTCAGCTGGCCTAGCGAGTGACGCGTCGCTTCCTTGTCCATCAGGAATTCGGGAATGATGCCGGTCACGTGTCCGCCGGACGAAAGCACGCCGCTCGCCACGGCGCCCATGATCCCGCGCGTGCCGCCGCCATAGACGAGGCGCAGGCCATGATCGGCGATCGATTTGCCGAGGGTGCGGCCGGCCTGCATGTGGGCTTCGTCACGCCCGGGCTGAGAACCGCAATAAACGCAAACGGATAGAATCGGCGTGGTTTCCTCGTTCATGGTCCCACCAGAAATTGCAGTGCAGCACGGGTCAAGGAAAATGGACGAAAAATCTCCGGCTGTCGAGCGCCGGAATCATAGTGAGCGCTTGTATAGAACTATAAGAAACGTTAGCAATTTCAGTAATACATTGAAGAATTCGGACAGTGTGCTGCGGTTGCGCTATAATGCACCTGGCGTCGCAGCGCCGGCCGATGGGGCATGCGGGGAGCATCAAGGCGCTCCGCCCTGTGGAGAGTGGCATGATTAAGAATAAGGCCAGCTGGGTGGCGCTTGGCGTCCTGGCAATCGCGACCGCATTGATGATCTTTGTGGTTCAGCCGAATCTGCGTGACAGCGACAAGGGGGCGGTGGCCCAATCGGGCGCAGGCGAGCAGCCCGGCCAAACGGCGGCGGCGACGAAGACCGATCCGTCCGCCCCGCAAGGCAACGCAGCACAACGAGCGACAGCGGCCTCCGGCAGCAATGCGGCCGCCTCCGACCCGGTGGCGAACTGGACGGTTCCGGGGTTTGACGTCCTGCGCGTCGAACCGGACGGCTCGACGGTCGTCGCGGGCAGAGCCCAGCCCGGCACGAAGCTCGAGATCCTGAGCGGCGACACGGTCGTCGGTACCGCCAATGTCGGCGCGGGCGGCGATTTTGCCGCCGTCTTCGACAAGCCGCTCTCGGCAGGCGACCACCAGCTGACGCTCAGAAGCGTCGGCTCAGGCGGACACAGCAAGACGTCGGAGGAGGTTGCGACTGTTTCGGTACCGAAGGATTCGAGCGGGCAGCTGCTGGCGATGGTATCCAAGGCGGGCAAGGCGAGCCGGCTGATCACGACGCCGGAAGCCGAGCCGAAGCCGATGCAGGCAGCCGCCGATCCGGGCACGGTACCGGCTGGCGAGCCCGGCGGCGCTTCCGTTTCTCCCGCCGCACCGGCAACCATTCCCGGGCTGCAGGTGACTGCGGTCGAGATCGAAGGCGGCATGATGTATGTCGCAGGCAACGCCAAGCCCGGTGCCCTTGTCCGCATTTACGCGGACGACGAGCTGCTGGGTGAGGTGAAAGCCGATGACAAGGGACATTTCGTCGTCGACGGTTCGATCGAGCTCTCGGTCGGCAGCCATATCATCCGCGCCGATATGATGAACGAAGATGCGAGCAAGGTGGCGATGCGCGCCTCCGTTCCCTTCGACAGGCCGGCGGGCGCGCAGGTTGCCGCCATCGCCGGTTCGACGCTTGCAGCACCCACGACGGGTCTCGACCGTTTGAAGGCGGAAGCGGGCAAGGCGCTTACCCTTTTGAAAGCGCTTTTTGCCGACGGGAAGCAGCCCTCCGTGGAGCAGCTCGCCGCGGCCCGCTCGGCAACCGAATTCGCCCTCCAGTCGCTGGCCGAATTCAAGCCGGCCGACGGCTCCGATGCCGATCTGGCGGCAGCCGCCGCTGAAGCGTCCAAGGCGGCGACAACGGCGCTGGACGCGCTCAAGGCTGCGCCGCAGGACCCGTCAAGCGTCGCAGCGGCGGTGGAGAAGGTCGATGGTGCTCTTGGGAACGCATTGACGCGCCAGAATGTCGGCACCTCGGTGGCATCCGCCGAACCCTTGGCGGCGCAGGCGAGCGATGCCTCGAAGCAGCCGGAGCCTTCGGCAGCGGGCGAGGCAAATGCAACCGTGGTCGACCAGACGGCGGCGCCGGCTTCGGATGCGGCGAAGGAACAGCCGGCCACCATCGAGCAGGCACCTCTCAAGGAAAGTAAGACGTCGGTGATCATCCGCCGCGGCGATACGCTGTGGCAGATCTCGCGCCGCGTCTACGGTGCCGGTCTGCGCTACACCACCATCTATCTCGCCAACCGCGAACAGATCGAAAATCCGGATCTGATCCGACCGGGCCAGGTTTTCGGGGTTCCGGACGAGATGCTGTCGGAGGAAGAATCGCGGGAAATCCACCGCAAGCATATGCGACACTAGATCACGATGCTTTCAGGTCGGTTCGACCTCAAAGCACTAACGTGATCGTTCCCAAGAGCGGGATGCGGGCGGAAAACCGCACATAGTTTTCCTCATCCCGCTCTAAGTTTGTCTTTTGCCGGCACTTCCATTGCGTTGGCGGGGAGGTGGACCTATCTGTCAGGAAAAGCGGCGTCCTCCAAAAAGGCGCCGCTTTTCATTGAAGCTGGTGCGGGATGAAGGCGCGCGACGTAGCGGTTCGCCCGCGTGTCTTCCTCAATCAAATCATGAAGCGGACTGAGACGTGCCCCAGAAGAAGACGGTTTCCGCCGACAGCGCCAATCCCATCGAAACCATAGCGAATCTGTGGCCATACATGTGGCCGGCGGACCGGATCGATCTGAAGCTGAGGGTCGTCTGGGCGACGGTGATCCTGGTGATCGCCAAGATGGTGCTCATCCTCGTCCCCTATTTCTTCAAATGGGCGACCGATGCGCTCAACAACAAGCCCGACGCACTCGGCTTCCTGCCGCAGTTCCTGACCGGCGCCGTCATGCTGGTACTCGCCTATAATCTCGCGCGTTTGCTGCAGGCGGGCCTGAACCAGCTGCGCGACGCGCTTTTCGCCAGTGTCGGCCAGCATGCCGTCAGGCAGCTTGCCTACAAGACCTTCGTTCACATGCACCAGCTCTCGCTGCGCTTCCATCTCGAGCGGCGCACGGGCGGGCTTTCGCGCATCATCGAACGCGGCACCAAGGGCATCGAGACGATCGTCCGCTTCACGATCCTCAACAGCGTGCCGACACTCATCGAGTTCCTGCTGACGGCGGTGATCTTCTGGTGGGGCTACGGCTTCACCTATCTCCTGGTGACCGCTGTCACGGTATGGCTCTACATCTGGTTCACCGTGCGTGCGAGCGACTGGCGCATCGCCATTCGACGCTCGATGAACGACAGCGACACCGATGCGAACACCAAGGCGATCGATTCGCTCCTGAATTTCGAGACCGTGAAATATTTCGGCAACGAGGAGATGGAGGCGAAGCGGTTCGACAAGTCTATGGAGCGTTACGAGCGGGCCGCGACGCAGGTCTGGACGTCGCTCGGCTGGCTGAACTTCGGCCAGGCGCTGATTTTCGGTGCCGGCACGGCGGTGATGATGACGATATCGGCGCTCGCCGTGCAGCGCGGCGAACAGACCATCGGCGACTTCGTCTTCATCAACGCGATGCTGATCCAGCTCGCGATCCCGCTGAACTTCATCGGTTTCGTCTATCGCGAAATCCGCCAGGGCCTGACCGATATCGAGCACATGTTCGATCTGCTCGACGTTCGGGCGGAGGTCGTCGACCGGCCGAACGCGAAGGAGCTCGAGATCGAAAGAGGCGCAATTTCCTTCAGGAACGTCCAATTCGCCTATGATCCGGCACGGCCGATCCTGAAAGGGATCACCTTCGATGTGCCCGCCGGAAAGACGGTCGCAGTCGTCGGCCCCTCAGGAGCCGGCAAGTCGACATTGTCGCGGCTGCTCTACCGCTTTTACGATGTCCAGGAAGGCTCGATCACCATCGACGGTCAGGACGTGCGTGACGTCACCCAGAAGAGCCTGCGCTCCGTGATCGGCATGGTGCCGCAGGACACTGTTCTTTTCAACGATACGATCGCCTACAATATCCGTTACGGCCGGGTGACGGCGAGCGATGCGGAGGTCGAGGCAGCCGCCGAGGCGGCGCAGATCGCCGATTTCATCCGTGACCTGCCGGAAGGCTTCCGCGCCATGGTGGGCGAGCGCGGCCTGAAACTTTCGGGCGGCGAAAAGCAGCGCGTCGCGATCGCGCGAACCATCCTGAAGGCGCCGCCGATTCTGATCCTCGACGAGGCGACGTCGGCTCTGGACACGAAGACGGAACAGGAAATCCAGGCTGCGCTCGATATCGTGTCGCGCAATCGCACCACGCTCGTCATCGCCCATCGCCTGTCGACGGTCATCAACGCCGACGAGATCATCGTCCTGAAGGACGGCGTCATTGCCGAACGCGGCACCCATGGCGAACTGATCGACCGCTGCGGTCTTTATGCTTCCATGTGGAGCCGCCAGCGCGAGGCAACGCAGGCCGAAGAACAGTTGAAACGCGTGCGTGAGAGCGACGATCTCGGCATCGTCGACCGGGGAATGCCGGCGCTCTGACCGCAATGAGGTTACCGCGAGTCCTCTATCTCCCGGCCTCGACATTGCCGGGCTGTCTGATTCGCGCTAGTTCACGTCGCAAAGCAAATATGGAGAGTAGAGTTCATGAGTTTGATCGACACAGTGCGCAACACGCTCGTACCGGTCCACAGGGAAGGCTACCGCTTCATTGCGATTTTCTTTGTCGTGTCGCTGGCGCTCGGCTTCCTCTGGGAGCCGCTGATGTGGATCGGCTTCGTTCTGACCGCCTGGTGCGCCTATTTCTTCCGCGATCCGGAGCGCATGACGCCGATCGACGACGATCTCGTCATCAGCCCGGCGGACGGCACCGTATCGTCGGTCGCCACCGTGACGCCGCCTGAGGAACTGGGCCTCGGATCGGAGCCGATGCTGCGCATTTCGGTCTTCATGAACGTGTTCAATTGCCACGTGAACCGCGCGCCGATGAGCGGCACGGTACGACGGATCGCCTACCGTGCCGGCAAGTTCGTGAATGCCGAGCTGGACAAGGCAAGTCAGGAAAACGAGCGCAACGGCCTCGTCATCGAAACGAAACACGGCCAGATCGGCGTGGTCCAGATCGCCGGTCTCGTGGCCCGCCGCATCCTCTGCTGGACGCGGGAGAGCGCGTCGCTGGAGGCGGGCGAGCGTTTCGGCCTCATCCGCTTCGGCTCGCGGCTCGACGTGTTCCTGCCTGCCGGTGCGGAACCGCGCGTGACGGTCGGTCAGACGGCCACCGGCGGCGAGACGGTGCTCGCCGAATTCGGATCGGCGAAGGGCCCGGTCATCAGCCGGCGCGCGTGAGGACAGGTCATGGAAGAACCCCGCCACGAACAATCCGCAGGAAGCCCGGAACAGCCCGCCGCTGAGCACGTGGACGCCACCGGCACCCACGACAAGGCCCGCGGGCCCCGGTTGCGGGAGATTCCGCTACGGCTGATGGTCCCGAACATGATCACGGTCCTGGCGATCTGCGCCGGCCTCTCGGGCGTCCGGCTGGCATTCGAGAATCGGTTCGAGCTCGCGGTTGCGATGGTTCTCCTTGCCGCTTTCCTCGATGGCATCGACGGGCGCATCGCGCGTCTTCTAAAGGCGACCTCGAGTTTCGGGGTCCAGATGGACTCGCTTGCCGACATCATCAATTTCGGGGTCGCGCCCGCGCTCGTCCTCTACGTGTTTCTCCTCGATCAGGCGCGTTCCCTCGGCTGGATTGCGGCGCTGATCTACGCCATTGCCGTCGGTCTGAGGCTGGCGCGCTTCAACGTGATGGCGGAGCGCCAGGTCAAGGCATCCTGGCAGTCGGAATATTTCGTCGGTGTTCCGGCGCCGGCCGGTGCGATGCTGGTTTTGCTGCCCGTCTATCTTGGCCTGCTCGGTCTTGCGCCGGAAAGGACGTTTGCGCTGATCGCGTCGGTCTATACGGTCCTTATCGCCTTCCTTATGGTCAGCCGTCTTCCTGTCTGGTCCGGCAAGTCGGAGAACCGCGTCCGCCGGGATCTGGTCCTCCCCGTCATCCTGGTCGTCGTCTTCTACGTGGCGACGCTGATGACCTATACCTGGGAGACGATGGTGGTGACTGCGATGGCCTATCTGGTGAGCCTGCCCTTCGGTGCCCGATCCTGGCAGCGCAAATACGGCGACTGGCCGGGTGGCCACGGGAACGACGGTTTGCCGGGGGACAGCGAATAGCTGATAGGTTTCCGCGCGCGGATGCCCGCCGAGGGCGGAGCATCAGTCGCCAATCACCTTCGCCCCGCTTGCGGGCCGGCAGGCCGGATGCGGGGAAGCGCCGCCGGCCTATTCCGGCATGCGGTAGTCGACGATCTTCTTTTCCCGAACGATAAAGAGCTTTCCCGTCTCGGTCTGCTCGGGGCCGAGCAGCGGCAACAGCGCCTGAGCTACCTCGGAGGGATGCGGAAGGGTCTCGGGATCTTCGCCGGGCACGGCCTGCGCCCGCATGGCGGTGCGCGTGGCGCCCGGATCGACGCTGAGGATGCGCAGCGGCAGGCGCTGCGTCTCGTAGGCCCAGGTGCGTGCCAGCGCCTCGACCGCAGCCTTGGAGGCGGAGTAGGGCCCCCAGAATGGCTTGCACTTGTGCGCCGCGCTCGAGGAGAGGATGAGGGCGCGGCCGGCATCCGAACGGACGAGCAACGGTTCGAGCGAACGGATCAGGCGCCAGGTCGCGGTGACATTGATCGCCATCACCTTTTCGAAGACCTTGGCTTCCACATGGCCGATCGGCGAGATCGTGCCGAGGACGCCCGCATTGGCGACCATGATGTCGAGCTTGCCCCAGCGCTCGTTTATGGCACCGCCGAGCTTGTCGATGGCGGCCATGTCCGACAGATCGAAGGGGACGAGCGTTGCCGAACCGCCGAAAGCCTTGATCGCGTCGTCCAGTTCTTCGAGGCCGCCGAGGGTGCGGGCGCAGGCGACGACGTGGGCGCCGGCCCTGGCGAGTTCAAGAGCAGTGAAATAGCCGATCCCGCGCGATGCGCCGGTGACGACGGCGATCCGGTCTTTCAGATTGGGCGTCATGTTGTTGTTCGTTATCCGTTGCTTGCGAGAACCGAGAGTTTGCGAACGTTGCTCGCTGCCCCCTGGTCGAGAAGGCGGGTCGGGTAGTCTCCGGTGAAATAGTGATCGGTGAACTGCGGCGCCTGTGGGTTGCGCGTCTCGCCGCCGACGGCACGATAAAGCCCGTCGATAGAGAGGAATTCGAGCGAATCGGCGCCGATGAAGCGACACATCGAGGCGAGGTCGGCATGCTGGTTGGCGAGCAGTTTGTCACGGTCCGGCGTATCGATGCCGTAGAAATCCGGGTGGAAGATCATCGGGCTCGCGACGCGCACATGCACCTCGCGCGCGCCTGCGTCACGCATCATCTGGACGATCTTGACCGAAGTGGTGCCACGGACGATGGAATCGTCGACGAGCACGACGCGCTTGCCGGCGATCATCGCCCGGTTCGCAGAATGCTTGAGCTTGACGCCGAAGGCACGGATCTGCTGCGTCGGCTCGATAAAGGTCCGCCCGACATAGTGATTGCGGATGATGCCGAGTTCGAAGGGGATACCGCTTTCCTGCGCGTAGCCGATTGCAGCCGGAGTACCGCCATCCGGAACGGGCACCACGACATCCGCCTCGACGGGGGCTTCGATGGCGAGGTTCTTGCCCATGTTCTTGCGGGCGACATAGACGTTGCGGCCGCCGACGACGGAATCCGGCCGGGCGAAATAGACGTATTCGAAAAGGCAAAGGCGTTCCGGCAGCGGATTCTGCGGCTTGCGGGCATCGATGGTGATCGACCCGTCCGGCTGAATCTCGCAGATGACGATTTCGCCGTTCTCGATATCGCGAACGAACTTGGCGCCGATGATATCCAGCGCGCAGGTCTCCGAGCAGAAGATCGGCTTGCCGTCGAGTTCGCCCATGACGAGCGGGCGAATGCCGTTCGGGTCGCGGGCGGCGATGAGCTTGGTGCGCGTCAGAGCCAGCATCGAATAGCCGCCTTCGACCTGGGCGATCGCGTCGGCGAAACGGTCGCTGGAGGAGACGTGTTTCGACCGCGCGATCAGGTGCAGCACCACTTCGGTGTCGGATGTCGACTGACAGATGGCACCGTCTGCAATGATCTGGCGCCGGAGCGTTAGGCCGTTCGTAAAGTTGCCGTTGTGCGCGATTGCGATTCCGCCTTCCTGCAGCTCGGCAAACAGCGGCTGGACGTTGCGCAGGACCGTCTCACCGGTGGTGGAGTAGCGTACATGGCCGATCGACATCGAACCGGGCAGCTTCGCGAGCGTGGTGGGATCGGTATAGTGGTCGCCGACGAGACCCATCCGGCGCTCCGAATAGAACTGCCGCCCGTCGAAGGTGACGATGCCGGCGGCTTCCTGCCCGCGATGCTGGAGCGCATGCAGGCCGAGCGCCGTCAGCGCGGCGGCGTCCGGATGCCCGAGAATGCCGAAAACGCCGCACTCCTCATGAAGGGTGTCGCCGTCGAGTTCGTCATGAATTTCGCTGGATCTGAGATCGGTCATCGCAATTCGCCTTTGCTACGTGCCGGTGCGCATATCGTGATCGGGCCGCCAGTCTTCAAGCGATCTTACCCGAAAACACTGACAAGCGTCATTCCAAATGGATAAAGCCCGCACAGCGGGCTTTGTCGCAAACTTTCCTGTCGATCTCAGCCGTTCGTCGCCGGCGCTTCCTCGCCGGGCGCCTGTTCCGTCTGAGCCGGCGGCGTCTCGCTTTCGCCTTCGCCGGTCGTATCCTTTCCGCGCAAGCGGTCGAGAATGGTGGCGTCGGCCTCTTCCGGCAGCAGCGCTACCAACTGATTGCCGAGATTGTCGAGCAGCGGCTTCGACTTCGCGTGGGTCACCCAGACAGGCTGCTGCTGCGGCGCCACCAACCAGTTGAAGAACAGCATGGCGACGACGACGAGCAGAATGCCGCGAGCGGCTCCGAACAGGAAGCCGAGCGTGCGGTCGAGCGCGCCGATGCGGCTGTCGATGATGAAGTCGGCCACCCGCATCGTGATGAAGGAGATGATGATCAGTGCGATCAGGAAGATTACGGCCGCCGAGCCGATCATCGCGACCGTTCCGCTGGTCGTGTACTGGCTGGCGTAGGGCAGAAGATGCGGATAGAGGAAATAGGCCGCGGCGGCTGCGCCGACCCAGCTCGCCACCGACAGAACCTCGCGCGAGAAGCCGCGAACCATCGCGAGGATGGCCGAAAACAGCGCGACGCCGAGAACGATACCGTCGAGAATTGTGATGGGCATGTTGTCCTTACTCCGACTTCACCGCCAATCGCCAGGCGGCACATCCTGTTGATGCTCCAGGGCGCGGCTATTCCGTCAGTCCTCGTCATTCGTCTGCTGCAGGGCACGCCGCGATCCCGCGATACGCGCCACCAGATCCGGCAGGCTTTCCATCTCGCTCCAGCGGCCGTTGCCGTTCTTCGGCAACTCGGTCGATGCAGATGGCAGGACGGCCTGGGAGAAACCGAGCTTCTCGGCTTCCTTGAGACGTTGGGCGGTATGCGCAACCGGCCGGACTGCACCCGACAAGCTGACTTCGCCGAAATAGACGCAATCGGCCGGCAGGGCAAGCCCGGCAAGCGACGAAACCAGTGCGGAAGCCACAGCGAGATCGGCCGCCGGTTCGGAAATGCGATAGCCGCCCGCGACATTGAGGTAGACGTCGTGCTGGCCGAGGCGAATGGCGCAATGGGCTTCCAGCACGGCGAGGATCATCGAAAGACGGGCCGAATCCCAGCCGACCACCGCGCGGCGCGGCGTTCCGAGCGATGTCGGCGCGACCAGCGCCTGTACCTCGACAAGCACGGGCCGCGTGCCCTCCATGCCGGCGAAGACCGCGGCACCCGGCGATTTCGCGTTGCGTTCGCCGAGAAACAGCTCCGACGGGTTGGCGACCTCGCGCAGGCCCTTGTCCGACATTTCGAAAACGCCGATCTCGTCGGTCGGTCCGAAGCGGTTCTTCACCGTCCTGAGGATGCGGTAATGATGGCCGCGGTCGCCCTCGAAATAAAGGACGGCATCCACCATGTGCTCGACGACGCGCGGGCCGGCGATCTGGCCCTCCTTCGTCACGTGGCCGACCAGCACGACCGCCGTGCCCGTCTGCTTGGCGAAGCGGATCATCGCCTGCACGCCGGTGCGGACCTGCGTCACCGTGCCCGGTGCGGAGTCGACGATGTCGCTCCAAAGCGTCTGGATCGAATCGATGATGACGAGGTCCGGGCGCTTGCCCTCGGAAAGCGTCGCGAGGATATCTTCGACATTCGTCTCGGCCGCAAGAAGCACGTCGCTGTCGGCGGCGCCAAGCCGCTGAGCACGCAGGCGGACCTGGGCGATCGCTTCTTCGCCCGAGACATAGATCACCCGATGCTTCCGGCGGGCAAGTGCCGCGGCCGCCTGCATCAGTACGGTCGACTTGCCGATGCCCGGATCTCCGCCGACGAGCAGTGCGGATCCGCGAACGAAGCCGCCGCCGGTCACGCGATCGAGTTCCGAAATGCCGGTGTGGATGCGCGGCGCGTCTTCGATCTCTCCGGACAGCGTGGTAAGTGCGACGGGACGCCCCTTCTTCGGCGTGCGCATGGGACCGCCGCCGATCCCCCCCGTCGGGTCATCCTCGATGATCGTGTTCCACTCGCCGCAACCGTCGCACTTGCCCACCCAACGGGAATGGACAGTGCCGCAATTCTGGCAGACGAACTGGGTGCGGGCTTTCGCCATGGATGTCGGCTTTCGGATGTTTGCGGGCGATGGCGGAATTGCCGCCGCCCGAGAATCACTCTTGGCGGTCACATAATGCCGCGAAATCCCGATTGAAAGGACGATATTCCTTTGCGCCTTGTTCAAGCGCCTCCGACATAGGTCCGATGATACCGGCGGCCGAGACTCGTCAGCAGCTCGTAGCCGATGGTGCCGCCGGCGCGCGCGACGTCATCGATGGCGACATTGCGCCCGAAGACCTCGATGTAATCGCCGGCACGCACGGCCGTTTCCGGCAGGTCCGTGACGTCGAACAGGCTCAGATCCATAGTCACCCGCCCGACATGCGGCACCTTCATACCATGCAGGAAACCGAAGGCGCCCGAGGGCATCGCCTGTCTGAGGGTGACGCCGCCGCCCGAAACCGAACGGTGGTAGCCGTCGGCATAACCGATCGCGACCGTCGCAATGCGGCTGTCGCGGCCGAAGCGGACCGAGGCGCCGTAGCTTGCCGTTTCGCCGGATGGAACCGTCCTGACCTGCACGATGCGCGCTTCGGCGGTGACGACCGCTTTCATCGGATTCACGGCGCCATCTACCGCTTCGCCGCCATAGACCGCGATACCGGGCCGGGTGAGATCGAAGTGGTAGTCCGCGCCGAGGAACACGCCGCCGGAATTTGCGAGGCTTGCCGGCACGCCCTCGAAGGCGGCCGTAACCTCGCGGAAACGCTGAAGCTGATAGCGGTTCATCGGGTGTCCAGGATCGTCTGCGCAGGCGAGATGGCTCATGACGAGGACCGGCGAGAAACTCGCAGGCCGCGCAGGGTCGTGGGCGAGGGTAATGGCCTCCTCTGGCGACAGGCCGAGCCGGTTCATGCCCGTGTCGACGTGGAGAACGCAGGGGTGGTCGCCCCGTTCGGAAAGCGCTGCCATGAAGACCGCCAGCTGCTCCTCCGAGTTGATGATCGGCACGAGATCGTTCTCGAAGAAGAGTTCCTCGTTGCCGGGCCACATTCCCGCGAGAATGTAGATTCGTCCATCCGGAACAAGCGGGCGAAGCTCGGCCCCTTCTTCGACACTGGCCACGAAGAAATCGCGCGCGCCGGCGGCATAGAGAGCCGGTGCGGCATGCACGACGCCGAGGCCGTAGGCATCGGCCTTCAGAACGGCGGCGGTGCGGGCTTTTCCGGACCGCTCGTTCATCGCCCGCCAATTGTCGGCAAGCGCGGTGAGGTCGACGGTGAGCCTGCTGGAGGCGGAAAGAAACTCGGGGCTTTGCATACTGGAACTCTGCGTGGGCGATACCCGCAGCAATACATCCAAGTGCTCCGTGCCGCAAACCGCCGACGCAATGCTCCGGTCGAAAGCACTTTTATGCAAGACGAGCCTTTCCTCGCCCGATAAGATCGGCCGATGGAAACGATCTCACAGGAAAAGGCCATCGAGGCCATGCCGCTCGAGGGAGCCGAGCGGACTCGTTTCTGGCGCGACCCCCGCTTCAAGGGCATGGAGTGCCTCAGCGCGACCTTCATCACACACGAATTTGCCCCCCACGCGCACGACACCTTCAGCATAGGTGCGATCGAAGCGGGTTCCCAGATCAGCACGATCAAGGGGGAACGATCGCAGACGGGCCCGGGAGATCTCTATCTCATCAATCCGGATGAAATTCACGACGGGCATCCGGGTCATGAAGGCTACCGCTACCGGATGATCTATCCATCCACAGACCTGCTGGTGGAGATTCTCGAGGATGTGACCGGCCGCTCCTTCAGGGGAACGCCGTCCTTCTCGCGGCTGCTTCTCACCGATAGAGAGCTTGCGATCGGGTTTCATCGTGCGCACCGCGCATTGGAAGGCAAGGTCGGTACGCTAGAAGCGGACGAAAGCATGTTCGGGTTCCTGGCGAGGCTCTTCGAGCGCCACGGCAACGCTATCATCGTCCCTCTGCAGACGCGCGAGAGTTCAGCCGTGCACCGGGCACGCGACTATCTTGTTGAAAACTACACGCACGATATCGGGCTGGAGGAGCTTGCGAAGCTGGCGGGGCTCAGCCGCGCCCATCTGATCCGCGCCTTCCGAAAGGAATTTCACATCACCCCGCATGCTTTTCTCACCGACAAGCGGGTGCGGGAAGCCAAGGCCCTTCTGCGCAAGGGCTGGTCTGCGGCGGACACCGCCTATCACTGCGGCTTTGCCGATCAGGCGCATTTCAGCCGCCATTTCAAGGCTCGAACCGGCGTCACGCCGGGCACCTATCGCTCAGGCTGATCACTTTCGTTCAAGACGGGTGTCTTCTGCCGGGCTACCTGCTGGCGCTCTTCCAGGAAAAGCGCGTAACGGTTTTCCTCCGGGAGTGCGCAATTTCAGAAGATTGGTGTTGCAGGTACGGGAGATCCCTGGCGTGAAAAAGGTGCGGGCAGTCGAGGAATTCTGGGGAGGTTTCAGGGCGATGGCACCGCTTATCGTGGCGGTGATGCCGATCGGGCTCGTCTTCGGGGCCGTCGCCGCAACCAAGGGCCTGTCGACCCTCGAAGTCGTGATGATGAGCGCGCTGGTCTTCGCCGGCGGTTCACAATTCGTCGCGCTCGACATCTGGACTCATCCGGCCTCCTGGGCGGCCCTCGGATTTTCGGCTCTGCTCGTCAATATCCGCCATCTTCTGATGAGCGCATCGATCGGGACGAAGATGCCGGCCTTCTCGGGGCCGGCGAGATATGCCGCGATGCTTCTCCTTGCCGACGAGATATGGGCCATGGCCGAGGTCCGAGCCGGTGAGTCGCGCCTCACGCCCGCCTGGTATGCGGGCCTCGCGGTCCCGTTCTACCTGGTCTGGGTGCTTGCCGGCCTTGCCGGCTCGCTCGCCGGCGCGTTCCTCGGAGACCCGAAAGCGCTCGGTCTCGATTTTGCGTTTCCCGCGGTCTTCATCGTCCTGGTCATGGGTTTCTGGAAGGGACGAGAGACCGGCGCGGTTCTCGCTGCGAGCGGTGCGGCCGCGGTCCTCGCGCAGCAACTCCTCCCCGGAGTCTGGTACATCGCAGCCGGCGCGGGGGCGGGCGTCATCGCGGCGCTCTTCACCGGGGAACGTCAGGAGGCCCGCGCATGACGCTCGATCCGCACACGCTTCTTGCGATCCTCGCGATGGCCGTTGCGACGGTGCTGACCCGGATCGGCGGTCTTGTCCTCATCCGTTTCGTCACGATAGGTCCTAAGCAGAAGCGGGCGCTGGAGGCGATTCCGCCGGCCGTATTGATGGCCGTCATCGCGCCGACGGCGCTGGTCACCGGGCCGGCCGAAACGCTCGCAACCCTCGCGACAGCGCTTGTCGCCACGAGGCTTCCGCTGCTGGCCGCGGTGGCGGCCGGGGTGATCGTCGTGGCGGTTGTGAGGGTGTTCGTAGCGTAGAGAGCCCGTTTTCCGTCCGGAAGTGCGTTGGACCAGAGACTTAGAGCAATTCAGTGTTTCGATGAAACATTGTAATGCTCTCAGTCCGCCCCTCAGTGCTCGTACTGCGTAAACGACGGATCGGCGAGATCCGAGAAGCGCGTGAATTCCGACTGGAAGGCGAGCTTTACGGTGCCGGTCGGTCCGTGGCGCTGCTTGGCGATGATCACGTCGGCCGTGCCCTTCACCTTCTCCATCTGCATCTTCCACTCTTCGTATTTCGGATCGAACTCGTCGCGCGGTTCCATGTTCTTCACGTAATATTCCTCGCGGAACACGAAGAGAACCACGTCGGCGTCCTGTTCGATCGAGCCCGATTCACGCAGGTCGGAGAGCTGCGGCCGCTTGTCCTCGCGGCTTTCCACCGCGCGCGAAAGCTGCGACAACGCGATGATCGGCACGTTGAGTTCCTTGCCGAGCGCCTTGAGGCCGGTGGTTATCTCGGTGATTTCCTGTACGCGATTTTCGCCCGACTTCTTCGAACCGGTCATGAGCTGGATGTAGTCGACCACGAGTACGTCCAGGCCGCGCTGCCGCTTCAATCGGCGCGCACGCGCGGCAAGCTGGGCGATCGAGATACCGCCGGTCTGGTCGATATAAAGCGGCACTTTCTGCATCATCTGCGAGCAGGCGACGAGCTTTTCGAAATCCGCTTCCGAAATGTCACCGCGGCGGATCTTCGAGGAGGAGACTTCGGTCTGCTCGGAGATGATACGGGTAGCGAGCTGTTCGGACGACATTTCGAGCGAATAGAAGCCGACCACGCCGCCGTTCTTGGCCTTGAAGGAGCCGTCGGGCTGTACCTCCGGTTCGTAGGCGGCGGCGATGTTGTATGCGATGTTCGTCGCGAGGGAGGTCTTGCCCATGCCCGGACGGCCGGCGAGGATGATCAGGTCCGAACGCTGCAGTCCGCCCATCTTCCCGTCGAGGGAATGGATGCCGGTGGAAATGCCGGAGAGGTGACCGTCCCGCTCGAACGCCTGTCCGGCCATGTCGATTGCGAGCGCGACCGCGTCGTTGAACGATTGGAAGCCGCCGTCGTAGCGCCCGGTCTCGGCGAGTTCGAACAGGCGCCGTTCGGCATCCTCGATCTGGCTCTGCGGCGGCATGTCGAGCGGTGCGTCATAGGCGATGTTCACCATGTCTTCACCGATGGTGATCAGCGACCGGCGGAGCGCCAGGTCGTAGATCGCGCGACCGTAGTCCTCCGCATTGATGATGGACACGGCTTCGGCGGCGAGGCGCGCGAGATATTGCGCAACCGTCAGGTCGCCGACCTTCTCGTCGGCCTTGAGAAAGGTCTTGACCGTCACCGGGTTGGCAGTCTTGCCCATGCGGATGATTTCGCCGGCGATCTCGAAGATCCTGCGATGCAACGGCTCATACAGGTGTACGGGTTTGAGGAAGTCCGACACCCGGTAGAAGGCGTCGTTATTGACGAGAATGGCGCCGAGCAGGGCCTGTTCCGCTTCCAGATTGTTCGGCGCCTCGCGATAATGCTGTTCTGCCTGATCCTTGGCCAAAGGGGCGAGCTTTCGCGCTGCGTCGTTCATCGTTTTCCGTTTCCGCTTATGATCCCGTGAGGCACCCGGTTTGCTGACTGTTGCCCGTCGCGTCTAGTGCAGGCACGCAACAGTGGCGTGCCATACAACCCCGCCTGTCGCCTTTGCCCGTTGTTCGACTGATCCACAGGGAGGCAAGGGAGAAGTTGTAAAAAAATACATTCTCACGCGACACTGGTTGACGCAGCGGCCATGGGTAAAAACTACCTGATTCGCGTCCCCGCGTCCTCGATGGGCATCTTGAAAAATGCCCATGGCCGGATTAAATAGTGTCCAGATAGTTAGCATGCTAGTAATATGGAAACGATACTAAATGCCGAATCCAAGCGACAATCGTGAACTGTTCGACGCACTTGCGACCGTAAATCGCAAACTGCGGTCGGTGTTCGACGCGCGGGTGAAGGAGCGCGGCCTGACGCTGCCGCGTGCGCGGATGCTGTTCGCGCTCGCCAGGAAAGAAGGTCTCAATCAGCGCGAGTTGGCCGAAGAGCTCGATATCGAGACGCCGACGATCGTTCGCCTTCTCGACGGCATGGAAAAGCAGGGATTTATCGAGCGTCGGGTCGAGCTTTCCGATCGGCGTGCGAAGCAGATCCATATGACGGACATCGGCCGCTCCGTGGCGGATGAGATTCAGAAGCTCGCGAGCGACATCCGCGAGGAGGTCCTGGGCGGGCTGCAGCCACAGGAAATCGCCGTCGCGCTGAAGGTCGTTTGCAAGATCGCGACGAACATCCAATCGATCGGGCGGAGTGGCGACCGATGAATGCCGTTGCCGCTCCCGACTCGATGCGCATCGGTAGATCGGCTCTCTATATCGCCGGCTCCGCTCTCCTCTTTCTGACGCAGGGCCTCGGCCTGAATCTCGCCTCGGCCAATCTTGCGCAGGTCCAGGGGTCGCTTTCGGCCACGTCGGTGGAGGCTGCCTGGCTTGCGGCTGCCTACATGGCGCCCAATGTCAGCCTTTCGGCGGCTCTCGTGAAGATCCGCGCCCAATACGGTCTTCGCCGCTTCGCTGAGATCGGCATAGTCGGCTTCGTCATCGCTTCACTGATGAACGTCTTCGTCTCGGACCTTCATTCGGCGGTCGTCGTCCGCTTCATCAGCGGCATTGCGGCCGCGCCGATGTCGAGCCTCGGCTTTCTCTATATGCTGGAAGCCTTTCCACCGGCGCGCAAGCTGACGGTGGGCCTCGCACTCGCACTGACATGCACGACCTTGGCCGCTCCGATCACGCGGCTGATTTCGCCGCGACTCATCGAGATCGGACAATGGCACGGGCTGTACACGCTCGAGATGGCGCTCGCGCTGATCGCGCTGCCGGTCATCTATCTGCTGCCGCTGACGCCGGTGCCTCATGCCAAAGTCATCCAGCGTACCGACATCCTCAGCTACCTGCTGCTCGCCGTCGGCTTCGGCTGCGTTGCCGTCGTCCTCGTGATGGGGAGGCTCTATTGGTGGTTCGAGGCACCCTGGCTCGGCATACTGCTCGCCTTGTCGGTCGTTACCCTCACGGCCGTCGTCCTGATCGAGCTCAATCGCGAGCAGCCCTTGATCGACATACGCTGGTTGGCCTCGCGCGAGATCGTGCATTTTGCTGCCGTACTGTTGATCTTCCGCCTCGTCGCCTCCGAACAGTCGGCGATCGCCACCAACTTCTACCAATTGCTCGGCCTGCAGTATGACCAGCTCGCGACACTTTACTGGATCATTCTGGCCGCATCGCTCGGGGGCGGTCTGCTCTGTGCGGCGCTGATGAAGCCGGGGCACGCGGACGTCATCCACGTGTTCGCCCTCGGCATGCTCGCTGGCGGCGCCTATATGGACAGCCATGCGACGAGCCTTACGCGTCCGGAACAAATGTATGTGAGCCAGGCGCTGGTCGCCGCCGGCACGGCCCTTTTCCTGCCGCCGGCCATGGCCCGCGGTTTCACGGCGGCACTCGCGAAAGGCCCGAGCTACATCCTGAGCTTCATCGTCGTCTTTCTGTTCACGCAGAGCATCGGCGGCCTGATGGGCTCGGCCGCCTTCGGAACCTTCGTGACACTGCGGGAGAAGTTCCACGCCAACATTCTGGCCGAGCAGATCGTTCTGACCAATCCTCTGGTCGCGCAGCGCATCGGGCAGTTATCGGGCGCCTACGCCAAGGCAATCGGCGACAGGGCGTTGCTGAACGGGGAGGGCGTTGCCCTGCTCGGGCAGACGATCACCCGCGAGGCCAACATCCTCGCCTACAACGATGCCTTCCTGCTGGCGGCGATCATAGCGCTTTTCGCGCTCGCGGTGCTGCTCATCCAAATCGCTGTCAAACGGCTTGCCGGGCGCGATCCCGACACCGTGCCGGCGGCCATATCTTGAACAATGAAGTCGTTACCATGTTGAAAAACTTCCGCTCTCCTACAACGCTCATCGTATTTCTTGCCGGCCTCGCCGGTCTTTCGCTCGTCCTCTACGCCTGGCGTCTGCCGCCTTTCGCGAGCTCCGTCGAAACCACGGAGAACGCCTATGTCCGCGGCTATGTCACGACCATCAGCCCGCAACTTTCCGGCTACGTCGCGGAGGTGCCGGTGCGCGACTACGAGGAGGTGAGGGCTGGTCAGCTCCTCGTCAGGATCGATGACCGGATTTACGTCCAGAAGCTTGCGCAGGCAAAGGCGACGCTTGCGACACAACGGTCGGCACTGGCGAACTCGTTCGAACAGGAGCTATCGGCAAAGGCCGGAATCGCCGCGAGCGAGGCCCAGCTCGACGGGGCCAAAGCGGCTCTGGCAACGGCGAGAGCAACCTGGGACCGCATTCGTCCGCTCGCCGATAAAGGTGTCGCGACGCGGAGCGACGCCGACCAGGCCCGGGCTGCGTTCGAGCAGGCGGACGCGGGCGTCAAACAGGCGATCGCAACTCTCGAGGTTTCGCGCCAGTCGCTTGCGACGACGCTCGGCGCCCGCGCCGGCCTCGAGGGTGCGGTAGCCGGCGCCGAGGCGGCCGTGGAACTCGCCGAGATCGACCTCGACAACACCAGGATCGTTGCGCCGCGTGCCGGCAGGCTCGGCGAGATCGGTGCCCGTGTCGGGCAATATGTCACCGCCGGCACACAGCTGCTCTCGGTCGTGCCGCACGACGTCTGGATCGTCGCCAACTTCAAGGAGACGCAGCTTGACGGGATGCGGGTTGGTCAGCCCGTCACCATTTCGGTAGACGCCCTGAACCGGCAGGTGCTGAGAGGCCACATCGAGCGCTTCTCTCCCGCTGCCGGATCGGAATTCAGCATCATACGGCCCGATAACGCCACCGGCAATTTTACCAAGGTGGCGCAACGTCTCGGCGTGCGCATCGCCGTCGATCCCGAACAGCCAATGGCCGACCGCCTTGCTCCCGGGCTTTCGGTGGTGGTGAGGGTCGACAAGGCGGCCGAACCTCAGGCGGCAATCGCGTCCGCCGGGTAGGGCAATTCCAGGTTCCGCAAGGAATCGCCCGCAAACAAAAAGCCCGGATCCGATCGGATCCGGGCTTCTTTCCTTGAGGTCCGCTCGGGACTTATTCTTCTTCGGACTCGATCTCGGCTTCCGGGTTGAAGAAATCTTCCGGCTTCAGGGCGTCTTCGTCCACGCCGTAGATGGCATCGGCCGAGGTCAGGCTTTCGCCCTTGGCCTGGCGCTCGGCTTCTTCGGCCGAACGGGCGACGTTGATTTCGATCGCCACGTCGACTTCCCCGTGCAGGTGCAGCGTGACCTTGTGCAGGCCGATAGCCTTGATCGGCTGGTTGAGGTCGACCTGGTTCCGGTTGATGTTGAAGCCTTCGGCAGCCAGCGTCTCGACGATGTCGCGGGCGGCAACCGAGCCGTAAAGCTGGCCGGTCTCGCCAGCGGAACGGACGATGATGAAGGACTTGCCGTCAAGCGAATCGGCAACCTTCTGGGCTTCCGACTTACGCTCGAGGTTACGGGCTTCGAGCGTCGAGCGCTCGGATTCGAAACGGGCCTTGTTGGCGGCATTGGCGCGGAGCGCCTTGCCGAGCGGCAGCAGGTAGTTGCGCGCGAAGCCGTCGCGAACCTTCACGGTTTCGCCCATCTGGCCGAGCTTGGCGATGCGTTCGAGGAGAATGACTTCCATTTTGATTTCCTTTCAGTTTTGTTCGTTTCGTTGGTCAGTTTTTTCCCGTGGGCGTGAGTGCGATGGCGCGGCGCGTATCGATCAAGCCGGAAAGGAGGAAGAAGAAAGCCGGAATCGTAAAGACGAACACCGACAGGTATGCGATCCACAGCACGGGAAGCCGCCAGGACTTGCCGCGCGTGCGAAAATGAAAAGAGGCGAAGCCCGACAGCAGGAAGCCGGCGCCGAAGGTACCGCAGACGAGCGCGCCGATCACAGCCGGCGCCCCTCCGAAGAAGGTGAGGGCCAGGCCGCCGAGAAAAACGAAGATGGCGTTGCGGTGCATCCTGAGCGAAGAGGGAACGTCCTCCCGCGGCCGAAGCGCCTTGCCGGACAGCTGCACGATGCGGGTCGCGAGATAGTAGGCGGCGAACAGCATCAATACCCAGATGGCACCCTGCACGAGCGGCAGCGCCAGCGTGAATATCGACTTGAGCTGAGCGATCGCCGCGGCATCCGGATTGTAGAGCGGTTCCTGCGCCTTTATCGCCTCGACCACCATATCGACCATGATGTCGGAGACGCTCGCGTCGTATCCGACGATATAGCCGACGATGATCATGCCGACCGTCACCAGTCCGGCAAGATGCACGAGGATGTCGGAGAGCGGATACCAGGCGAGTGAACCCTCGGGACCGCCGAGTTCGGAAGCCGGGCGCGCAAGATTGGAGAGGTGGCTGAGCCAGCCGGCCGGGACGAGCGTCACGACGACGATCAGCAGTGCGAAATAGGGTGACACGAGTGCCACTGCTGCCCCGCCCGCGACCACGATGGCAGCGATGGCGGCGGCGTTTCCCCAACCGAGACCCGCAATCAGGATCGGCAGCGCGGAGGCGGCGTAGAGAACGATCGCAAGAGACGACTGCGTATTCGCGCCCATCGACAAGAGGGCGGCGGTAATGCCGGCGAGAACGCCGGTCAGCAGCGATGTCCTGTTCCAGTTCTTCACGTTCGCTGTCCTGCTTGAGATGCAGTTAGGGGCGGCCGTCCGGCCATTGCCCCAACATGGGATTTGCGCGCCGTTCCGGCGCGTTTCCGATCCGCGCCCACCGCGGAAGGGAGGGATCGAGGCACACTTGAAAGCGCGCCTCGATCGGAGCTGGTTTCCGTTGAGTCAACCGATCAACGGAGCGCCGGCCGCCTTACGATACGATGTAGGGCAGCAGGCCGAGGAAGCGGGCGCGCTTGATCGCCTGGGCGAGTTCGCGCTGCTTCTTCTGGGAAACGGCCGTGATGCGCGACGGCACGATCTTGCCGCGCTCGGAAATGTAGCGCTGCAGGAGACGGACGTCCTTGTAGTCGATCCGAGGAGCGTTTGCGCCCGAGAAGGGGCAGGTCTTGCGGCGACGGTGGAACGGACGGCGTACCGGAGCGGAAGAAACTTCAGCCATTGTCTTATCTCCTAAAGCTTCTTGTTAAGCGCGGTCTTCGCGCGGGCGGCGCGGACGGTCATCGCGGTCGCCACGGTCCGGACGCGGACCACGGTCGCCAAACCCGCCACGGTCCGGGCGGTCGCCGTCGCGGCGCGGACGATCGTCGCGGTCGCGCTTCTGCATCATCGCGGACGGGCCTTCCTCGTGCTTGCTGACGGCGATCGTCATGTAGCGCAGGATGTCTTCGTTGATGCGCATCTGACGCTCGACTTCGTGCACGGCCGGTGCCGGGGCATCGATGTCCATGAGGACGTAGTGAGCCTTGCGGTTCTTCTTGATGCGGTAGGTGAGGGACTTCAGGCCCCAGTTCTCGACCCGACCGACCTTGCCGCCGTTCGATTCGATGACACCCTTGTACTGCTCGACCAGAGCGTCGACCTGCTGCGGCGTGATGTCCTGCCGAGCGAGGAATACGTGTTCATAAAGAGCCATTGTGGCTTGCCTTTCTTGCGTTAATCAGCCCGGACCTCGGCGGCTAAGCCTCAACGACTGTTCTTAAAGGCCACTAAGAGCCGGCAAGAAAGTGTTGTATCGAGACGGTCGAGAGCGGAGACACGGGAGGCCGGAATGCCTTACATTCCTCGCGGTTTCCGAATGGAAACCGGCCCTCCGTTCAGCCACCAGCCAGAAGACCGGGCGTTTCGAACAGCGCGCTTATACGGGTTTTCACCCGAAATGCAAGCGCTCTCGTCGGATTGGCCCCCCGGCTGCACTCATCCGGAACAAAAGCGCCCTTGCGCTGTTGAGTGGGCTCCCACCCATCCGGGAGAAGAAAATGGCCCCCTTCGATCCGAAGATGCAGGAATGCATCGAGAATTGTCTTGCCTGCTATCGCGTCTGCCTTTCGACGGCGATGACGCATTGCCTGGAGACCGGCGGCGAGCATACCGAGCCGCCGCACTTCCGGTTGATGATGGCCTGCGCGGAAATTTGCAGGGACGCGGCGCATTTCATGCTGCTGGGTACGCCGCACCACAAGCACCTGTGCGGCGAATGTGCCGAGATCTGTGCGGAGTGCGCGGACGACTGCGAGCGCATCGGCGACATGGGCGATTGCGTCGACGCCTGCAGGCGCTGTGCCGAGAGCTGCCGCCAGATGGCGGCATGAAGCCGCCGCTCCGGCGGGAGAGTGTTTCAGATCGGCGCCGGATAGAGCCGGTGCAGCCGCCGGATGCCGTTCATCACGTCCTGGGAGAGAGTGACGTCGGCGGCGCCGAGGTCATTCTTCAGTTGCTCCATGGACGTGGCGCCGATGATGGCCGAGGCCATGAAGGGGCGCGTGAGACAGAAGGCGATCGCCATTTGAGCGGGGTCAAGACCGTGTTCGCGGGCGAGTGCGGCATAGGCGGCGACGGCGGGCTCCTGATGCGGCGTGTAGCGGCCGCCGAGGTCGCCGTTGATCGACAGGCGCGATCCGGCCGGCCTGGCCCCGTCCAGATATTTTCCGCTCAACAGCCCGGCCGCCAGCGGCGAATAGGCGAGCAGGCCGATATCTTCGTGGTGCGACACTTCCGCCAGGTCGAGATCGTAGCTGCGGTAGAGCAGACTGTACTCGTTCTGGATCGTTGCGACGCGCGGGAAGCCGTATCTGTTGGCGAGGTCGATCATCTTCATCGCGCCCCAGGCCGTATCGTTCGAAAGACCGACCGCGCGGATCTTGCCCGCTTTGACGAGTTCGCCGAGCTTGTCCAGAATGGCCTTGAGATCAGCCGCAACCTCCTCCCTGTTCTGGTGGGAAGGATCATAGGACCAGGCGTTTCGGAAGTGGTAATGTCCGCGGTTGGGCCAGTGCAATTGATAAAGGTCGATATAGTCGGTTCTGAGCCGCGCGAGGCTCGCATCGACCGCTTCGCCGATCCCTTGCGGGGTGACCGGGCCGCCATTGCGGATGTAGGCACGGCCGGAGCCGGCGACCTTGGTTGCAACCACCACGTCGTCACGGCGGCCGCGCGCAGCCAGCCAATCGCCGATAATGCGCTCGGTGTTGCCGTAGGTCTCCGCTGAAAGCGGCGTGGTCGGATAGAGTTCGGCCGTATCGATGAAGTTGACGCCATGATCGAAGGCATAGTCGAGCTGTTCATGGGCCTCGGCCGGCGTGTTCTGCGAGCCCCACGTCATCGTTCCGAGACAGATGGACGAAACCTTGATGCCGGTGCGGCCGAGTTTGTTGTAGCGCATGACGTTCCTTGTGGGGCGGGTTAGCGCCCATGGGAGGAAGGCGCTCCGCCTTGGAAATGACGGTTGGCCGCAGCCCGGGAAGTTCCGGAACGGCGCGGCGGCAAAGCGGGGCAAACTTAAGCCTTGATTGGCGAAGATCAAGGGCAAAAGACCGTAACCAACCGGCGAAGCGCGGCTTCCGCGCTTGACTTGCGGTTCAGGAATGTGAATGGAGAGGAAAATGCGGGGCGGCGCCAAAGGTCCGGGCGGTTCATCTGCACCCGCCCGCGCAATTGAAACGGTCACGGTTACTGGCTTGCTCCGAACCAGCCGCGACCCATGGAAGGGGCACTCTTGATGAGCACCGCATTCACGTTCCCCGGTCAGGGCAGCCAGGCCGTCGGCATGGGCAAGGATCTGGCCGAGGCCTTTCCGGAGGCTGCCGCCGTCTTCGCCGAGGTCGACGAGGCGCTCGGCGAAAAGCTTTCCGACATCATGTGGAACGGGCCTGAGGACACGCTGACGCTGACGTCGAATGCGCAACCGGCGCTGATGGCGGTGTCCATGGCGGTCATACGCGTGCTCGAGGCCAAGGGCGTCGATCTCAAGCGCAAGGTTTCCGTCGTTGCGGGCCACTCGCTCGGGGAGTATTCGGCGCTCTGTGCCGCCGGTACCTTCTCGCTCGCCGACACGGCGCGTCTTCTGCGCATTCGCGGCGATGCCATGCAGGCGGCCGTGCCCGTCGGCAAGGGCGCGATGGCGGCGATCATCGGTCTGGAGCATGACGATGTCGAAGCGATCTGCCGCGACGCCGCATCGCTCGGCTCGTGCCAGATCGCCAACGACAACGGCGGCGGCCAGCTGGTGATCTCGGGCGAGAAGCCGGCTGTGGAGAAGGCCGCGGCTCTCGCATCGCAAAGGGGTGCCAAGCGCGCGCTGATGCTGCCCGTGTCCGCCCCCTTCCATTCCGCGTTGATGACGCCGGCCGCAGAAGCCATGCGCAAGGCGCTCGCAACGGTCGAGAAGCGCGATCCCGTGGTGCCGGTCGTCGCGAACGTGCTTGCCGCGCCGGTTAGCGATGCGGGCGATATCGCACGCCTGCTTGTCGAGCAGGTGACCGGGCAGGTGCGCTGGCGCGAGACGGTCGAGTGGTTTGCGGCCCATGACGTGACGACGCTTTACGAGATCGGCTCGGGCAAGGTCCTGACGGGACTTGCCCGGAGGATCGACAAGACCGTCACCGGCATCGCCGTCAATTCGCCCGCCGATATCGATGCGGCGCTTGCCGTCCTCTTGGCCTGAGCGCCCCACTATAAGGAGAAATCCATGTTCGATCTTTCAGGCCGCAAGGCTCTCGTTACCGGCGCTTCCGGTGGTATCGGCGAGGAAATCGCCCGCATGCTGCATGCTCAGGGCGCCGTCGTCGGACTGCATGGTACCCGCGTCGAGAAGCTCGAAGCTCTTGCCAACACCCTCGGCGAACGGGTTCAGATATTCCCGGCAAATCTCTCCGACCGCGCGGAAGTCAAGGCGCTCGGTGAAAAGGCGGAAGCCGATCTCGGCGGCGTCGACATCCTCGTCAACAATGCCGGCATTACCAAGGACGGGCTCTTCGTCCGCATGAGCGACGAAGACTGGGACAACGTCATCGAAGTCAATCTCACGGCCGTCTTCCGGCTGACGCGGGAGCTCACGCATCCGATGATGCGCCGTCGCTTCGGCCGCATCGTGAACATAACTTCGGTGGTCGGCGTCACCGGCAATCCGGGGCAGGCGAATTACTGTGCCTCGAAGGCCGGCATGATCGGCTTCTCCAAGTCGCTTGCACAGGAAATCGCCACCCGCAACGTCACGGTCAACTGCGTCGCGCCGGGCTTCATCGAAAGCGCGATGACCGGCAAGCTGAACGACAAGCAAAAGGAAGGGATCATGTCTGCGATCCCGATGCGGCGGATGGGAAGCGGAGCCGAGGTCGCCTCCGCCGTCGCCTATCTCGCTTCGAACGAAGCGGGATACGTCACCGGTCAGACGATCCACGTCAACGGCGGCATGGCGATGATCTGACGAGGCGATGGAGTGTGCGGTACCTTGGTCTTCGGCCTGTGCCGCGAGCTCCGATCAGCCTCTTCGTTTGTTTGTGCCAAATGCCTGAAAATCAATGTTGACCAAGGGAATATCGGGCATTTTCGCACTTTGCGGCAGGCATAAACCGTGTTAATCGGGCCATGACTGCGCGCAGTCGACCGTTCCGGCCAGGTGTCCGGCAGCTCTTGTTGCCCTAGGTTTCCGCGGTTTCGGTTGGATGGATTGCCCGTTGGACCAACTTGGTCTATCAGGCGTGATAGAGTGCCGGTGCCGGTAACAGCGCCGTAGAGAAACATAAGGTCGAGGAACTCCGACATGAGCGATATCGCAGAACGCGTGAAGAAAATTGTTATTGATCATCTTGGCGTCGACGCCGAAAAGGTCAGCGAAGGCGCAAGCTTTATCGATGACCTCGGCGCGGACTCGCTCGACACCGTCGAACTGGTCATGGCATTCGAAGAAGAATTCGGTGTCGAAATCCCGGACGACGCTGCAGATTCGATCCTCACCGTCGGCGACGCCGTCAAGTTCATCGAGAAAGCCCAGGCCTGACCTTCTGGCTTGAGTTATTGGCGGGCCGCACTCGCGGCCCGTTCAGCCCTGGGGCAGTGGGCTGGCCTGCATTCACTGCGGGTTGCGATCGGTAAAGCGTCCCGCCTTTCCCTCTGGTCGTCACTACTGCATGTCTCCTGATTGGAGTCCGTCCAGGGACCAGAACATGCAAGGAACCATAAGGTCAAAGCGACCTTTGCGCGTCTTCACGACGCTGTAACGAGATTTGCAATGCATGCGCGGGTCGCGATCGTCGCGTGGTCCGGTCCGGCGGTTGAATTGAACAGTCAGGGTGGGTCACGGGTATGAGACGTGTCGTTATCACCGGTACCGGCATGGTATCTCCTCTGGGTTGCGGAACCGAAGTCAGCTGGGCGCGTCTTCTGGCCGGCGACAATGCAGCCCGCAAGGTCACCGAGTTCGAGGTCGAGGACCTTCCCGCCAAGATTGCCTGCCGCATTCCCTTCGGCGATGGCAGCAACGGTACGTTCAATGCCGACGACTGGATGGAGCCCAAGGAACAGCGCAAGGTCGATCCTTTCATCGTCTATGCGATGGCCGCTGCCGATATGGCGCTGGCGGATGCCGGCTGGAAACCCGAAAGCGACGAAGACCAGATTTCGACCGGCGTCCTGATCGGCTCCGGCATCGGCGGGCTGGAAGGTATCGTCGATGCGGGTTACACCCTGCGCGACAAGGGTCCGCGGCGTATTTCCCCGTTCTTCATTCCCGGCCGGCTGATCAATCTCGCAGCCGGTCAGGTTTCCATCCGCCACAAGCTGCGCGGTCCCAACCATTCCGTCGTGACGGCCTGCTCGACCGGCGCGCATGCGATCGGCGACGCCAGCCGGCTGATCGCGCTCGGGGATGCGGACGTGATGGTTGCCGGTGGTACGGAATCTCCGATTTGTCGGATATCGCTCGCAGGCTTCGCCGCCTGCAAGGCGCTCTCGACCCAGCACAACGACAATCCTGAAAAGGCCTCGCGGCCCTATGACGCCGATCGTGACGGCTTCGTCATGGGCGAGGGTGCGGGCGTCGTCGTTCTGGAAGAACTGGAGCACGCAAAGGCGCGCGGTGCCAAGATCTACGCCGAAGTGATCGGATACGGCCTGTCCGGCGACGCCTTCCACATCACCGCTCCGTCCGAAGACGGCGAAGGCGCTTACCGCTGCATGCAGATGGCGTTGAAGCGCGCGGGCGTCACGGCTGCTGACATCGACTATATCAATGCCCACGGAACATCGACGATGGCCGACACGATCGAGCTCGGCGCGGTCGAGCGGCTGGTCGGAGACAGCGCTTCGAGGATCTCCATGTCCTCGACGAAATCGGCCATCGGGCATCTGCTCGGAGCGGCCGGCGCGGTCGAGGCCATCTTCTCGGCGCTCGCAATTCGCGACAATATCGCCCCGCCGACGCTCAATCTCGACAACCCATCCGTCGAGACGAAGATCGATCTGGTGCCGCATGTCGCGCGCAAGCGCGAGATCAATGTGGCCCTGTCGAACTCGTTCGGTTTCGGCGGCACCAACGCGTCGCTGATTCTGCGCCGTTACACCGGCCATTGATCCCTCGAGCGGGCGTCTTGCGAAACGGGTTGCCAAGGTAAGCGGAATTCGGGCAGATCTTCCGATCTGCATCGACCCGCGATCCCGCTTTTTGCCGCAATGCTCGCTACAAGCTGTCGCTGGAGTGGCGACGACTCGGGGCCGCCGCCAAGGGCTATGTTCGCGCAAGCCACATCTGGTAATTGTAGGATATTCATCGCAGGGCAGGCCGCTCTTTCACCGGAGCCGCAGAGGCTGCCGTAACATTCACTGGTCGCCGGTCTAATCCGAAATTCGCACCGGCGGCGGTTTGAAAAGGTTGCGAATTTCGGAATCGGGATAATCGTGAGCGACTCAAACGATAACAGCGCGGTGCAATTCGGCCGCAATGAAACCGGGAGCAACGGGCCGATCATTCCGAAGTCGGCCAACGAAGCGCTGCGTCCCGAAAGAGTTCCCCATCCGCCGAAGCGTTCACGCAAGGCGCGCAGCCAAGTCGTCATCTTTCTCAACTTCGTCATGACTGTGGTCGTCTTCGTGGCACTCGCGGCCGCCGGGGCCGTCTATTATGCCATGCACGAATACGAGAAGCCGGGTCCCTTGGAGGCGAACAAGAACTTCATCGTTCGCAGCGGCGCGGGCATCAGCGAGATTGCCAGCAACCTGGAGCGCAACGAGATCATTACCGACAGCCGCGTATTCCGGTTCGTTTCGGAAGCCTATCTGAGCAATGACACGCTCAAGGCCGGCGAGTATGAAATCAAGGCGCATGCATCGATGCAGGAGATCATGGAGCTTCTGAAATCCGGCAAGTCGATCCTCTACTCCGTCTCGCTGCCCGAGGGTTTGACCGTGAAGCAGATGTTCCACAGGCTTGCCGACGATCCGGTTCTTGTCGGCGATCTGCCGGCGGAGCTGCCGCCCGAAGGCTCCCTGAAGCCGGACACCTACAAGTTCACCCGCGGAACCGACCGTAACGAGATCATCAAGCAGATGACCGCTGCCCAGGAGGCGCTGGTGCAGCAGATCTGGGAGAAGCGGGATCCGGATCTTCCCGTGTCGACCATAGAGGAATTCGTAACTCTTGCGTCGATCGTGGAGAAGGAGACCGGCCGCGCGGACGAGCGACCGCGGGTCGCGTCCGTGTTCATCAATCGCCTGGAAAAGGGCATGAGGCTGCAGTCGGATCCGACCATCATCTACGGCATCTTCGGGGGCGAAGGCAAACCCGCCGACCGGGCGATCCTGAGGTCCGACCTCGACAAGCAGACGCCGTACAACACCTATCTCATCAAAGGTCTGCCGCCGACGCCGATCGCAAATCCGGGCCGGGCGGCGCTCGAAGCCGTCGCCAATCCGTCGCGCACGCCCGAACTCTACTTCGTCGCCGACGGCACCGGTGGACACGTCTTTGCGGAGACGCTCGACGAGCACAATGCCAATGTGCGGCGCTGGCGCAAGATCGAGGCGGAGAGGGCAGCGGAGGCAGCGAAGGCCATCGAGGCGGCACAGGATGCCGTCACGCAGACCGGGACCCAGCAATAATACAGGTCGCCAAAACCGCGCAGCGGTTTGGGATAACGACAATGCACGAAAGCAAAACCTGAAGCGCGCCGCATGAATTAAATGCGGCGCGCTTCAGCCTCATGTGGACGGGCTCGCCGCCGCGCGGATATTCCTTGCGGAGTTCGGCGCTGTCGCCATAGTGCTTCCCTCAACGACAATGTCGTGCCTCCCTCGGAGGTACAGAAATCGTTGTCACTTTAACGAATCACTGCCAACGGAGGAAACGATGCCGCTCCAATCGATGACCGGCTTTGCCAGGAAAGAGGGGAGCACCGGACGGTATCGCTGGGCCTGGGAACTCCGTTCGGTCAACGGCAAAGGTCTCGACATGCGGCTTCGCCTGCCGCCGGGACTGGAACGTATCGAGCCCGACTGCCGGCGTCTCGCCTCGCAGTACTTCTCGCGAGGGAACCTGCAGGTCGGCCTTTCACTGAGCGGTACGGAAGTTTCGGCGGAGGCAGTTCTCAACGAGGAAGCGCTCGCCGCCGTCCTGAAGCTTCGCGAACGATTGGGCGATGTCATCGATCCGGCGCCGCTCAAACTCGATACGCTGCTTTCCATTCGCGGCATCGTCGATTTCCGCGAGCCGGAGGAGAGCGAGAACGAGCGCGCGGAACGCGACGCGGAGATACTCGCCGGCCTGGAAGGCGCGCTCGCCGATCTGCGGACGATGCGGGAAGACGAGGGCAAGGCGCTCGGGCAGGTGCTGCTCGGCCAGGTGGAGCGCATCGAGAAGCTGACCGCGGTAGTCGAAAACGATCCGTCCCGCAGCCCGCAGGCGATCGCCGACAGGCTGGCGCAGCAGGTTTCGGTAATCATGGCTAACGCGTCCGGCATCGACCGCGAAAGGCTGCATGCGGAGGTCGCGCTGCTTGCGACGAAGGCCGATCTTCGGGAGGAACTCGATCGGCTGGGTTCCCATATCGGCGCTGCCCGCGACCTCCTGACAAAGGGCGGGCCGGTCGGACGCAAGCTCGATTTCCTTGCACAGGAATTTAACCGAGAATCGAATACCATCTGTTCGAAATCGAATGCCGCTGCCGTATCTGCCGCCGGTATCGAATTGAAGGTCGTGATCGACCAGTTCCGCGAACAGGTTCAGAATCTGGAGTAGGATATGAAACCGGCGACCGTTTCGCCCATCAAGATCGCTCGCCGCGGGCTGATGCTCGTGATTTCATCGCCCTCAGGTGCGGGGAAGTCTACGATCGCGCGCAATCTGCTCGAAGCCGATCCGGACTTGAGCATTTCAGTGAGCGTGACGACGCGTTCGCGGCGGCCGAGCGAGATCGAGGGGCGGCATTATTTTTTCAAGTCGATCCGAGAGTTCGAGGCACTAAGGGCAACGGACTCGCTGCTCGAATGGGCCGAAGTGCACGGCAATTACTACGGCACGCCGCGTGACGCCGTCGAGAGGGCGATGGGCGAAGGGCGGGACATGCTCTTCGACATCGACTGGCAGGGCGCCCAGCAGCTGCAGGAAAAAATGGCGGGCGACGTGGTATCGATCTTCATCCTGCCGCCGTCCATGGCGGAGCTGCAGTCGCGGCTCCATCGGCGCGCCGAGGATAGTGAAGAGGTCATCGCGACGCGGTTGGCCAATTCGCGCGCCGAAATCGAGCACTGGCGCGAATACGACTACATCGTGGTCAACGACGATCTCGACCGGGCCTTCTCCTCCGTCAGGGCGATCGTCGAAGCCGAGCGCCTTCGCCGCGACCGGCGCCCCGGCCTCTTCGAATTCGTCAACGGACTGCTGACGGAAAATCCACTCTGAGCGCGCCGCTTATCCCTTCGGCCGCCTTGCGGGAATAGGGTGCCGGCAGGCTATGAGGGGAAGACGGCGGGCGACTGCGGGCTCGTTCCTGCGCTGTCGCAAGCGTCCGACTCTACAGACAATTGGCCAGTCGGCAAAATTCTTCCACAGTCAGGGTTTCCGCGCGGCGTTGCGGATCAATGCCCGCCTTTGCAAGCAGCGCCTCGCCACCGAGGGGTTTCAGGCTCTGGCGGAGCATCTTGCGCCGTTGGCCAAAGGCTGCCTGGGTGACCTTCTCCAGTACCGCGGGCGAGCAGGGGATCGGAGCTTCGACAGGCTCGAGATGGACGACCGTCGACGTCACTTTGGGCGGCGGTGTGAAGGCCTGCGGCGGCACGTCGAATGCCAGACGCGCCTTTGTACGCCAGCCGCAGAGGACGCCGAGCCTGCCGTAGTGATCGTCATCGGCGCCGGCGACGATCCTGAGGCCGACCTCGCGCTGGAACATCAGCGTCAGGGATTGCCAGAAGGGCGGCCAGTGCCCCGGCAGCAGCCAATTGACGAGAAGCTGTGTGCCGACGTTGTAGGGTAGATTGGCGATGATGCGCACCGGGCCGTCGGCAAGCGATTCGAAGTCCACCTTCAACGCGTCGCCCTCGATCATGTCGAGCCGCCCCGGATAATGGGCGCCGATCTCGGCGAGTGCCGGCAGGCAGCGCGAATCGCGCTCGATCGCGACGACCTTCTTGGCCCCCAGAGCGAGGATCGCCCGTGTAAGGCCGCCGGGACCCGGACCGACTTCGATCACCGTCACGTCCTCCAGCGGACCGGCGGTGCGCGCGATCTTCTGGGTAAGGTTGAGATCGAGGAGGAAATTCTGGCCGAGCGCCTTCTTCGCGTCGAGACCGTGGCGCTGGATGACGTCGCGTAGCGGCGGCAGACCGTCGAGAGCCGCCATCAGCGCTTCGCCCTGCCGGCGTTGCGGGCAAGTTCTTCTGCAAGCCGCAGTGCCGCAAGAAGGCTTTCCTCGCGCGCGATCCCTTTCCCCGCGAGACTGAAAGCGGTTCCGTGATCCGGAGAGGTTCTGATGAAGGGCAGGCCCAGCGTGACATTGACGCTGTCGTCGAAACCGAGCGCCTTGGCCGGTATCAATGCCTGATCGTGATACATGCAGATGGCGACGTCGTAGCTTTCTCTCGCGCGATCGTGAAACATGGTGTCTGCCGGCAAGGGGCCGACGACGTCCAGCCCCTCGGCGCGCAACCGATCGATGACGGGGCGGATGACGGCATCGTCCTCGCGGCCAAGCGCGCCGCCTTCGCCCGCATGCGGATTGAGACCGGCAATCGCCAGGCGCGGCGCCGGTAGGCCGAAACGGCTCCTCAGGTCGGCCGCGGTGATCGTGCAGGTCTCGTAAATCAAATCCGGCGTCAGCGCTGCTGGAACGTCCTTGAGCGGGATATGGATCGTGACCGGGACCGCGCGCAGCTTCGGCCCGGCGAGCATCATCACCGGCAGGGCGGCAACGCCCGTTGCGCGCGCGGCGAGATCCGCGAGATATTCGGTGTGGCCCGGGAAGCGGAACCCCGCCTCGTAGAGCACTGCCTTGGCAATCGGATTGGTGGCGATGGCGGACGCCTCTCCCGCCAGCACGAGCCGGACGGCGGTGTCGATCGCATCGGTTACGGCGGAAGCATTCGCCGCATCGGGATTACCGGGAACGACGGGGGCAGGGGAGCGGACCGGCCAAACGGGGAGCGCCTGCCGGAAAGCGGCGACGGCCCCGTGACAATCGGTCTCGCATATCGGCACGGTCAGACCCAGGAGCTTGGCACGGGCGGCGAGTACCGCCGGATCGCCCACATAAAGAAACGGCGGTGTCGCCCGATCGGCCCGCTTCGCCCATACGGAGAGGCTGATGTCCGGGCCGATCCCGGCCGGATCGCCCATAGTCAGGGCGACCGGCCCGATGCTCGTCTCGCTCATACCGGCTCGTTACTTGTTGGCGATCTGCGCCTTCGAGCGCAGTTCTTCAAGATATTTGGCGCTGTTCGGGTCTTCCCCCTCGGCCCTCTTCTTACCGAGATCCTCGGCGCGGAAGACGATCTCGGCGGCGGCGTCGTCGTTGACCTGACGCTTCTTGCAGATTGCCAGATATTCGACGCCTTTTTCGGTAACGCGCGTACCCGTCGTCATGCCGTCGCCGGCCTTTTCGACGAGCGGCTTCCAATCTTCGGGCAGCTGCTGTGCCAGAATCCGGCCGAGGCTGCGGATCGAAACGTCGCGATAGTTCGCCGCGAAGGCCTTTGAGGTGTCGCAACCTGGAAACTGCGAGCGCGAGGCATTGGCTTCAGCCTGCCGCTTCGCCGTGATGGCGCCGCGCTTCGATTCGGGAATGACGAAGATGACCTGCTGCAGGAAATATTCCGTCGTGACCGGCTTGTTGCCGCCGCCCTGCATCATGCGCTTGACGAGGTCGCCGCCGGAAAGGCGGCTGGCACTGCCGTAGCGGAAGTTGACGACACGCGGCCAGCTCATCTGGACTGCGATATACTGCTTGAAATGGTCGATGCCGACGCCGGCCTGGTCAAGGATCTTGCCGAGCTGCTCCGGCGAAAGCTTGTTCCCGGCGGCGAAACGCGCGAAGGCGGCATCGACCTCCTCCGTGCTGACGGACTGCTGAACGCGCGCGATCTCGGCGCGCTTCAGTACCTCGTCGACGAGCTGCTGCTTGGCTTCGGCCGCGCCGCCGCTTTGCCGCTGAAGCCGAAGGAAAGCGACCCGCTTGGCTACGTCGCCTGAGGTGATCACGGTGCCGTTGACGACCACCTCGACGGTACTCGCCGCCATTACCGTGGTAGCCGTACCCGCTGCGACACTCAGCGCACCCGCCAGTGCAACCGCCGAAAGCAACCTCACGATCGCGTTTTTCCCGCCCATCATCATTCCCCTGTTCGTTCTGCCTCCCGTTGCCGGCGGCTTCAGTTGCCACACTGCCGACCTTGCTACGGCGAGCTCTGCGCGCTCCGCAAGTCGCGCGGCGTCATAGGTGTCAATGCGAGGGAAATGCATAATACATGCGGCCAAACAATGACAAGACCGCATGATCGATTCACGCCGGAGCGCCGTGCGTTCGAGCGGACGCCGGAAGGACGCTTCAACTTATGAAACCGTCCTTTCCGAAAGTCGATTCCGATCGGGCCAATGCGGCAAGGGTGGAACATGGCCACTTCAGAGCACTTCCAGGAAAAACGTAGAACGGTTTCCGTCCGGAAGTGCGCCGTTTCAAACGCTCTAGAAGTAGTCCAGTTCGTCGAACTTGGTGTCGCCGACATAGACGTCACCGAGCGTGCGGAAGCTGATGCGGGCGCCGATCGACCAATCGTTCGCGAGCGAACTGTCGGTGTCCCGCTCCTGCTTGTAGACGATCGAGAACAGCGTGTCCTGGTCGTCATAGGTGATGCCGAGGCCGTTGCGGGAGACGACGCCCGCGTCGATGTCGTAGGTCACCGCGCCGAAAACCGACCAATATTCGTGGAATCGGTAGGCGGCAGCGGTCTGGATTTCGTCCTGATCGAACGGTGAGCCATAGGTCGGCTGCGCTTCGATCCGCGTATAGGTGAGAGCGGCCTGCCAGTTCAGCCCGAGATAGCCGACCGTTGCATCGGCGCGGCGCAGCGAGAAGTCGCTTTCGTCCAGCCGTCCGGAGAGGCTCGCCATCAGACCGGACGGGGCATCGATACCCAACATGGCGACATAGTCGGAACTGTCGGTTTCGAGGCCCGAATCCGCCCCGACCTTGACGAGATCGTCCGTCGCGAAGGAATTGAGGCCGCCAAGGTGAAACGACTGGCCGGCTATGGCGCGCAGGCCGAAGCCGCTGTCGAAGCTTCCAGTATAGCGCAGGCCGATATTCGCGCGCGTACCGCCCTCGATACGATCGTAACCGGAGAATTTGTCGCGATCGAAGAGGTTGGTCGCATCGAAGACGAAACTCTGCGCGTCTTCGTTCGGCAGTCCGCCCGCATATTGCTCGTCCGGACGCGCATACAGCTGCCCGATCGGCTCGAGAACGTGGGTGCTCGTCTCTCCAGCGAAGAGGATCGGATAGCGCGCCTCGAGACCGGCGGTCAACATTCTACGGGTCTCGGCATCGCTGCTGCTGAAGTTGCCGGTGTAACCGACCGGGTCATCCACATTCATGCCGAGGGCATCGCCGCGTGCCGCGAGCAGCGGTGTCAGCACAAGTCCGCCGGGCGCAATGAAGGTCCGCTTCCATTCGAGTTCGCCGGTGAGCCTGTGCGAGGTACCCTCGAGGCCGCGGAAGCGCTCGACCCCCAGCACGTTTATCCTGTCGAGCCGGTTGCGCTTGATGTTGGTAAGGTTGAAATCGGCGTTGAGTTCGCCGCCCAGGATCGGCTCCGGTGCAGTGTAGGAATAGTCGAGGACCTGCGCGATCGGCTGCTTGTTTTCGTCGAGGCTGTTTGGGTCGGCATCCTGAATGTCGAAATAGAAAGCCCGCAGGTCGAAATAATTGCGTTTTCCAAGGCCCGTGAGATAGGCCTGGTTCACATAGGTCGTGCCGTCGAAGGTCGACAGATCGTAGGTCTTGGCGAAGTTGTTGTCCGACTGGACGAGGACGTTCCAGCCGAAGCTCCAGCGCGGATTGATCTCGAATTTGCCCCGCGAAGCGATCATGCCGCGATTGGTTTCCAGCGCGTCCACGGTCCCAGGTGTGAATTGCTCCCTGTCCAGCTGGCTGATGCCGGCGACGTTCAGCGTGTGCAGGCCGTTGTGGAACTGCTGCCGGAACTCACCTTCCAGGAGAAA
Organism: Sinorhizobium sp. P24N7; assembly: GCF_042436655.1. Taxonomy (NCBI): domain Bacteria; kingdom Pseudomonadati; phylum Pseudomonadota; class Alphaproteobacteria; order Hyphomicrobiales; family Rhizobiaceae; genus Sinorhizobium; species Sinorhizobium sp. P24N7. The sequence continues at coordinate 66,952 of NZ_JBHMIW010000020.1, read as the reverse complement.
ACCCTGGCGGGTCAGCCCGGTGCCGGTGATCGTCGCGTCCATGTAGGGCGAGATCGCCCAGTAGTAGGGCACTCCTACGCCGGCGCCGAGCTTTTGCGTGTAGCGGAACTGCGGGAACAGGAAGCCACTCTTGCGCTTGACCGTATGGTCCGGGATTTCCATCACCGGAATGTAGGCGATCGGCTTGCCGAAGAGCTCGAAATAGGCGTGCTCGAGCCGAATGGTACGGGTGCGTCCGTTCTGAATGATTCGCTGGGCCTTGATGTGCCACAGAGAGCGATGTTCCGGCTTGGTGTTGCACGGCGTGCATGCGGTGTAGACAGCCTTGTTGAGGATGAATTCCTCGCCGTTGCGTCTTTCGCCGGTTTCCGCCGCCAGGCGCGTCAGATCCGTCGTTTCGATCCTGAGGGCCTGGACGAAGCCGTTGCCGAAGTCGTCGGTGACGTCCATTCTGTCGGCATAAACGATGTTGCCGCCCGGCTCGATGAGCTGGATGTCGCCGATCGCGAGGATGCGGCCGGATTTCTGGTCGTAATCGACCTGCCGGGCCACCATCTTGTAGCCGCCGTATTCGATCTGCACATTGCCGCGTACGGTCACCTTTTCCGTGTCGCGATTGTAGACGAGCTCATTGGCGGTCAGCAGCAGCTTGGCGTCGGCAGGAATATTCGGCTGCAGTTCGTCGATTCGCGTCCCTGCATCCTGCGCCTTGGCTGGCGCATTCATTCCGATGGCAAGCATATGCAGCGCCACGCCTGCAAGCAGGGCAGCGTTGGTAAGCTTCATGCGTTTGCGGTTGCCTGCCGCCACTAGCCATCCTCCTGATGCAGTAGAATCGTCGAGCCCAGCGCCATTGCTACAACAACCGGCAGCCAGGCTGCAACGAACGGAGGCACAATGCCGCTGCTCCCGAATGCTTTGACAAGCACGGTGACGACATAAAGCACGAAGCCCGACAGGATTCCACCGAGAATCACCGATCGAGATTGGTTGAACCGGCTAAATTTTAACGAGACGCAGGCGGCGATCAGCGTCATGGCGACGAGGAGCAGCGGCAGCGACATGAGAGAGTGAAATTGCGTTTCCAGGCCGTTGGTGGAAAAGCCGAAGGACCGTGCCACTTCGATTTTCCGCGGAAGGTCAAAAAACTGAATAGAATCAGCCTTTGCCAGACGTTCCTGGACGAAATCCGGCTTCAGGTTGGTGCGAAGCTGTGCCGTTTCCATACGACGCGGCAGGCGCCCGACCTCCGTCTCGACGACGCCGTTAAGAAGCCAGTAACCATCTTCGAGTTTCGCCGACTTCGCATCCTGCCGGAGCGTGATTGCGCCCTGTGGATCGAAGTGGATAACGGTCACGTTGATCAGCTCGGTGCCGCCGTTCTGGACGGAGCGTGCGCCGATGATCGTGTCGGTGCCGTCGTAGATCTGCCGGAGCCAGGGAATCGAGTTCGCGGCGGCCGAACGGGTGGAGCCCCACTCCGCCTCCAGCGCTTCCGCCTTCTTGGTTCCCCAGGCGGCAAGCGGGTTGATCACGACCACGGCAAGCACGCCGAAGAGCAGGGCGCCGACGACGAATGGACGCAGGAATTGCCAGACGGAAATGCCCGCCGCCCGGGTTACGACGAGTTCATAGCGCCGGTTAAGGGAGATCAATGCAGCCATCGCCGCGAAAAGCGCGACGAAGGGCACCGTTTGCTGCAGAATCGTCGGAATGCGGAACGCGGTCATCAGCAGCGCGCCCGACACCGTGTAATGTGGCAGGTTCGACATGCGGCTGGTCAGTTCGCTGAAGTCGATGATGAAGATCAGCGCGAAAATGCCGACGAGGAACCAAAACGTGGTGCGTGCATAACGTTTGAAGAAATAACGTCCGAGCGTGTTGAAAATCATGAGGGCTGCTCCCCGTCGGCACCCGCCGGCCGCACGAGCCGTAGCCTGACCATGAGGTCAGTGAGCTTTTCCTGCCAGGTCATGGGGATGTCGAGGCGCCGGTTGCTGGCAAGCTGCTGTATGGCAAGCGCTCCCGTCACCAGCGGGATCAGATACATGAGCGGCACGAACCATACCGAATCTTCGGCGCTGTTGGCCGCGTAGAACGTCATCCACCGGATGACCAGAGCCGCTCCAAGAGCGCTGACCATCGGGTGCACGCGTGCCTCGCGATGCGACCGGGCATCGCTGCTGACGACCAGTGCAATGAGGCCGAAGAGCAGCGGAAAGGTCCATTCGGTGAAGCGCCGGTGCAGCTCCGCCGCAAAGGCGCGCGGAGCTCTCTTGTAGGCTTCGTCGTCGGGATCGGGGTCAAGCAGATAGAAGAGATCGCGGTCCTTGGCGCGGATATTGGCCTCTCCCGCCATCCTGGTCAGGTCGGTCAGATCGAAGGCGTAGGAGTCGAACTTGATGATGGAAACGTCGCCGTCCGGCAGTTTGCGGTGGACCTCTCCGTCCTTCATCACCAGCGCGGAGCGTTCCTCGTCGACGGCTCCTTCGCGCGCATAGTAGACGAGTTCGAAATTCGGATCGCGCGCATCGGCGACGAAGATGCCCTGCAGCACGCCGCCGCTGCGGCGGGCGCCGACCTGAACGTAAAGCCCGTCGGTAATCTTGCGGAATGCGTTCTCCTGGACGACGGAGGCAAGCAGATCCGCATGGGCCGTCGCGATCATCTTGCGTACCGCAACGCGCGAATAAGGCTCGACGAAATTGTCGATGGCGAAGGAGAGGACGCTCAGTCCTGCCGCGAGAAACATCACCGGCCGGATGATGGACATGCGCGAACTGCCGGCGGCACTGAGCACCGTAAGCTCTGAATCGGTGTTCATCGCGCTCAGCGTCTGCGTCACGCCGATCACCAAGGCAAAGGGCAGGATGATCGGCACGACCGACGGCAGAATCAGCGTCGCGAGCTTCAGGAAGGCAATGATCGATTGACCGCTGTCGGTAACGAGGTTGACATTGGTGAGCGCCTGCGTGGTCCACACGATGCCCATCAACGGCAGGAGCGTCGCCAGGAACATGATCGTGGCGCGCCGGAATATGTAGCGTTCGATGAGCTTCATAGCCGTATCCGGTCCAAGGTCCTGCTCAATTTCGTATGCCGTTCGGTTGCGGACGAGCGCGCAATTTCTTGCCGGCCGAGGTGGCCGTCTTCGTCCCCGTGCCGCGAATCGGAGTATGCGACAACAGGGAAAATATAAGCCGAAGAATTTCGGTTAACCGCATGTAAACATGTGCGAGCATCTTGCCAAGCGCCTGAAAAGCGAGAAGGGTGCGCCCCACAGCTTCGATCACCGCCGACGTCGCGAATGTCGGTCACTGTAGCCGTCCGGTAACAGGCCGGGCGCCACCGTCAGAAAGTGCCTGGAGTCCTGCATGCCGATGAAATTCGAGTTTTCTTTCAGCAAATCCCACCGCCCGGCCGGCGGCGTCGCGATACTCCTGCAGGTTGCGGGCGCCAAGGAAGCGGCCGGGGCGGCTGTCGCCGATCCGGAGGGCGTCCTGCCGAAGGCGGCGAAGATCGGGAAGTTCACGGGCAAGGCGCTCTCGACTCTCGACGTCATTGCGCCGCACGGCTCGCCGGCCGATCGGATTGTCCTGCTCGGCCTCGGGGACGCGGGCGGAGTCGGCGATCACGACTGGCTGAAGGCCGGTGGCGCCGCGGCTGCGAAATCGCGGTCTGCCGAAAAGATCACGGTTTTCCTCGATGCGCCGGGGCTCGAAGTCACCGGCAAGGCAGCTGCGGATTTCGCCCTTGGCATGGAAATGAATGCCTACGGCTTCGAGAGCTACAAGACCCGGAAATCGGATGACGAGCCGAAGGCGGCGCAGAAACCGGTCAAGGTCACCATCGTCACCGGCACGGTGATCGCAGCGAAAAAGGCCTTCACGACGGCCCAGGCGGTCGGAGAAGGCGTGTTTCTGGCGCGCGATCTCGTCAACGAGCCCGCCAACGTGCTGGGCCCCGTCGAGTTCGCGGCGCGCGCGAAGGAACTGGAAAAACTCGGCGTGGATGTCGAGATCCTGACCGAGCGGGAGATGAAGAAGCTCGGCATGGGCGCACTCCTCGGCGTGGCGCAAGGCTCGTCCCGTCCACCGCGGCTGGTGGTCATGCAGTGGAAGGGTGGAAGGGCCAAGGAAAAGCCGGTCGCCTTCATCGGCAAGGGGGTCGTCTTCGACACCGGCGGCATTTCGATCAAGCCCGCTTCCGGCATGGAGGAAATGAAGGGCGATATGGGCGGAGCGGCGGCAGTGACCGGCCTCATGCATGTCCTTGCTGCGCGCAAGGCAGCCGTCAATGCCATAGGTATCATCGGGCTCGTGGAGAACATGCCGGACGGAAGTGCCCAGCGGCCGGGCGACATCGTGACGTCCATGTCCGGGCAGACCATCGAGGTGATCAACACCGACGCCGAAGGCAGGCTCGTCCTCGGCGATGCCCTCTGGTACTGCAATGATCGCTTCAAGCCGCAGCTGATGATCGATCTGGCAACGCTGACCGGCGCGATCATGGTAGCGCTCAGCAATCATTACGCGGGGCTGTTTTCGAACGACGACCGGCTGGCGGAGCAGTTGCTCGCCGCCGGTTTGGCGACGCAGGAGCGACTGTGGCGGATGCCGCTCGGCAAGGAATACGACAAGATGATCGACAGCAAGTTCGCCGATATGAAGAACACCGGCGGCCGGCACGGCGGCTCTGTCACCGCGGCGCAGTTCCTGAAACGCTTCGTCAAGGACACCCCCTGGGCGCATCTCGACATCGCCGGCACCGCCATGGGCTCGCCGACCGACGAGATCAATCAGTCATGGGGCTCGGGCTTCGGCGTTCGTCTCCTCGACCAGCTGGTGCGCGCGAACTACGAATCGTGACCGTTGGCCCGAGATCGGAATGACCGAGATCCTTTTTTACCACCTGACGGAATCGAAGCTCGAAGACGCCCTGCCGCCTCTGCTCGACAAGAGCATCGAGCGCGGCTGGCGGGTGGTCGTGCAGACGATCGACGCCGAAAGGCGCGATGCGCTGGATACGCATCTATGGGTCTATCGGGACGACAGCTTCCTGCCGCACGGGACGGACGCCGGCGATTTCGCGGCGGAGCAACCGATTCTCGTCGTTGCCGATGAAGGCAACCGGAACGCCGCGACTGTGCGCTTCGTCGTCGACGGCGCCGAGCCGCCGCCGGTTTCGGAATATGAGCGGGTTGTTTTCATGTTCGACGGCTACGACCAGCAGCAGCTCGAGGCGGCGCGCGATCAGTGGAAGCGGCTAAAGGGCGAGGGGCACAATCTCACCTACTGGCAGCAGAACCGTGACGGAAGATGGGAAAAGAAGGCGTGATCGACGCGAATCAGGCCGGAACCGGTTGCCCCGCATCCGGCCTGCCTTCCACCTTCTCCCCGCAGGCGGTGCGAAAGAGACTCGCGGCAGCGTCGTACTCGTCCCCTCGGGTTTAACCGGGGAGAGGGGCATCAGCGGCGGCGAGGGCGACAGCACCATGTCCGCACACGCCACACTTAGTCGTGGAATGCCTCGACGAATTTGCGGCGGCCGAGCATGAAGGCGTCGGCCACGTGCCGGAGCGGCGCCAGGTCGACATCCGATCTGCCGGCTTTGATGATCTCGGCGAAACGCCGATAGAGCATGGGGTACTCCTGCTCGGGCTCCTCGTGGACGATCTTGCCGTTGATCGCGAGTTTGGCGCCGCCCTCGGAGAGGACCATCTCGCCCGCGTCGGTTTCAGCGACGATGTCCCAGCTCTGCTTGCCTGTCTGGCGCCAATCGAACTCGGCAGCGACATCGAGCTTTTCGGCATCGCTGAAGGCGATCGTGGCGGCGATCGGCGCGTCGCGATTTTCGGGAAATTCGAGTGTCGCGGAGGTGATGAAGACCGGCCGGGGCAGGATGTGGGTCATGATCGAGAGTGCATTGATGCCGGGATCGAAGACGCCCAGACCGCCGGCTGCCCAGATCCACTCCTGGTTCGGATGCCAGTGGCGAACATCTTCCTTCCAGATGATCCGGACGTTGCGTATCGCGGTCGACGCCAGAAACGTCTTTGCCGCCTCCACTGCCGGCGCATAGCGCGAGTGCCAGCTCGCGAAAAGCGAAACGCCTTTTTCGTCCGCCAGCGCCTCCAGGTCCGCGACCTCGCTCAAAGTCGCGCCCGGCGGCTTTTCGAGGAAGACATGCTTGCCGGCGGCAAGTGCGGTACGCGCCGCCTCGTAGCGGTATTGCGGCGGCATGCAGAGCGAAACCGCCTCGACCCCCGGCACGGCCTCGAGCATGGCCTCGATCGACTTGAAATTGTCGATGCCGTCCACCGTTCCATGGCGGCTCGCGGCTGCGATCAGGCGGTAGTCCGCGTTCTTCGCAAGCGCCGGCAGATGTTGATCGCGCACGATCTTGCCGACGCCAACGATGGCAATGTTGATTGGGGACATGGTGTTTTCCGCCCTGATTAGTATGATTTATTCCGCACCCTTTTAGCAGATTGGGAAATGCCGACAAGCCGGCATCCAGTTGCAAAAATTAGCCTAGCCGCTTGGGTGGACAAGATGGAACCCAAATCTATCTTGTCCGTCTTCTTGCCTCTCGAGGGGGGTCTCCGAAGTCAGGATTTCAGATGCCACATATTCGTCTTGCGACACGGGCCGAGCTCGACACGATCATCGACTGGGCCGCCAGGGAGGGATGGAATCCCGGTACTGACGACGGCAATGCTTTCTGGGCCGCCGATCCAGAAGGCTACTGGGTCGCGGTCGAGGAAGAGCGGCTTGCCGCTGCCATTTCGCTCGTGCGCTATGGCAGCGGTTACGCGTTTCTCGGCTTTTTCATCGCCGACGAGGCGTATCGGGGCAGGGGCATCGGCCTCGATCTCTGGAAGTGGGCGATTGCAAGGGCCGAGGGGCGGACCATCGGCCTCGACGGGGTCGTGGGCCAGCAGGGAAACTATCGGAAATCGGGTTTCGGCTGGGCGCACGCGAACATACGCTACGGCGGCGTGGTGAACGTGACCGAGCCGCCCGGCACCGAGCTTGTCGACGTGGCGCCGGTGCATTCGGCGACGCTGATCGATTATGACATGAGGTTCAATCCAACGCGGCGCGAGGCGTTTCTGCGCGAATGGACCAAGCAGTTGCAGACGCGCAGAAGCGTGGTCCTGCTGCGAGACGGCGCCATCACGGGGTACGGAACGATCCGCAAGTGCCGCGAAGGCTACAAGATCGGTCCGCTGCTCGCCGACAGCGAGACCGGTGCGGATCTCCTGTTTCGCAAGCTCGCAACCGGCACCGGCGGGGAACGGATCTATTTGGACGTTCCCGAGCCGAATGCGTCCGCCCGAGCACTTTGCACGCGCTACAACATGAAGCCGGTTTTCGAGACCGCCCGTATGTATCGCGGACCGGCACCGGATCTGCCGCTTGCACGGATTTACGGGATCACGACCTTCGAGCTCGGCTAGAGCGGGATGAGGAAAACTGTGCCATTTCCGCCGATGTCTTTAGGTCGACCCGACCTAAAGACATCGTGATCGAGAGCAGCCGGGCTGATTATCCCGCCATCGCTTCCTCGTATTCCGCCGACAGCTCCAGCCATTGCTCTTCCGCAGCAGCAAGTTTCTCGACGGCATCGGCGCGCTCCTTGGCGCGCTGAGCCGCTTTTGCCGGGGCCTTCTCGTAAAGCGCGGGATCTGCAAGCTCCGTATCAAGGGCCTGAATCACTTTCTCCAGTTTGGCCGTCAAGGACTCGATCTCATTGATCTTTTTCCTGAGCGGTGCCAGTGAGGCTCGCCTGTCCGCATTGGCCTTTCGCTGGTCTGCCTTGGAGAGCGCCTCATCCGATCCGTTCACCCTGGGCTTGTCGTCCCTGGGCTTCGGCCCGCCGACGATCAGCCCGCGATAGTCCTCGAGGTCGCCGTCGTAGTTCGTGACGGTTCCTTCGCGCACCAGCCACAGCCGGTCGGCCGTCGCTTCGATCAGGTGGCGATCATGCGAAATGAGGATGACCGCGCCGGAGAAGTCGTTGAGGGCGGCGATCAGTGCATTGCGGCTGTCGATGTCGAGATGGTTGGTGGGCTCGTCAAGGATAAGCAGACTTGGCGCCTCGAAGGCGGCAAGGCCCATAAGAAGCCGCGCCTTTTCGCCACCGGAGAGATCCTTGGCCGCGGTGTCCATCTTCTCGGTTGCAAGTCCCATCTGCGCCACGCGGGAGCGCACCTTCGCTTCCGGCGCTTCCGGCATGCGGCGGCGGACGTGCTCCACGGCGCTCTGCGTCGGCACGAGGTCGTCGAGCTGGTGCTGGGCGAAGAAGCCCACCTTCAGCCCCGGGGCGATCCGCACCTCGCCGCTTTGCGCGGGGAGGCGTCCGGCGATGAACTTCGCAAAGGTGGATTTGCCGTTGCCGTTGGACCCGAGAAGCGCGATCCGGTCGTCCGCATCGATGCGCAGATTGAGCCTCTTCAGGATAGGCTTGCCCGGTTCGTAGCCGACCGCGCCGCCCTGGATGGCGACGATGGGCGAGGCCACCTGCTTCTCCGGGTCCGGAAAGGTGAAGCCCTGGACATGGTCTTCGATCACGGCTGCAACGGTGCCCATCCGCTCCAATGCCTTGATGCGGCTCTGGGCCTGACGGGCCTTGGAAGCCTTGGCCTTGAAGCGATCGATGAAGCTCTGCAGATGCTTGCGGGCCGCCTCGTTCTTGGCTTTCGCCTTCATCTGCAGTTCGTCCGCTTCCGCCTTTTGCCGCTCGAACTGATCGTAGGAGCCGCGGTAGAAGGTGAGCTTCTTCTGATCGAGGTGAACGATCGCGTTCACCGCGGTGTTCAGGAGGTCGCGATCGTGGCTGATGATGATCACGATGTGCGGATAACGGCGAATATAGTCCTCGAGCCACAGCGTTCCTTCGAGGTCGAGATAGTTGGTCGGCTCGTCGAGGAGCAGCAGATCGGGCTCGGAAAAAAGGACCGCGGCAAGCGCCACGCGCATGCGCCAGCCACCGGAAAAGGAGGAGGCGGGGCGTTTCTGCGCCTCGTGGTCGAAGCCGAGACCGGCGAGAATGCTTGCCGCGCGCGCTTCCGCAGAATGGGCGCCGATGTCGGCGAGCCGCGTCTGGATCTCGGCGATCCTGTGCGGGTCGATCGCCGTCTCCGACTCCGCGATGAGCGCGGTGCGTTCCCTGTCGGCGTTGAGCACGATTTCGATCAGAGGCTCTTCCGTCCCCGGCGCTTCCTGTGCGACCTGCCCGATCCGCGCGTTCTTCGGCAAGAAAACACCGCCGGCTTCCGCCGCAAGCTCGCCGGTGATGACCCGAAACAGTGTGGACTTGCCGGCGCCGTTGCGCCCGACGAGCCCGGCCTTCGTGCCCGCCGGAAGCGTCACGGAAGCGTTGTCGATAAGCAGACGGCCCGCAATGCGGGCGGAGAGGCCGGATATCTGGATCATCCGGGCCTTTTGCCCGGACTTTTTCGGGAAGGCAAGAGGCTCGCGCCACTGCTCTCGCGATCGCTCGGATAAGGATGCCGAAGGCATTTTCAAGTAAGGATTGTTATGGATTCATGGACAACGTGTTCCGATAATCAATACTTCCCATCCTCATCATGAGGCCCCACATCTTCGGACGGAGAGCACGAGAATGCTCTTCTGACCCTTTGATCAGACCGGGCGCCATCGGCGAGGCCACCGCGTCCGGAATGGTGCCGATCAAGGCGGTCGCGACGAAACCTTCGTTCAAGCGAACGACCGATCAGGAGTGATGATCATGAGGAACGCAATCCATACTGCTCTCGCCGCCACCCTCGTTGCCACAGCCGTTCTCGGCGGTGCGTCCGCAGCCTTTGCCGGCGGCAGCTATTATCAGGGTGTCAGCGACAAGCCGCTCTACACCGAACGCGCAGCGCGAGCCGGTGACCAGACGGCCGTTCGCCGTGCTGACGGCTCCCTCGACCGTACGTCCACCGGTTCCGTCGGCTATGCTCCGCAGCCGAAGGTCGTTTCCGGCGGTGAAGGCGAATATTACCAGGGCCTCAGCCGCTAAGGCCACAGCCGACGAGTCACGGAGCGGGCGCGGCCTCCCACGCGCCTGTGGCTCCGCCCGAACGAAAGGCCCGGTTCCCCCGAACCGGGTCTTTCGTGCTCCGGGGTGGCCTTTTCAAACGGCGCACTCCGCGCGCAAAACCGTTTCGCACAACGTCCTCTCTCCGCTTCGCCCTTTATACTTGACGATGGGAGTCAGCAATAATATGCCGCCTTGCTAAAATGGAGGTGGTTTTGGGCGGCTCAGGCGAAGTTTCGGTGTCTCCGTTCGGTGTTGCAAGTCTTGCTGCGCGGGGCGACCGGCCGGCGCTGCTTTTGCGCGGCGGGCGGATCGTGAGTTACAGCGAACTTGCCGAGCGCATCGACCGGCTCGCTTCTCGGTGGCGCGGCGATCGCGGCCTGGTCATAATCGAGGCCGATCTTTCCGAACACGCTATCGTCGCTTATCTCGCAGCACTCGAGGCGGGCCACGCGGTCGCCCTGTGCGGCACCGCTTCCATGGTCAAGGATCGCGACGTCTTCAAACCGGAATATTGCTACCGCCGCTTCGGCGATCGCTGGCGCATGGAGCGGCTGGCGGGAAATGCGATCGCGCCGCATCCCGAACTTGCCGTCCTGCTCTCGACGTCCGGCAGCACCGGGCAGGGAAAATGGGTGCGGCTGTCGCACATGAATATCCAGTCCAATGCGCGATCAATCGCGGAATATCTCGGATTGACGGAAGCGGACCGAGGCTGCCTCATCCTGCCGCTCCACTATTCCTACGGGCTTTCCGTCCTTAACGCCCACCTCGCCGTGGGCGCGAGCGTCTATATGCCGGGCTGTTCCATCCTCGACGAGGGCTTCCTCGATGAACTTGCGCAGAGCGGCAGCTCCAATTTTGCCGGAGTCCCCTATTCCTACGACCTCCTGGAAATGGCGGGATTCCGGGAGCGGGATTTTCCGGCGCTGCGCTTCATGACTGTGGCCGGCGGACGTTTGGCGCCGGAACTCGTTCGCCGCTACAATGAGCATCTCTCCGCGCGCAACGCGTGCTTTTTCGTGATGTACGGCCAGACAGAGGCAACCGCTCGCATGGCCTATATGCCGCCGGACCGCCTCCGGGGCAGGGAAGACCGGATCGGCATCGCCATCCCGGGCGGCAGCCTGACGATAGAGGACGACGGTGGAAGGATAATCTCCAGCGCCCATCAGCCCGGCGAGCTTGTCTATCGCGGGCCGAACGTGATGATGGGCTACGCGTCGTCACGCGCCGATCTCGCGCGGGGGGCCGAGTTGTCGGAATTGCGGACCGGCGATCTGGCCGTAAGAGATGCGGACGGGCTCTTCCGGATCGTCGGACGAACAAAGCGGATATCGAAGATTGCCGGCCTCCGAATAGGTCACGACGGTCTGGAGGCGGCCCTGGAGCGGCACGGCGTCGCCGCGGCCGTGGTCGGCAGCGACACCGAAATTCATGCCTACTATGTGGGAAACCGCGATCCGGATGAAGTTCGCCGCCTGCTCGTCGAGGCGAGCGGCTTGACCTTGATGCATTTAGGGGCTTCCCGCCTCGACAAGTTGCCGAGATTGACATCCGGCAAGATCGATTACCCGGCCCTTCGCAAGCGGCCGGCCGCGGCAACGTGCGGCAGTTCGGAAGAGGGGGACGTCGAGCCGCTTTTTGCCCAGCTCTTCTATCCGAAGAAGGTTCGACGGGAGGACAGCTTTCTGTCGCTTGGTGGCGACTCGCTCCGTTTCGTCCAGCTTTCGATCGGCCTCGAGAGGAGGCTCGGAGAACTGCCGGAGGCCTGGGAAAAGCTCTCGATCGGCGAACTCGCCGCCCTCGGCAGCCGCGATCGAAGGAGCCGCCGAATCGGCGCGGATCTGCTGATCCGGGCGCTGGCGATCCTGCTGGTCGTGGTCCACCACGAGACGCTTTGGCCGATTCCGGGAGGATCGGCTGCCATGGTCATTCTCGCCGGCTTCGGTCTAGCGCGCTTCCAGAGCGGCGCACTGCTCTCCGGCGCGATAGACAAGCTGCTGCGGCCGCTCGTCCAGATTCTCGTCCCTTATTATCTGATCGTGGCGGGCTACACGCTCGCCTGGGGCCAGGTACCCTGGGCGTCGGTCTTTCTCGTCGGGAATTTCGGCTTTGCCGACCCCGGGCGCCACGGCATGGTGCCCTATCTTTACTGGTTCATCGAAGCCTATTGTCAGATGCTGCTGGTGTTTGGCGCTCTGTTTGCCGTTCCGGTCGTCCGGCACGCCGCGGCCAGGAGACCTCTTGCCGTGGGCATGGCGCTGTTCGCCGCGGGTTTCGCTGCGCGGATGGCGTTTCCGCTTCTCGTCGATATCGGCAACCGCCAGATATTCACCCTTCCATGGATCTTCTACATGGCTGTGCTCGGCTGGTGTGCGGCAATGGCCGAAACGTGGAAAGAACGCTCGATGGTAATGCTGGCAGGAACAGGCGTTTTCCTGTTCCTCGGGCTCTACGAGGGCGTCTGGATCGGGACGAAGGTCAAATATCTGCTGCAGATCGCCGTCCTGGCGGCGCTGCTCTTCCTGCCGCGCATTCGCATGCCGCAATGGGGTACGCGGCTGGTCCTGCCGCTTTCCGCAGCGGGCTTTCATATCTACATCCTGCACCGTTTCGTGCCGGAGTTGCTGTTGCTGCCGATCCGGCCTTTGCTCTCGCCGTTGGCGTTTGCCTTCTGCTCTGTCCTGGGGGGCATCGCGCTCGGCATTGCCGCCTGGCTGGGGCAGGGGCGACTTATCGCGTGGCTCGCCGGTGCCCGAGACAGGCGCATCTCGCTTGCCGCGGAGGGCGGCTCCGGCCTCGCGTCACTCGGCCCACTTCTTGCCCTCGGTCCGCAGGAAGAAAACCAGGTCCAGCGTCAGTGAGGGCTGCCTAAGCGCGGTCAAGATCGCATGCGCCTGGCCGCGATGATGGGTCTGATGGTTGAAGAAGTGAGCGAGCGTCCGTGCGAGCCGTTCCGTGACCTCGACCGGATTGGTGAGCGGAGAGTAGGTGAAGTGCCCTGCAAGGCGCGCCTCGTCGAGGCTGTCGACCCAGGCAATGATGCGGTCGTCCTCGGCCGCCCGCGCCGCCGTCAGTCCGGTGAAATCTTCGTGCAGAATGGCGTCAAGCCGCGACGGCGCCTCGCCCTCTTTCGTAAACCGCTTCATCCAGATCCGGTCCGCCGCGAGGATATGGTTCAGCGTCCCGTGCAGCGAGCCGAAGAAGGCTCCCTTGTCCTCGCGGTATTCCGAATCCGGTAGTTCCGAGACGGCAGCGTAGACACGCCGGTTCGCCCAGCGATTGTAGTCGGCAAACATCCGGTAATGGTCGAGCATCGGCAATCTCCTCGTGTGGTCGGCTCCTCGTGTGGTCGGCAACCTATCGCGAATCCGTATCAGGGTGTCGAATGCTACTGATGAAATTAAGTGATTTGATCCGCAAGCGGTGCTCCCCTTATGTGCCTCGGTAGCGAAATACAGGAGCCTGAATGACACGCAAACTCTATGCACTCTCCGGAACCGACAGGAGCCGCCCCTTTTCGCCGCATGTGTGGAAGACGAAGCTATCGCTCGCGCACAAGGGCCTAGCCTTCGACATCGCGCCCGTCGGCTTCACCGAGATTCCGAGGCTGGAGCAGGGGGCGACGAAGATCGTTCCCCTGCTGCGCGACGGGGAGAAACTCGTCAGCGACAGCTTCGATATCGCTCTCTATCTCGAAGAGGCCTATCCCGATCGTCCCCCGCTGTTTTCCGGCGAAGGCGGAAAGGCCATGGCTCGCTTTGTCGAGGGCTGGTCGCAAACGGTTTTGCATCCGGCGATCGGACGTATCGCGATCATGGACATCCATGACAGCCTCGACCCGATCGACCGGGCATATTTCCGGGCGAGCCGCGAGGAGCGCTTCGGAAGGCCGCTGGAGGCGGTTGCCGAGGCCGGGCGCGGAGACCTCGAAACCTTCTCGGCGAAGCTCGAACCGCTCCGCCACATGCTGAAGTTTCAGCCGTTCCTCGGCGGCGACGGGCCGCTCTTTGCCGATTATATCGTCTTCGGCGCGCTGCAATGGGCGCGTATCGCTTCGCCACGCCGCCTGCTTGCCGCAGGCGACGTCGTCACCGACTGGTTCGAGCGCTGCCTCGACCTTCACGACGGCTTGGGCCGCAGCGTGACAGCGGCGTGAAACTGCAGCGCGAGGGGGCGAATCATCGCCGCGCCCCCTTGTTTTGCGCGGAATTGGCGGCTAATGAACCGCCACTTCTCAAGAGCAAGGGAAATTGAGCCAATGGCGATTGAACGTACCTTTTCGATGATCAAGCCGGATGCGACGAAGCGCAACCTGACCGGCGCCATCACCAAGATGCTGGAGGATGCCGGCCTTCGCGTCGTCGCTTCGAAGCGCGTCTGGATGAGCCGTCGCGAAGCCGAAGGCTTCTATGCCGTCCACAAGGAGCGCCCGTTCTTCGGCGAACTCGTCGAATTCATGTCCTCCGGCCCGACCGTGGTTCAGGTTCTCGAAGGCGAAAACGCCATTGCCAAGAACCGTGAAGTCATGGGCGCTACCAACCCGGCTAACGCCGCCGAGGGCACGATCCGCAAGGTCCACGCTCTTTCGATCGGCGAAAATTCGGTTCACGGTTCCGATGCCCCGGAAACGGCTGCCGAGGAAATCGCCTACTGGTTCTCCGGCACCGAGATCGTCGGCTGATCTTTAAAGCAGGGACGTAATTTTCGAGCCGGGGCGGCGACGCTCCGGCTTTTTACGTCGGGCAAGTGGCGGTCTCGAAGCGCGCCGGCGCCTTGCCGTCCTTGAAGACCTCCGGGTTCTTGTCGTAGGCCGGACCTTCGACAAGGGGCTTCGCCGGCATCACGTCCTGATCGATGTCCGAAATGACAGTGGTCTCCAATCTCTGAAGCGATGTCCCGTCCGGCCCTTTGACCTCGATGGTCACGGCATAGGGTCTCTGCTTCTTCACGCAGGCGATGTCCGGACTTTCCAGCACCACCTTGTTCAGCTTCGGGAAAAGCCGCCGTTCAAGGGTCAGCGGATTGCCGCCGGCAGGGTTTTCGAAGGTTGCGACGACAGTGCTCCCATCCGGAACCGGCTCCGTCTTGTTGAGGGTGACCATATAGGTCGCATAGGCCAGCCGATAGTTGAACACGAACATCTTGCCGGTCAGTTCGAGCGGATCCCTGCCGCTTTCGCGTTGACAGCCGGCAGCGACCGCTGCGGCGAGCAGAGCGGATATCATGGCTCTCTTCATGGCTTCGGTTCCTCCCTGCTGCGGCGATAATGACGCCTGGCCTTCGTGCGGTTGCCACAAACCGCCATGTCGCACCACGTCCTGCTTCGGTTGCGGCTGCGGTCGAGAAACAGCCACGCGCAGTTGGGGCAGATTTTGAGGCGTTCCCTCTCCGGTCCGGCAATGAGACCAAGTGCCGAATGCGCCGTGGCCACATCGAGCGGCGTGCCTTTGCCCGTGTCCGCGGGTTGACGCAGGACGGTGGCGATCGCCTCGAGCAGATCGGCCAGGAGGTCGGGCCGATCCTCAGTCCGCACCAGCGCGCGGAAATGGCGATCCGTCGCCTCGCGCAATCCGATGAACGCATTTCGGCGCTCTGATTTTGCCGGGACGAGCGTGCCGAAACGGCTCCGTTCGGCGCCGTAGAGATTTGCGGCCTCGGCGAAGCTGTCGATCGCCGCCGGATCGTCGAAGCGATCGATCCGGCGCTCCGCGTCGAACCGCAGGACCACGGAATTGGCGACGTCCAGTGCGAGCGCGCCGCCGGAGAATCGATGTGCGGTCCAGGTGAAGCTCATGCGAAAAATCCTAACTGGTAAAAGCTATTTTACCAGTTATAGTACGCTTGTCATCACGCGGATGTGCCATGGCCTATTTCCTGCAGCAGATCGCCAACGCCGTGCCCGTGGCCGCGCTTTATGCGGCGCTCGCCTTCGGATACGCCATCGCCTTTGCCGTCACACGCCGGGCGGATCTGACCTATGGCGCACTCTTCGCCTTTGCAGGGCAAATCTTCGTGCTCTTCGCCGATGTCGGCTGGAGCCGGCTGTGGCTGGTGCTGCCGGCGGCGCTCGCGCTGGGGGCGGCAGCGGCGCTCGCATTCGGGCTCGGTGCCGGCCTTGTTGCCGGCCGCTACGTCATGCGGCCCCTGGCTTTTTCTTCCGCCAACGCGGTGGTCGTCGCCTCGCTCGGAAGCCTGCTGGTGTTGATGGAAACAGCCCGGCTCGCCTCCGACACCAGAAGCCTCTGGCTGCCGCCCTTCCTGAACGACGTGGTGGTGTTCTGGCCCAATCCTGCCTTTCCGGTCGCGCTGACGGTCGTACAACTCGTCAACACCGCGCTCATGGTGGCCCTTGTCGCCGGCGGCCAATGGCTGTTGACCCGTTCCTATGCCGGCCGCTACTGGCGCGCCGTCTCCGAGGATCGCAAGGCCGCCGCGCTTTGCGGTATCGATCCCGGCGTGGTCTATGTCGCCGCCTACGGCGTGGCGTCGCTGATCGCTGCGTTCTGCGGGATTCTCGCTGCTTCCTATTACGGCAACATGGATTTCGGCACCGGCCTGACCTTCGGGGTCAAGGTCCTGTTCATCGCGGCCATCGGCGGGCAGGCTTCGCCGCTATTCGCGGCACTGGGCGCAGCCGGCATCGGCCTCATGGAGACCTTGTGGAGCGCCTATGGACCCATCCTCTGGCGGGACTTCGCCATATTCGGCTTTCTGGTGATCGTGCTCGCGATCACGCGCCGGGAAAAAATCATTCCATGAACCGCTAGGCGATGTGAGATCAGCGACGCGTCCAGCGATCGCGCGCCGCGTCGTCCGCATCCTTCGCGCTGACCCAATCGCCTGCGCTGCCGTCGGTGCGATGTTCCTTCTTCCAGAAGGGGGCCGAGGTCTTCAGGAAATCCATGATGAAATTCGCGCCATCGAATGCCGCCTGCCGGTGCGGCGAGGCGGTTACCACCAGGACGATGTTCGCTCCCGGCTCCATGCGGCCGAAGCGATGGATGGCGGTTGCGGCCTGCAGGCCGAAGCGCTCGACCGCTTCCTCGCATATCCGTTCGATCTCCGCCTCCGCCATGCCGGGATAGTGCTCGAGCTCGAGGGCGCCGAGGGCTCCGGCCTCGTCCCGGCACAGCCCCGAAAACGTGACCACCGCACCGATGTCAGTCCGCCCACGGCAAAGCGCCGAGACTTCGGCGGCGATGTCGAAATCGTCGCGCTGGACGCGCACGGTGACCGGGGCAGCCATGATCTCAGCCGCCCGTCATCGGCGGGAAGAGGGCGATCTCGCGGGCGCCGGCGATCGGCTCGCCGTGCTCCACATGTTCCTGGTTGATCGCCGCGCGGATGACGTTCGCGTGCTCGAACACCGCGGCATACTCCTCGCCACGGGTCTTCAGATGGCCAAGCAGATCGGCGATCGTGACGACATCCTCCGGCAGGTCCAGTGTTTCTTCCGGCCTGCCGATGCGTTCGCGAACCCAGGAGAAATAGACGAGGTTTACCGTGCTCATTCGTTGACCACATGTTTCAGGCCGGCGCGGAAATAGTCGTAGCCGGTATAGAGTGTGATGGCCGCGGCGATCCACAGAAGCAGGATACCGGCTTCCGTCACATAGGGCACGATCTTGTCGCCGGCCGGACCGGCGAGCAGGAACGCGATCGCCACCATCTGGATCGTCGTCTTCCATTTGGCAACCCGCGTCACCGGAACGCTGACCTTGAGAGCTGCAAGATATTCGCGCAGACCGGAAACCAGTATCTCGCGGCAGAGGATGATGATGGCAGCCCAGATCGACCAGCCGGCGATCGTCCCGTCGGCGGCCACGAGCAGGAGGATCGAGGCGACCAGCAGCTTGTCCGCGATCGGGTCGAGCATGCGGCCGATATTGGAGGTCTGCTTCCATATGCGGGCGAGATAGCCGTCGAAAAAGTCGGTGATCGAAGCCGCGACAAAGAGAATAAGCGCGGTCCAGCGCGCGAAGTCCGAGCTGTGAAGCCGGCCCTCGATGAAGAAGCAGAAGACGATCAGCGGCACGATCAGGATGCGGAAATAGGTCAGCAGATTCGGGATGCTATAGGCTATGGGCGTTGGCATGGATTCGGTTTCTCTGGACACGACAGTCCTCATTTCCCGCCATCTGGGGTCTCGGCGCGATCGATTCTAGTGGTCGAAGCGGGATGCGGGCGGAAACGCCGAATGCCTTTCCTCATCCCCTCCGGGTTCAGCTGTACAGAATGACTTTGCGACCATAAGGTCAACAGATCATTGCGTGACGCCTGTCATAATTGGCGGATTTCGCCTGAATGCAGGCTGAACCGCGCCGCGCCGTCATTTGGCGGCGTCTTCGTGGAAATGCTCGTAGACGATACGGGCGACCGTTTCGGAAATGCCGTTTACCGACATCAGGTCGTTAATGCCGGCGCGGGAGACTGCCTTGGCGGTGCCGAAATGGGTGAGGAGCGCGCGTTTGCGTGTCGGGCCGATTCCGGCGATCTCGTCGAGCGGATTCTTGACCATTTCCTTTTTCCGGCGAGCCCGATGCGAGCCGATCGCGAAGCGGTGCGCTTCGTCGCGCAGGCGCTGGATGAAATAGAGGACCGGGTCGCGCGGCGGCAGCGTAAAGCTTTCCCGGCCTTCGGCGAAGAAACGCTCGCGGCCGGCGTCGCGGTCGACGCCCTTGGCGACGCCGATCGCCGTCACGCTATCCTCTATGCCGAGTTCCTTGAGAATCGCACGAACCGCCGTCATCTGCCCTTGGCCGCCATCGATCAGGATGACGTCGGGCCACGCGGGGAAACCGGCATCCTCACCCGGCTCTGCGGACCGATCCGGCTTGCCCTCCTCTTTCAGGAGGCGGGAGAAGCGCCGCGTCATGACCTCGCGCATCATGCCGAAATCGTCGCCCGGCGTGATGTCGGTCGATTTGATGTTGAACTTTCGGTACTGGCCTTTGACGAAGCCCTCCGGGCCGGCGACCACCATGCCGCCCACCGCATTGGTGCCCATGATGTGCGAGTTGTCGTAGATCTCGATGCGGCGCGGCACGTAAGGGAGTTGGAAGGTTGCGGCAAAGCCTTCGAGCAGGCGCCCCTGCGAAGCGGTTTCCGCGAGCTTGCGGCCATGCGCCTCGCGGGCGTTTGCGAGCGCATGCTCGACGAGATCCTTCTTCTCTCCGCGCTGCGGCACGAGGATCGAGACCTTGTAGCCGGATTTCTCGCTGAGCGCCTGTGCAAGCAGTTCCTGTTCCTCCACGGGGGCGCAGAGCAGGACCTGCCGCGGACAGGGCTTGTCGTCATAGAACTGTGCAAGAAACGCGCTGAGCACCTCGGCCGGCGGGATCGAAGGGTCGGCTTTCGGAAAATAGGCGCGATTGCCCCAGTTCTGCCCCGTCCGGAAGAAGAACACCTGGATGCAGGAGATGCCGCCTTCGTGATGAATGGCGAAGACGTCCGCTTCCTCGACGCCGGCCGGATTGATGCCCTGGTGGCTCTGGACGTGGCTCAGCGCGGCCAGCCGGTCGCGGTAAAGCGCGGCACGCTCGAAATCGAGGTTTTCCGAAGCCTCGGCCATGGCGGAGGCAATGGTCGCCTTCACCGCCTGGCTCTTGCCGGAGAGAAAGTCCTTGGCTTCGCTGACCAGTTCCGCGTAGTCCGCATCGCTGATCTCGTTCGTGCACGGCGCGGAACAACGCTTGATCTGGTAGAGCAGACAGGGGCGCGTGCGTGTTTCGAAGACACTGTCCGTGCAGGTTCTGAGAAGAAAGGCGCGTTGCAGCGAATTGATCGTGCGTCCGACTGCTCCGGCCGAGGCGAAGGGGCCGAAATAGTCGCCTTTGCGGCTGCGCGCGCCGCGATGCTTGTAGAGCGCCGGCGCACGCGTATCGCCGGTGACGACGATATAGGGGAAGGACTTGTCGTCGCGCAGAAGCACGTTGAAGCGGGGGCGCAGGCGCTTGATGAGGTTCGCTTCGAGCAGCAGCGCCTCGATCTCCGTCCGCGTCGTCACGAATTCCATATGTGCGGTCTCGCGAACCATGCGCGCGATGCGGTTCGAGTGGCCGCGCCCCTGCGCATAGTTGCTCACCCGCTTCTTCAGGCTGCGGGCCTTGCCGACATAGAGCACGTCGCCGGCCTCGTTGAGCATCCGGTAGACGCCGGGCCCGTTCGGCAGGCGCTTGACGAAGGCCTGGATGAGTTCGGCTCCCTTGAGGCCCGCCGCTTCCGGCAGGCTCTCCGCCCATCCTATTGCCGGCGCCGGCCGTTCGGGCTCGGTCACTTCGACCAGATCGTCTTCGTCGTCCGTCTCCGTGGCGTCGTAAAGGATGCCGCCATCGGTGGGCGTCTGCCCGTTCATTCCACTATCTCCCGAATATCCGGCGTCTCCCAGGCAAGGTGCTGGCCGCCGTCGAGTGCAATCATCTGTCCGGTAACCGACGGCGTGTCGAAAAGGAAGCGGATCGCACGTCCGAATTCATCGAGCGCCGGACCGCGCCTGAGGATCAGCGCCTCGACCTGGGCCTCGAAATCACGCGGATCCTGTCGCTCGTTCGGCAGCGTCGGCCCGGGTCCGATGCCGTTGACGCGAATGTCGGGGGCGAGCGCCTGGGCCATCGTCTGAGTTGCCGTCCACAGCGCCGACTTCGACAACATATAGGAATAAAAGCGCGGATTTGGAGACCAGACGCGCTGATCGATCACATTGACGATGAGACCGGAGACGTCGGCCGGCCGCTGCAGGGCAAAATCGCGGGCGAGCAGGGAGGGGGCTTTGACATGCAGCGCGAAGTGCCGCTCCCATACCGCTTCGTCGAACTCGGCGAGGCTGTCCTTGTTGAACACCGAGGCATTGTTGACGAGGAGATCCACCGGACCGAGCAGGGCCGTTGCCTCCGCGATGAGCCCGGAGGCAGCGCCGACTTCGGTAAGATCGGCTCTGAGTGCGACCGCCCTCGCGCCGGTCTTTCCCAGCTTCTCGGCGAGCGCCTCCGCTTCTGCGAACGATCCGTTCGCGTGAATAGCGAGCGCGAAACCGTGCGCCGCCAGATCCTCGACTATTGCCCTGCCGATGCGTCGGGCGCCGCCGGTAACGAGCGCCGCCTTGAGTGTCCTTTTCAACGTTTCGTCCCGTTCTTCGAATCCTGATGCCGAGTGGCAGAAGATATAGACTGGAAACGCTCGCCGAAACTCTCGCCGGAGGATTCATTTCTGAAAAATTAACGCGGAAGCCGTAATTTGCAATAGTTTGTATTGCTATAGTATATCTTTCGTTAATCTTGCATCATGGTTAATAAAACTCCTGTGTCTGCGCTGCAACATCGCTTTTCAGTCGCGTTGCCGCCACTAAAATTTCACATTTTGGCTCTTGAGATTCCTCATTTCCTGATCAATTTCGGGTCAACCGGGCGGGTTAATTACAGATGTCCGGTGTTCCGCCGGGAAACACCTAAAACGGAACGCCGGTTCGAAAGGAGAATAGTATGCGTACGCTCACCACCACCCTCATGGCCTCGGCCATGGCCCTCGTTGCTTTCCAGGCCGCCCACGCCGCTGACGTGGTCGACGAAGTTCCGGCTGCTCCGGCTGCCGAATATACCGAACCGGCGGTGCGCAACTGGTCCGGCGCCTATGTCGGCGGCACCATCGACTGGCACCATGGCGAGGCCGATGCGACCGGCAACAATAAGTCGGTTGGTTTCGGTGGCGGTCTCTATGGCGGCTACAACGTTCAGGACGGCCAGATGGTTTATGGCGGTGAGGCCGACGTAAACTACACCGGCAACGATGCCCGCTCCAGCGGCCGCCGCGTCAAGCAGGGTGTCAACGGCTCGGTCCGCGGTCGCGTCGGTGTCGACCTGAACCCGGTTCTCGTATACGGCACGGCCGGTGTCGCACTCGGCAATGCCAAGCTTTCGACTCCGGCAGGCTCCGACGACAAGACTCTTGTCGGCTGGACCGCAGGTGTCGGCGCCGAAACCTTCGTCACCGACAACATCACCGCGCGTGCCGAATACCGCTACACGGATTACGGCTCCAAGGACTTCCGCGCCGGCGGTTCGACGATCTCGTCCGGCTACGACGAGCACAGCGTCAAACTCGGTATGGGCGTCAAGTTCTGATCCGTCCAACGCGATCGAAAAAAGGCCGGGCTAACCCCGGCCTTTTTTGTTTTGAGCCGCATCCTGCGGCGCGCGCCACGAGTCTCCTTCACCCCGCTTGCGGGGAGTAGGTGGCCGGCAGGCCGGATGAGGGGCGATGCAAGCAAGAGCAAGCTTCGCGATGCTCAAGCCTTGAACTTCGAATAATCCGGGAAGTGCTTCTCGAATTTGGCAGGCCAGTTCTTGAGTTTGGGCCGGCCCTTCTGCCATTCGCCGGCGAAGCGCAGTTCGATGTAGCGCAGCGTGGCGGCGAGTGCGAAATGACCGGCATTGAGCTTCCCTCCGGTCTTGGGCAGGTTTGCTTCGAGGTAGTCGAGGCCCCGTTCCACCTTTTCCCATTGCCGGTCGATCCAGGGCTGGTGCACCTTTTCAGGCGGATGGAAGCGTTTCTCGTAGACGATCGCGAGCAGGCTGTCGCAAAGGCCGTCGCAAAGTGCCTCGAAGATCTCGATCCGGGTACGCTTCTCGTGATTCTTCGGATAGAGCTTGCCCCCGGTTTCGCGATCGATGAAATGCATGATCGCGCGGCTGTCGTAGATTGCCAGGCCGTCGTCAGTGATCAGCGTCGGAATCTTTCCGAGCGGATTGTTGTCGATCAGCTGCGGCGGATTGGCATTGGTTTCCGTGAGAACGCTTTCCGCCGCGATTCCGGCATGATGAGCCGCCATGCGGACCTTGTTCGAATAGGGGGAGGCGGGCGAGTAGAGTATCTTCATGCGATGTCTTTCCATCATGGTGCTGGAGGCAACGAGACGGTGTCTCGTCTGCAGGCCTGTCGGTCGACTTGAGGGCAAGCCATGAATTTCAGTTCCTTGTCGAAGCAGATCCTGATTTCTTCGAGTAACCTTCCTTCGCAGGTAACAGCGATCGACTCGCTCGTCATCCCGGAATTTTTCTTCTCGAAGGCCGCTTCGATCGCCTGGACGGAGAGGTTCTCCGCGCCGTCCGCAGCCGTCAATTCCGAAGGAATGGCGAGCCTCTCATGCGCGGCCCGCGTGACCGCGAAATAATCCCTCTGGCTGAGGCCGGAACAGGTGCCGTGCTTGCGCCACTGGTGGCCGATAAGGCCCATCGAGGGGATGAGATCGAAATATTGCCGTCCGAGTGATTCGGGCACGCGATCCGAGTGCCGCGTCCGGCAATATTCCGGATAGCTGCCTTCGTTCTGCGGCCAGAGCCCGTGTACGATCAGGCCATGCCCGCGGCCGGTTTCGCACTGGTCGGACTTGCCTTTCGGGTCGTTGGCGTCGCACCAGGTCGGCGACCAGGAGAGGGAAAGCACATAGAAGTCGAAACCCGTGCCGACGGGCACAGGCGCCATTGACGCACGTTTCGCCAAATCATTCGAGGCGTTCGGGGCAGTCTGGCTGCCTTCTTCACCGCTACAGCCGAGAAGCGTGCCAAGGACGACGATTGCCGGCAGCAGGCTGAAACGCGTCGCACTCGATCGAGTTCGTGAGATGCGCTTCAGCTTTTCGTACCGATGCATGTCGTTGTCCCAAAACCGCTGCGCACTTTTGGGCGACATGCGTTAGGTGCTGCGATCACCGAAGCGAAGCGCAGTTGGCGCCGTAGACATACCATGGGTCGAGACCCCCGACGCAGAACTCGATATTGGACCCGACGCCGGCAAAGCCCCATGGCCGTTCGATCAGATACCACATCGGGCGCCGAACGCCGTCCGTCGTCACCGCGGTCGCGTAGCAATATTCGCGTTCCACCAGATGGGTGTAATCGCGCGGTTCGAAGCGGCTCTGACCCATTTCGCGGATCTCGGCGATGGCGATGTTGGCGCGCAGATAGTTCGCCGCCTTGTAGTCGAAGCGCCGGGTGATGAAGCCCAGGACGGAGGGGTTGCCGCAAACGCCGACGTCGTAGGTGTGCCGGGCGACGGGAACTTCCGCAAAGTCTGCGGCGACCGCGCTGCTGGCCACGCCGGCAACGAGGGAAAGCGAGGTGAGAAGCATTGCGGCAAGCTTGCAAGTCATGGCTACCTCCCTGAGTCGTCGTAAGAGATTGAAGCCACAGAACCTTATCCGTCAAGGCCCTCGATCGAGCGGCGCCTCGCCGCGCAGCCAGAAGCAACGCCCCGAAGCGAAACGATCCTGGGCGAGTTGTGTCTTCAGATAGGGTAGGAGAATGTCGAGTTCGCCTTTCAACGTGAAGGGCGGGTTGACGATGACGAGGCCGGATCCCGCGAGTCCCGTGGTAACGCGATCGCTGCGCACCGACAGTTCGGCGCAAAGCATTTTCGGGATTTCCAAAGCCTTGAGCGACTCGTGAAAATCCCTGATCGGCGCGCCCTTCTTCAGCGGATACCAGAGACAGTAGATGCCGCCGCTGAAGCGGCGGTACGCCTTGGCCAACCCGTCCACCAGCCGCTCATACTCGCCTTCGGCTTCGAAGGGAGGATCGACGAGAACGAGCCCGCGCTTTTCCTTCGGCGGCAGATGTGCGCCCAGCGCCAGCCAGCCGTCGAGCCGGGTGATGCGGCTCTGGAAATCACCTTCGAAGAGCCGGTGCAGCGCCTCGTGATCCTCCGGATGAAGTTCCATGGCCGACAGCCGGTCCTGCGAGCGAAACAACATGCGAGCGAGCTTCGGCGACCCCGGATAATGCATGAGGCCGTCCTCAGGATTGAGGTCGCGAACGGCGGAAAGATACGGTTCGAGAATGGCGGCGACCGGGGCGGGAAGCTCGGCCTCTATCAGCCTTCCGATGCCCTCGCGCCATTCGCCGGTCTTCTGCGCTTCCTCGCTCGAAAGGTCGTAAACGCCGATCCCCGCATGGGTGTCCAGCACGCGGAAGGCCTTGTCCTTCTGCTTCAGATAGGTGACGAGCCGTGCCAGCACCGCGTGCTTCAGGACATCGGCGAAGTTGCCCGCGTGGTAGATGTGCCGGTAGTTCATAAGCGTTGCCGATGGCCGCGATCAATTGTTTCGATGAATGGCGAATGGGGCTTTGAGCGTCCCTGGCCATGCCATATAGAAAAGCCATGAACGTTGCGACCCCTATCAGACAAGAAAAAACCATCGGCCATTCGGTCTGTCCGCACGACTGTCCCTCGGCTTGCGCTCTGGAGGTCGACCTCACCGCCGAGGGCCGGATCGGCCGCGTACGCGGCGCGGCGGAAAACACCTATACGGCGGGGGTGATCTGCGCCAAGGTCGCCCGCTATGCAGAGCGCATCTATCATCCTGGCCGGCTGATGGTGCCGCAACGCCGGCTCGGTGCGAAGGGCGAGGGGCGTTGGCAGGAGATTTCCTGGGAGACGGCCCTGGACGAGATTGCCAACCAGTTCGTCAAAGCCGAGCAGAGACACGGCTCGGAGGCGGTTTGGCCCTATTTCTATGCCGGCACGATGGGGCAGGTGCAACGCGACTCCATCGAGCGGCTGCGCCACGCCAAGCGCTATTCCGGCTTCTTCGGGTCCATCTGCACCAACATGGCCTGGACCGGCTACACCATGGCGACCGGTACCCTGCGCGGGCCGGACCCAAGAGAGATGGCCAAGTCCGATTGCGTCGTGATCTGGGGCACCAATGCGGTTGCGACGCAGGTCAACGTGATGACCCACGCGGTCAAGGCGCGAAAGGAGCGCGGCGCCAAGATCGTCGTCATCGACGTCTACGACAATCCGACGATCAAGCAGGCCGATATGGGGCTGGTCCTGAAGCCGGGCACCGACGCGGCGCTCGCCTGCGCCGTCATGCACGTCGCCTTCCGCGACGGTCATGCGGACCGCGCCTATATGGCTGAATTCGCCGACGATCCCGCGGGGCTCGAAGCGCATCTGAAGACGCGCGGACCGGAATGGGCTTCCGCGATCACCGGGCTTTCGGTGGAGGAGATCGAAGCTTTCGCGAGACTCGTCGGGACGACGCCGCGGACCTATTTCCGTCTCGGCTACGGCTTCACCCGCCAGCGCAACGGTTCCGTCGCGATCCATGCCGCAGCCTCCGTTGCCACGGTGCTCGGCTCCTGGAAGCACGAGGGCGGCGGTGCCTTCCATTCGAACAACGACATTTTCCGGCTGGACAAGCGCGAGCTCGTCGGCAGCGCCCTTCACGATCCGGATATGCGCATGCTCGACCAGTCGCAGATCGGCCGCGTGCTGACCGGAGACGCCGAGGCGCTTCGCCATCGCGGTCCCGTGACGGCATTGCTCATCCAGAACACCAATCCGGTCAATGTCGCGCCGGAGCAGCGGCTGGTGAAGCGCGGCTTTCTGCGGGACGACGTCTTCGTCGCGGTGCACGAGCAATTCATGACGGACACCGCGCAACTCGCGGATATCGTCCTGCCGGCCACCATGTTCCTCGAGCACGACGACCTTTATCGCGGTGGCGGCCACCAGCATGTTCTGCTCGGGCCGAAAGTCGTCGAGCCGCCGCCGACCGTGCGAACCAATCTTTTCGTCATCGAAGAGCTGGCAAAGCGTCTCGGCGTCGCAGACTGTCCCGGCTTCGGGATGACGGAACGTCAGCATATCGATCGATTGCTCGCCAATTACGGCATCGGCTACGACGAGATGAAGGAACGGAAATGGCTCGATTGCCAGCCGGCTTTCGAGGAGGCGCATTTCCTCAACGGTTTCGCGCATCCGGACGGCAGGTTCCGCTTCAAGGCGGATTGGACCGGTACGCCGGCGCCGAACCGGCCACCGGAGGCGATGGGGGCTCAGGGGCCGCACGGTGAACTCCCCGAGTTCCCAGATCATGTCGACCTCATCGAGGTGGCCGACGAGCGGCATCCGTTCCGGCTGGCGACGTCGCCGGCGCGGTCCTTCCTCAATTCCACCTTTGCCGAAACCCCGTCCTCGATCCAGAAGGAAGGCCGGCCGGAAGTCATGATCCATGCGGAGGATGCGGCCGAACTCGGTATCGCCGAGGGCGACGTCGTCAGGCTTGGCAACGGGCGTGGTGAAATTCGCCTGCACGCGAAGATCGGAGGGGGTGCCCGCCGCGGCGTCGTCATCGCCGAAGGGCTTTGGCCCAATGGCGCCCACTTGGACGGGGAGGGGATCAACGTCTTGACCGGTGCCGATGCCGTGGCGCCCTATGGCGGCGCTGCATTCCACGACAATCGGGTCTGGATGCGTCGGACCTGACCGCCGCTCTCCAGATCACGATGATTTTATGTACCCCCTCATCTGCGGGGCGGGAAGAGTTCTTTCAGCCCAAGGACTTGGTCCGGCTGGATCCTTGTGACGAGCACAGGCGATCGAACAAGCGGCGGCGGGTAGCCCGAATCTCAACAGGCCTCGAAGGATTTCTTATGATCAAAAACGCAGACCCGCGCTTCCGGATCATCGATCGCAAGACGGTCTGGGATGGTTTCATCAATCTCGAGCAGATCACGATCGAGCAGGAAATGTCCGACGGCAGCACCGCGCGCCTCGTGCGTGAAGTCCACGACCACGGTCGCGCCGCAACGATCCTCCTCTTCGATCCGGAGCGGCAGGTGGTGGTTCTCGTCCGCCAGCTGCGCCTGCCGGTTTTCCTGCAGGGGGAAAAGGGATATCTCCTCGAAGCGCCGGCGGGCCTCCTCGACGGCGAAGCGCCGGAAGTCGCCATTTGCCGCGAGGCGATGGAGGAAACCGGCTACCGCATCGAGACGGCTATGCATCTCTTCGATGCCTATATGAGCCCCGGCTCCATTACGGAGCGCACGAGCTTCTTCCTCGGTCTCATCGATATATCGAAGAAGGTCGCGGCGGGCGGCGGGCTTGCGCATGAAGGCGAGGACATCGAGGTGTTGGAAATTTCCTTCGACGAAGCCGTCGCGGGGATTGGCACCGGCGAGATCTGCGACGCGAAAACCATCATGCTTCTGCAGTGGGCTATGCTCAACCGTGCCTCTCTGGCCAAGTAATCGCCTGATACTCTGCAATATTCTACATTACCGATATTTCACTGTTTGATCGCGCTGCGCTGCGGTAAGTCCTTGTCGTCTCCTTCAACGACACGGGCGATCCAATGGCGTCCTCCTCTGAAGAGTTTGAAGAGAAAGACCAGCGGCCGCGGGGCGCATGGATGCTCTTTCTGAAGCGCAACCAGCGCTATCTCTCCGCGCTAGGCACACTCCTCGTGATCGCGTTCTTCGGGGCGGCGATCTTTCACCTGACGGCCGAGGTGCAATATGACGATGTCGTGTCGGCGCTGTCGGATACGAGCCGGCGATCGGTGGCAACGGCGATCCTGTTCACGGGCCTGAGCTTCCTCGCACTCACCTTCTATGACGTCAGCGCGCTCGACTACATCGAACGCAAGCTCCCTTATCCCGCCGTCGCGCTCACCGCCGCCTGCGCCTATGCGGTCGGCAACACGGCGGGCTTCGGTCCGCTGAGCGCCGGCGCAATCCGCTATCGGTCCTATTCGCGCCTTGGACTGGAACCGGAGGAGATCGCCCGTATCATCGCCTTCGTCACGCTCGCCTTCGGATTGGGGCTCGCGGCAGTCACATGCCTGAGCCTGCTTGCCGTTGGCGAATACGTGGCGCCGTTGACCGGGATCGATGCGGCATGGCTGCGGGCAATCGCCGCCTTCGTCCTTGCCGGCTTGCTGGCGGTGCTGGTCGCCGCCCGCAGCGGTCGCGAGGTCCGCATCGGCCGCCTCGTCCTGCGTCTGCCGGACTCACGGACATCTTCGCGCCAGTTCCTCGTGACGGCACTCGATCTCGCTGCGTCGGCGAGCGTCCTCTATGTCCTTTTGCCCGCCGGAACGGTGGGCTGGCCCGCCTTCCTGGCGATCTACGCCGTGGCGGTCGGCCTCGGCGTGCTCAGCCACGTGCCGGCGGGGCTCGGTGTTTTTGAAGCGGTGATCGTTGCGAGCCTGGGCCGCGCAGCCGGCGTCGACGCGGTGCTCGGTGCACTCGTCCTCTACCGCGTCATCTACCACCTGCTGCCCTTGCTCATCGCCATCGTCGTGATGATAGGCATCGAACTCCGCCAGTTGGCGGGCCATCCTGCGGCCTCCAGCCTTCGCCGCGCCGGCGGCCGGATGACGCCGCTTCTGCTTGCCACGCTGGCGCTCGTCCTCGCCCTGATGCTGGTGCTCTCGGGCGTGACGCCGACGCCGGACGAGAATTTGGACTTTCTTGCGAATTACGTGCCCCTTCCGATCATTGAAGGGGCGCATTTCCTGGCGAGCCTGTTGGGGCTGGCGCTGTTCATCGTCGCGCGGGGGCTGGCGCTGCGTCTCGACGGCGCCTGGTGGGCATCGATCGCGATCGCGCTGGCCGCAATCCTGCTTTCCCTGGTGAAGGCGGTGGCGCTCGGGGAAGCCGGCATGCTCGCCTTCCTCCTTGTCGGGCTGCTCGCGAGTCGGCGGCTCTTCAACCGTCCCGCCTCGCTTTTCGGACAGGCGCTGACGCTGCCGTGGCTTACCGCGCTCGGCGTGATCTGTTTCGGCGCATTCGTCGTCCTGCTCTTCGTCTATCGCGACGTCGCATATAGCCATGAGCTCTGGTGGCAGTTCGAATTCTCCGCCGAGGCGCCGCGCGGGCTCCGCGCCCTTCTGGGAGTGACGATCGGCGCAAGTGCTGTAGCGACCTGGAGCCTGATGCGCCCGGCCGCTGCGGCGGTTGCCCCCGCCTGCAGGCAGGAGATGGAACGGGCGATCGCCATCGTCGACGCGCAGGACATGTCCGATGCCAACCTCGTGCGCATGGGCGACAAGAGCATCATGTTCTCCGCCGACGGCCGGGCCTTCATCATGTATGGCCGCTGGGCGCGTTCCTGGATTGCGTTGTTCGATCCGGTCGGGCCCGTGGATGCCTGGCCGGACCTGATCTGGCAGTTCATCGAGGCGGCGCGCTCCAATGGTTGCCGGGCCGTCTTCTACCAGGTCTCGGCCCGCGGGCTTGCCTATTACGCGGATGCGGGCTTGAGAGCCTTCCGCCTCGGCGAACTTGCCGAGGTCGATCTCACGCGCTTCGAGATGAAGGGCGGCAAATGGGCAAACCTGCGTCAGCAGGTGAGCCGTGGCCTTCGCGACGGGCTGGAGTTCTCGGTCGTCGCGCCTGCGGAGGTATCGGCGATCCTTCCGGAGCTCGAGGCGGTTTCCGATGCCTGGCTCGCCCACCACAATGCGCGGGAAAAGGGCTTTTCCCTCGGCGCCTTCGATCCGCGATATCTGACGGCGCAGCCTGTTGCGATCCTCAAATGGCAGGGTCGCATCGTGGCCTTCTCCAATATTCTGATCACCGGCACGAAGGAGGAGGGCTCGGTCGACCTCATGCGTTTCTCGCCCGAGGCGCCGAAAGGGGCGATGGATTTCCTGTTCGCGCAACTGATGGAATATCTGAAGAACGAAGGCTATCGGCGTTTCAATCTCGGAATGGCACCGCTGTCGGGAATGTCGGAGCGGCGGCTGGCGCCCGTATGGGACCGCGCCGGCCGGGCATTTTACGAGCACGGCGAGCGCTTCTACAACTTCAAGGGATTGCGTGCCTTCAAGTCCAAGTTTCACCCGCAGTGGCAACCGCGCTACCTGGTGGCGAGCGGCGGCTTCAACCCGATCCTGGCGCTGATGGATGCGACATTCCTGATCGGCGGCGGTCTGAAGGGAGTGATCGGGAAATGACCCCCATTAAGAGGATATTGAAGCGTGCAGCCGTGGCGGCCCTGATTGCCGGCACTGCATCCCTTCCGTCTTTTGCCGAAGACTCGGCAAAGTTCGACACCGGCATGATCCCCGCACCGCACATCCTGTTCCCGAAAGAGGCGCCTTCCGGCGCCGTGGTGCTGCTTTCGGACGCCGGCGGCTGGACAGAGAGGGAGGATGCCGTGGCCCGAAAGCTTTCGAGCGAGAAAGCGCTCGTCATCGGCATCGACCTCAAGGCCTATCTGGCAGCCCTTGCCAGGGATGACGGGGACTGCGTCTACACGGTTTCGGACATCGAATCCTTGAGTCAGCAGGTACAGCGCGCGGCCGACAGCGGCGCCTATCGGCCGCCGATCGTCGCTGGCGTCGGCGCCGGCGGCGCCATGGCGCTGGCAATCGCCGCACAGTCGCCCGCAGCGACCATCGGCCGGACGCTGGCGGTCGATCCCGAAGAGGGTATCGCCCTGACGAAGCAGCTCTGCACTCCTGCCGAAAAAACTCGAAAAGGCGACCGCATGGTCTACGGCCTGACCGATGGCGCCTTACCCGACCCGGTAACCGTAATCTCTTCGCCGTCTGCGTCGCCCGCCGGGCGCGAGCACGTTGCCGCTCTCGCTGCCAAGCATCCGGACGTCGAAATCCAGGCGAGCGACGAAGACGTTTATGCTGCACTCTCCGGCACGCTCGCCGGGTACATCCAGCAGGAGGACGACGGGAACAACCCGTTCGGGCTCCCCCTGACCGTTCTCGATGCGAAGCCAACGCGCGATACCATGGCGGTGATCTATTCCGGCGACGGCGGCTGGCGCGACATCGACAAGGAGGTCGGCAATGCCCTGCAGCAGCAGGGCGTGCCCGTCGTCGGGGTGGATTCGCTGCGCTATTTCTGGTCGGAGCGCCAGCCGCAGGCGACGGCGGACGATCTCGCCCGTGTCATCACCTATTACGGCAAGCGGTGGAACGTCCGCAACGTAGTGCTGATCGGCTATTCCTTCGGCGCCGACATCCTGCCGCGCACATACAACCTGCTTGCGCCCGCGACCCGCGCACGCATACGGCAGGTCACGCTCATGGCACTGTCGCATCGCGCCGACTACAAGATCTCCGTCCTCGGCTGGCTCGGCGCCGATGGGGAGGGGAATGCCGGCGACCCGGTCGACGACATCAAGACGATCGAGCCGCCACTCGTTCAGTGCATCTACGGCACCGACGAGGAGGACGACGCTTGCCCGGATCTGAAATCCTCCGGTATCGAGGTGGTTCCCATCCAGGGTGGCCATCATTTCGATGGCGATTATGCCGCTTTGACACGACGCGTCCTTGATGCGCTCGACCGGCGGCTGGCGATGGGAAGATGACCCGCTTACGTCAGATGACGGGGGAAATGAGCGTACCGGTTGCCTCGCCCACGGCATGGCTGACCACCCGGCCGGCTTCCATCCGCACCTTGCCTTCAGCCACGAGCCGAAGCGCCATCGGATAGGTCTTATGCTCGACGGTAAGAACGCGGGCGGCGAGGGTATCCGCCGTGTCGCCGGAAACGACCGGTACGGCCGCCTGGGCGACGATCGGCCCGTCGTCCATACCCTCCGTCACGAAGTGCACGGTGCAACCTGCGATCCTCATCCCGGCGTCGATCGCCCTGCGGTGCGTGTGGAGCCCTGGGAAGAGCGGAAGCAGTGACGGGTGGATGTTGAGGATCCGGCCCTCGTAGCGCTGGATGAAGGCCGCAGAAAGAAGGCGCATATAGCCCGCGAGACAGATCACGTCCGGCTGGAGGCGGTCGAGCTCGGCCAGGATTGCTCCCTCGTGCGCTTCCTTGCTGGCAAAATCCTTGCGAACGAAGGCGAAGGTCGGAATGCCGAGCCCGGCCGCCTTGTCGAGGCCACCTGCATCCGCCTTGTCGGCGATCACCGCAATGATCTCGGCCGGAAAATCCGGCGCGGCGGCAGCCTTCGCCAGCGCGATCATGTTGGAGCCGCCGCCGGAAATGAACACGACGACCTTCTTCTTGCCGGTCATCAAGCTCATATGGCGAGATTGCCCTTGTAGATCGTGCCGGGTGTGCCCTCGGCGCGTGCGACCATGCGGCCGAGTGTGAAGACCGTTTCGCCTTCGCCGGCAAGCACGGCCGCAACTTTTTCCGCTTCGCTCGCCGGAACCACGGCGATCATGCCGACGCCGCAATTGAAGGTGCGCAGCATCTCGTTAGCGGCAACGCCGCCGGTCTTTGCGAGCCACGAGAAGACGGCCGGCGGCTTGATCGCGCCGAGGTCGATCTCGGCGGCAAGATGCTTCGGCAGCACCCGCGGAATATTCTCGGGGAAGCCGCCGCCGGTGATGTGGGCCAGTGCCTTGATCGCACCCGTCCCGCGGATCGCCTTCAAGAGCGGTTTCACATAGATGCGCGTCGGAGTCATCAGGAGGTCGGCGAGGGTGCCTTCGCCGAAAGGTGCCGGAGCATCCCAGGCAAGGCCCGAGAGCGAAACGATCTTGCGCACCAGCGAATAGCCGTTCGAGTGCACGCCCGACGAGGCAAGCCCGAGGATGACGTCGCCTTCGGCGATGTCGCCGGCAGGCAAAAGCTGCCCGCGCTCGGCTGCGCCGACGGCAAAGCCGGCAAGATCGTAGTCGCCGCCGGAATACATGCCCGGCATCTCGGCCGTCTCGCCGCCGATCAACGCGCATCCGGCCTCGCGGCAGCCGGCGGCAATTCCCGCGACAATCGCGGCGCCCTGGTCGGGATGGAGCTTGCCGGTCGCGAAGTAGTCGAGGAAGAACAGCGGTTCGGCGCCCTGCACCACGAGATCGTTCACGCACATGGCGACGAGGTCGATGCCGACCGTGTCGTGCTTGTCGGCGTCGATCGCGATCTTGAGCTTCGTGCCGACGCCGTCATTGGCGGCGACGAGGACGGGATCACTGAAACCGGCGGCCTTCAGGTCGAAAAGGCCGCCGAACCCGCCGATCTCGCCATCGGCGCCGGGGCGCCGGGTCGAGCGGACATGCGGCTTGATCTTCTCGACCAGCAGGTTGCCGGCATCGATATCGACACCTGCGTCGCTGTAGGTGAGGCCGTTCTTTCCCGACTGGCTCATGCTCGCTCTCCAAGGCTCGTCGCTGATTGCGGATGCGATTGGCACGGAGAAGCGAGGAGTGCAAGCGCGGAGGCGCGCCCGATCCTGCTTTTTTCGTGAATCTGCCTGTGGTCAGCGCCTTCTGCCGGTCACAAGCCGTTTGTCCCGTGACCGCCGCCGGACTTGACCTTGGCGCGCCCCAAGCCCTATCTCGTGCGAACGAACGACGCGGAAGGTGCGGTGTGCCGCGCGCAACGGGGGCCGTCATGGGCGATCGGGTCAGCAGTATGGGACTTCAGCGCCAGATCTTTTTCTGGCTGCTGGTGCTTGTCGGCTTCATTGCCTTCCTGCTGGTGTTCAGCTCCATCCTTCTGCCCTTTCTCGCCGGCATGGCGCTCGCCTATTTTCTCGATCCTGTAGCCGATCGCCTGGAGCGGCTCGGTCTGAGCCGGCTGATGGCGACGATCGCCATCCTGGTCGCCTTCGTCGTCGTGCTGGCGCTGTCGCTGATGATCATCGTTCCGCTGGTCGTCACGCAGGCTGCCGAATTCATTCAGAAAATGCCGGGTTACATCACCAGGCTTCAGGAGTTCCTGACCGACAGCCAGTCGACGCTGTTGCCGGACTGGCTCGCCGGCCAGATGACGACCATCAAGCAGAACTCGGCCAAGCTTTTGGAGCAAGGCGCAAGCTTCCTCGGCACGCTGTTCCAGCAGATCTGGAACTCCGGCCTGGCACTTCTCAATATCCTGTCCCTATTCGTCATCACCCCTGTCGTCGCCTTCTATCTGCTGCTCGACTGGGACCGGATGGTCGACAGGGTCGACAGCTGGATACCGCGCGATTACGTCGAGGTCGTGCGGCAGATCGCTCGCGACATGAATACGACCATTGCCGGGTTCGTACGCGGCCAGGGCTCTCTCTGCGTGATCCTCGGCCTTTACTACGGGATCGGGCTGAGCATGGTCGGCCTCAATTTCGGCCTCCTGATCGGCCTCTTCGCCGGCATGATCAGTTTCATCCCCTATGTGGGATCGCTGGTCGGTCTCGTGCTTGCGCTCGGCGTCGCGCTCGTTCAGTTCTGGCCGGACTATGTCTGGATCCTTGTGGTTCTCGCCGTTTTCTTCAGCGGCCAGTTTCTCGAAGGCAATATTCTGCAGCCGAAACTGGTCGGCAAAAGCGTCGGGCTGCACCCGGTCTGGCTGATGTTCGCCCTGCTTGCGTTCGGCGCGCTCTTCGGCTTCGTCGGCCTGCTCGTGGCGGTGCCCGCAGCGGCCGCGATCGGTGTGCTTGTCCGCTTCGGCATCCAGCGGTACCTTGATAGCGATCTCTATCACGGGCATAGAACAGCCGTTCACAAGGAGCCGGAGAGCAACGGCTAGAGCACTTCCAGTGCATAGCGGTTTTCCGTGCGGACGTGCGTAGCTGCAAAAGGTGAATGCTCACGGGTAATGCATGAAGAGACATCTGTCCGAACAATTGCCTTTGGTCTTCGGCCATGCGCCCGCAACCGGTCGCGACGACCTGCTCGTCTCGGACCGGTTGAGCGCGGCCATTTCCATCGTCGATCACTGGCCCGTCTGGCCGTCGCCGGTGGTCATCATTTGCGGGCCGGTCGGTTCCGGCAAATCGCATCTTTCGGGCATCTGGCGCGAAAAGGCGAGGGCGGAGCCGATACATCCCTTTGCCGGCTCGAACGCTGCCGATATCGCCGCGGAAAAGCCGGTCCTCTTCGAGGATGCCGACCGCCAGGGCTTCGACGATACGGCTCTCTTCCATGTCATCAACAGCGTGCGACAGAACGGTACGGCGCTTTTGATGACGTCTCGGCTATGGCCGATGTCATGGCCGGTGCGACTTCCTGACCTCAAGTCGCGCCTCAAGGCTGCCACCGTGGTCGAAATCGGCGAGCCCGACGACGAATTGCTCGCGCAGGTGCTCACCAAGC
Source organism: Sinorhizobium sp. P24N7 (assembly GCF_042436655.1). Lineage (NCBI taxonomy): Bacteria > Pseudomonadati > Pseudomonadota > Alphaproteobacteria > Hyphomicrobiales > Rhizobiaceae > Sinorhizobium > Sinorhizobium sp. P24N7. Next base: position 31,110 of record NZ_JBHMIW010000020.1, on the reverse strand, counting down.
TTTTTGCCGACCGCCAGCTCCTCGTGGACGAGCGCCTGGTCGGCTATGTCGTCGCGCGCATGGAACGCTCGCTGGAGGCGGCGCAGACCATCGTCGAGCGGATAGATCACCTGGCGCTTGCGCGTGGAACGCGGCCGACCCGTGCGCTCGCCGCGGAAGTTCTGGAAGAGCTTGCAAATACAAGCCTCTCCGATTGACTGTCACAGTTCCGTCGTCAAACTGGGGTAGCTCGTCGTTCGGAGTAATGGGGCTTTACAGGCATGGACAGCGCAACGTCTGCAATCACGGAACACGAGGCATCTGCTGAGCAGAAGCGTGAGGCGCCGGCCGAAGCGCTGGACCTTCTCAAGAGCCCCGAGCGCTTCGTCAACCGCGAGTTCTCCTGGCTTCAGTTCAACCGCCGGGTCCTTGAGGAGACGCTGAACACGGCGCACCCCCTTCTGGAGCGCGTCCGTTTTCTGTCGATCTCCGCCGCCAATCTCGATGAATTCTTCATGGTTCGCGTCGCGGGTCTGGAGGGCCAGGTCCGTTCCGGGCTTTCGCTGCGTAGCCCGGACGGCCTGACGCCGGCGGAAACGCTCGAGAGCATTCTGACGGAAGTCGACAATCTGCAGATGGAGCAGCAGGCATCGCTTGCCGTCCTGCAGCAATATCTCGCCAAGGAAGATATCCTCATCGTCCGTCCGGCTTCGCTTTCCGCGCAGGATCGCAGCTGGCTCGCGAACGAATTCGACCAGGCGATCTTCCCCGTGTTGACGCCGCTCTCGATCGATCCGGCGCATCCGTTCCCGTTCATTCCGAATCTCGGCTTCTCCATCGGCCTGCAGCTCGTCAGCAAGACCGGGCGCGACCCGATGACGGCACTGCTGCGCCTGCCGGTGGCGCTCGATCGCTTCATTCGCCTGCCGGATGTCAAGAACGTCATCCGCTACATCACCCTCGAAGATGTCGTCAGCCAGTTCATCGACCGGCTTTTCCCGGGCTACGAGGTGAAAGGGTCGGGCACGTTCCGCATCATTCGAGACAGCGATATCGAAGTCGAGGAGGAAGCCGAAGACCTCGTGCGTCTTTTCGAGACCGCCCTCAAGCGCCGCCGTCGCGGGTCGGTGATCCGCATCGAGACCGATTCGGAGATGCCGGCTTCGCTGCGCCAGTTCGTCGTGCAGGAGCTCGGTGTCCCGGAAAATCGCGTCGCGGTCCTGCCGGGCCTGCTAGCACTGAACACGCTTTCGGAGATCACCAAGGCGCCGCGCGAGGACCTGCGCTTCGAGCCCTACAATCCGCGCTTCCCGGAGCGTGTGCGCGAACATGCGGGCGACTGTCTTGCCGCCATCCGTGAAAAGGACATGGTGGTCCACCACCCCTACGAATCCTTCGATGTCGTCGTGCAGTTCCTGCTGCAGGCTGCGCGCGATCCGGACGTGCTCGCGATCAAGCAGACGCTTTACCGAACCTCGAACGACAGCCCGATCGTGCGCGCGCTGATCGATGCCGCCGAGGCCGGCAAGTCGGTGACGGCGCTTGTCGAGCTCAAGGCGCGGTTCGACGAGGAGGCGAATATCCGCTGGGCGCGCGACCTCGAGCGCGCCGGCGTCCAGGTGGTTTTCGGCTTCATCGAGTTGAAGACCCACGCCAAGATGTCGATGGTCGTGCGCCGTGAGGAGGGCAAGCTCAGGACCTATTGCCATCTCGGCACCGGAAACTACCACCCGGTCACGGCAAAAATCTACACCGACCTGTCGTTCTTCACCTGCAACCCGGTGATCGCCCACGACATGGCGAACATCTTCAACTTCATCACCGGCTACGGCGAGCCGGAAGGGGGAATGAAACTCGCAGTGTCACCGCATACGCTGCGTCCGCGCATCCTCAAGCACATCGAGGAGGAGATCGTCCACGCGCAAGCCGGGCGGCCGGCGTCGATCTGGATGAAGATGAACTCCCTGGTGGACCCGGAAATCATCGATGCGCTCTACAAGGCAAGCTGCGCAGGCGTCGAGATCGATCTCGTCGTGCGCGGCATCTGCTGCCTCAGGCCGCAGGTGCCCGGGCTCTCCGACAACATCCGCGTCAAGTCCATCGTCGGTCGCTTCCTGGAGCATTCAAGAATTTTCTGCTTCGGCAACGGACATGGACTTCCATCGGAGAATGCGCTTGTCTATATCGGCTCGGCGGATATGATGCCGCGCAATCTGGATAGGCGGGTGGAGACGCTCGTTCCTCTCATCAACCGCACTGTGCACGAACAGGTTCTTTCGCAGATCATGCTGGGCAATCTCATCGACAACCAGCAGAGCTACGAGATTCTTCCGGACGGCACGTCGCGCCGCATGGAAGTCGGCAAGGACGCCGAGCCGTTCAACGCTCAGCATTATTTCATGACCAATCCGAGCCTTTCGGGCCGGGGTGAGGCTCTGAAATCCAGTGCACCGAAGCTGATCGCCGGCTGGAAGAGCGGCTGGCACAAGTAAACTGGAATTGCATGGTCGAATCTGAAGCGCAGGGACGTCTGCCCGGCATCCGCCCGGTCTCCGTTGTGGATATCGGCTCCAACTCCATTCGTCTCGTCGTCTATGAAGGGCTGAGCCGTTCGCCGGCAATGCTTTTCAACGAGAAGGTGATGTGCGGCCTCGGCAAGGGCATAGATGCGACCGGCCGCATGGAGGAGGAAAGCGTGGCGAGGGCGCTGAGGGCGCTGCACCGCTTTCGTGCACTCTCCGACCAGGCGCGCGCGACCGAGATGTATGTGATCGCGACCGCTGCGGCGCGGGAGGCCACCAACGGAGCGGCCTTCATCGAAAGGGCGGAAGCCATCCTCGGGCAAAGGGTGAAGATCCTGAGCGGGGAGGAGGAGGCCCATTACTCGGCGATGGGCATCGTCAGCAGCTACTATGAGCCGGATGGCGTCGTCGGCGATCTCGGCGGCGGCTCGCTTGAGCTTGTCGATGTAGACGGCAAGCGGATCGGCAAGGGCATAACGCTGCCTCTGGGCGGCATCCGCCTCTTCGAACATTCGAGCGGCTCGCTCAGCAAGGCGCGGACCTGGGTACGCAAAGTCATGAAAGACGCCGAGGTCCTGAAGAAGGGGACCGGACGCACGTTCTACGCCGTGGGCGGAACCTGGCGAGCCATCGCCAAGCTGCACATGGAGATGCACAACTACCCGCTGCACATGATGCAGGGTTACGAGATCTCCTATGACGAGGCGCTGGCGATCCTTGCCGAAGTGATGGAGCCGAAGAATATCAAGCCCTCCGCCTATGCGACGATTTCCAAGAGCCGCCGGAGCCTGTTGCCTTTCGGTGCGGTGACGATGCATGAGGCAATCTCCATCATGAAGCCCGAGCGCATCTCGTTTTCCGCGCTCGGCGTCCGCGAAGGGTATCTCTTTTCGCTGCTTTCCAGTGAGGAACGCCAGCAGGACCCGCTGCTGACGGCTGCCAACGAACTCGCCATCCTTCGGGCCCGTTCGCCCGAGCATGCGCGAGAGCTCGCCGAATGGACCGGCCGCCTCGTGTCGTTCTTCGGCATCGAAGAAACGGAAGAGGAGAGGCGCTACCGCCAGGCCGCCTGTCTGCTGGCGGATATCAGCTGGCGGGCGCATCCGGACTATCGCGGTCTGCAGGCGCTGAACATCATTGCGCACTCGGCGTTCACCGGCATCACGCATGCGGGACGGGCCTATATCGCGCTCGCGAATTACTACCGCTTCGAGGGGCTTAACGACGACGGCGCCACGAGCCCGCTCGCAGGCATCACGACGCCGCGCCTGCTCGAGCTGGCGAAGCTCCTGGGCGGATTGTTGCGCGTCGCCTATCTCTTTTCGGCCTCCATGCCGGGTGTGGCGCGCCACCTCACGCTCCGGCGATCTTCGAAGCCCGACATCGATCTCGAATTCGTCGTCCCGGCAGCCTATGCCGACTTCGAGGGCGAACGCCTTGACGGCCGGCTCCAGCAACTCGGCAAGCTTACCGGCAAGAAGCTCGCCTTCTCCTTCGAGCGCTGAACCCTTTCCGGCTCGTTCCTGCCACAGCAGGGTGCCGCGCATCTGAGGATGCGCGGCACTGGGGCACTTATTCGGCCTTCAGGAATTCGCCGACTTCGAGCAACACGAATTCACTGTCGTCCGCCCTGTCGAGCGAACGCCCGGCGGAGAATGGCAGGTTGTTGTCGTTGCCGACGATGATATGCGTTTCGTCCACGCGATCGACATTCTCGATGGTGACGAAGGGCATGTCGTAATAGCCTTGGCCGCCGCCCTGGCGCTTGCGGTTGTCGGGATCGGCGATTTTCAGCAGGTCGACATAGCCGATCTTGCGCACGGCCTTGCCGACGTTTTCGTCGTTCATGGCGATCTTGTAGACACGCTTCAGCTTCGATCCGACGGCGAAGCAATCCGGCTGCGGGTTCTTGGGATCCGCGCAGGCCTTGTCGACGGTGCCGGCGCCGTTGTCGCGCTCGATCACCAGCGCGGTCTTCTCGTCGAGCATGTTGAAGTCGCCGATCGCTTCGCCGCCTTCGGCGAGTGGATACAGCCAGCTGCGCCCGGTCCAGGCCTTGCTGCCGGCGTCAAGCTCGACGATCCGCAGCGCCGGCCGGCCCTCCGCCTCTTCCACCGACTCGCTGTCCGCCCAGATCGGGCCTTCGAGCAGTCCGTAGAGCTTCGCGCCGTCCTTCGAAAGTGCCAGCCCTTCGTAACCGCCGGAGCGCTTCAGGTTGAAGTCCGGTGCCTTCTTGGAGGGATCTCCCTGCAGCGTCAGTGCCGGGTTGTCCGGCGAGAGTACGGGCTTGCCGTCGACGACGGTCGCGATGACATCGGTGAGCTTGCCGTCAAGGTCGAACTTCAGGATGTAGGGTCCGAATTCCTCGCCGACCCAGAAGCCGTCGGCCACCGGCTGGATCGATTCGACGTCGAAGTCGCCGCCCGTGAGATAGCGGGTGGCCGAGCCTTCCATGACGATGGGGAAGGGCGCCTTGCGTTCGGGGTCGGACAGGAACAGGGTCTTCAACGCCTCGACCTTGCCGGCGTCCCAGTCGATCTTGAGGTGGTGGAGCATCAGCATTGCGTCGGTCGAGTTGAGCTTGTTGCCGAAGCCGTTGTCCGAAAGGCTCCAGAAAGTGCCGTCCTCCATCGCCTTGATGCCGGAGAAGCCCTGCATCGGCTGGCCGTTGAAGGGCAGCGACAGACCGGTCGGGCGAACGCCATCCTTGCCCGCGACGCTGCCCAGTTCGGCGGCGCGCTTGCGGTCGGCGGTCGAGAACTTGCCCGAGGTCTTGAGGTACTCCGCGGCATCCGCCGGCGCGGCGATAATGGTGTTTGCGGGGAGGATCGCGTGCGCCTCGAGCGTTGCAGGAAAGGCCTTTTCCTCGGCAAGCGCGGCGCTCGACGCCAGAAGGGTTAACGCCATGGCGGCAAGGATGGGTTTCGTCATAAGTTCACCTCGGGTTGGAGTGCAGGTGAACCCGATAGGCGGCTTCGATGACAGCTGTTTGAAGTTTGTCTTACAGCGAGGTGAATGCCCCGACGGACGGACTGCTAACGGGCTTCCCGTCTGGGTCCAGGGCGCCGTCGCCGCTGAGCGGACCGGCCGTGAGCGACAGAACCGCGAGCTTCTGGCCACGACCTTTGACCTCATGCTCGCCGAGATCCTCGGCGCGCACGAAGACGGGCGGGCGCAAGCGCCGCAGCAGATCGGCTGAGATCAAGACCTGACGGTCGAGCGTTCGGCACAGGCCCTCCAGGCGTGCCGTCGTGTTCACGGTGTCGCCGAAATAGGTGATCTTGTGTTTGTCGACGCCGATCTCCGCGGCAACGATCGTGCCGCCATGCAGAGCGGCACGCAGGCGCGGCACCTCGCCGTAGTCTTTTCGCCAGCGACGGGCGTCCGCTTCGATCTGCTCCAGAATGTCGAACACGCAGCGGATGCAGGCTGCATCCGCGACAGCGCGATCGTAAGGCCAGGTGATCACGGCAGCGTCGCCGACATAGTCGTCGATGGATCCGCCATAGCGCAGCACGGGATCAGCCATGGCTGCAAACAGCTTTCCCAAATATTCCTGCATGCGCAGGTCACCGAAGCGCTCGGCAAGCGATGTCGATCCGGCGAGATCGATGAAAAGAAACACACGTTCCTCCTGCACCGGCTTGCGGTATCGCCCAGTCAGGAGGCTCAGGAAAATATCGCGGCCGAGCAATTCGCGCACCCTGAGCACGAATATGATCGGACCGGAGGTCGCAAGCGCGTACACCAGCACATTGAGCGATGGCAGCATCGCGTCCGTCCTGCTTTCACGCATGACGCCGGCGACGTGCAAAAGCAGCCCGGCGGCTGCATATCCGACGTTGACGAATATGAAGTAGACGGCGAGGGACGAGAGAAGAAACGCCGGCGTCGGCGATCCGTGGATCCTCCGGTAAAGGCGCCGGAAGATGATGTGCCGTTCAAAGGCGAGAATCGGCATGCACATGAAGAGCGCATAGGTTGCGCCGATCAGACCGCCGCCGCCGTAGACGACCCACGCATAGGCCATGCCGCTGCCGGCGACGACGAGCAGCAACAGGATGATCTCGAGCGTGGAAAATCTCCAGCGCATGTGACAGCCTCGAAAACGAGAATATACAGCGCCGCACGTGTTATCAGGCACGCAAAGGTCGCTGGAGCAAGTGGAATTGCTACATGTTTTGTCCTCAAAGGACACATGCAGTTGAAGCATGCGGGGCCGGGCGGTCCCGCTCGGCATGTAGAAACGGCTGATCGGCGCCGTTTTGCGGCGATCAGCCGTCGAAACGTCTCGGCTAAGCTCAGATTCGGGCGGAAAATTGTCGTCGAGCGGCGGTTTTCAACCGCCGATTTCCATCGCCTCGACCTTTTTGTCGACAAAGCGCAATGCCACCTCGCCATTGATGAGTTTCAGCGCCGTCATGCCGAAGAGCTCACGCCGCCAGCCTTTGAGGGCGGCGACGTCGGCGCCTTCGCCCTCTGCTGCGATCCTGTCGAGATCGTCGCTGTTGGCGATGATCTTGGCCGCGACTCCCTCCTTTTCGGAGATGAGTTTCAGCAGCACCTTGAGCAGCTCGCTCGCTGCCGCAGCGCCTTCGGGTGCGTGGTTCTGGCGCGGCAGACGAGGCAGCTCGCCCCTCGGGATCGCCAAGGCTTCGCCGACGGCTTCGATGAGGGCCGTCCCCGCGCTCGAGCGCTCCCAGCCCTTGGGAATGGTCCTGAGGCGTCCGAGCGCCTCGGCATCCTTCGGCTGCTGCTGCGCGATCTCATAGATCGCATCATCCTTGATAATTCGCCCGCGCGGTACGTTGCGAGCCCGCGCCTCGCGTTCGCGCCACGCCGCCACCTTCTGCAGGACGGCGAGCTCGATGGGCTTCTTCACCCGCATCTTCAGCCGCTGCCAGGCATTGTCGGGGTGGAGGTCGTAGGTTTCCCGGCTTTCGAGGATCGCCATTTCCTCCGCAAGCCAGGAGGAGCGTCCCTCGCGATCCAGTTCCTTGGTGAGGTACTGGTAGATATCCCTCAGATGCGTCACGTCCGCCAGCGCATAGTCGAGCTGCTTGTCGGTGAGCGGTCTGCGGCTCCAATCGGTGAAACGAGACGACTTGTCGATCTGCTCGTTCTTGATGCGGTTGACAAGTTGATCATAGGAAACGCTGTCACCGAAGCCGCAAACCATCGCGGCCACCTGCGTATCGAAGATCGGATGAGGAATGAGGTTTCCGAGATGATGGATGATCTCGATGTCCTGCCTGGCGGCGTGGAACACCTTCACGACATCCGGGTTGCTCATGAGCGCGAAGAACGGGGCGAGGTCGATTCCGGGCGCCATCGGATCGACGATCACTGCCATATCCGGGCTTGCCATCTGGATGAGGCACAGCACCGGCCAGAACGTGGTTTCGCGCAGGAACTCCGTATCGATCGTAATATAGCTTGAACGGGCCAGCTCTTGGCAGGCGGCCTCAAGATCTGCTGTCGTTTGAATCATCGGGCTTTAATCACTGTGGCAAAAATGCGGCTTTGAGTTTCCCCGTGTACCGTTTCACGGCACCTGTCACAATGGAAATTGTCAGGCGACCCGGAAATAAGCCGACATCCCGGTCTTTTGATGTTCGATGATATGGCAATGGAACACCCAGTCGCCGGGATTGTCCGCGACCAGTGCGAGCTGCGCCTGTTCGTCCGGCAAGAGCAGGATCGTGTCGGTCGGCGGCGGCAACAGGCTCCGCTTGTTCGAGGCGAGAACGCGGAAGCTCAGCCCATGCAGATGGATCGGATGGGCATGCGGTGTGCGGTTGGCGATCTCCAGCACATAGCTTTTCCCGTATTTGAGTTCATCGATCGGGGCGACCGGATCGGGCGTGTCACCGGGCCAAGGTACCTTGTTGATCGCCCAGAAAGTATAACCGAGCGAGCCGCAGATCGAGGCGGCCGGCTCGTGCTCGGCCGTTGCAGTGAGTTCGATCGGAATGCGCCTGGCCGTGGAAATGTCGGCTTCGGCAATGGGGTTTGCGGGCAGGGGTGCGATATCCCGGAGGTCCCGCTTCAGCGAAGTGCCGACTGCCCGGAAGGCTGCGATCGTCCAGGGACTGGAGCCGCGAAAATTGCCAAGTCTTGCCCGTTGGCCCTCGCTTTGCGGCATGCGAAGCGCAAGGTCGACGCGCTGGCCGGGGCCGAGGTCGAGCCGGTCGAGCGCGAAGGGGATTTCGATCGGGTTGCCGTCGAGCGCGATCACCCGGGCCTCAGCGCCTTCGAGCCCGATCGTGTAGATGCGCGTGACGTCGGTTGCGGCGATCCTCACGCGGACGAGCCCGCCGGCGGGAGCGTCGTAGACCGGCTCGCGCTGCCAGTTTGCGGTTCTCACCGTTCCATAGGTCCCGCCGCGCGCTGCATCCCGCGGTTTGAAAGGGGCGATGAACGCGCCGCCGGCGCCGAGCCGCCAGTCCCTGAGGTTGAGAACGATCTCGGAATCGAAGGTCGGGTCCTCCGGGTTCTCGACGACGATCACGCCGGTCAGGCCGCTCCCCATCTGCATCAGCGTGTTGCAGTGCGGGTGGTACCAGAAGGTGCCGGCGTCCGGCGGTGTGAAGAGATAGTCGAACCCGTCGCCGGGATAGACATAGGGCTGCGTCATTTCCGGCACTCCGTCCATCGCATTGGCGATCCTCAGGCCATGCCAATGAACGGTCGTCGGTTCGTCGAGACGGTTGACCAGTCTCGCTGCGAAGGGTTCGCCCTTGCGCATCCTCAAGACGGGCGGCATGGCGGCGGTTGCCGGGTTGCCGGGCTCATGCAGGATGACTCGGGGATCATGCGCGATACCCCGGGGATCATGCGCCGTGACCCGGGGATCATAGGTCATAACCCGGGGGGTGATGCCGCCGGCCGCTATCTGTGCCTCGGTGAACCGCGCCGTCAGGATCTGCGGATCGGGCGCTGCGCCCGCCCGCGCGGCAAGACCGGCGCCGAGCGCGAAGGCGCCGCCAAGTGCGGCTGAACCCTGGAGAAACATTCGGCGATCGAGCATCTGTATCTTGCTTGTCTGTTCCGGAAGAAGGGGCAAAGCCGATCGGCCCCCGAAAAATGATCCGGCCCGTTATTAAACCTGATTTTCAGTTTCAGCAATTCGGCAGCCCGCGCCTCGTTGCGGCCCTATTGGGTCAAGGCTCTTTCCGCGTCTGGCCGCCCGCAAGCTTGTTGAAGAAGGACGATGTGCGCAGAAGGCTGCGAAACGGCATCGACCTTTCCTCGGTTGGAACGGGTTTGCGCGCAGTCATGCGCCGGATCGTATAGGCCATGAAGAGCGCCAGGATTGCTGCCGTATACATGAAGAGCACCGGCGGTTCGAAGATCTCGAGCAGGAAGGATGCGAGGAGCGGCCCGATGATGGCTCCGAGCGACCAGAAGAAGAGCATCCCGGCGGAAACCAGCGCATGCTGGCCTTCGGCCGCATGGTCGTTGGCATGCGCGGAGCAGAGCGAGAAGAGCGGCATCGCGAATGCGCCGAAGGCGAAGATGCCGGCGAAGTTCAACCACTCGTCGTTCCCGGCGATGAAGGCGAGGAAGAGCCCCGCGAGAAGGGAGCCGAAGGTGGCGATCAGGATGATCAGCCTGCGGTCGATCCGGTCGGAGTAATACCCCAGCGGATATTGAAGCACGACGCCGCCGATGATGCCGGCGCTCATGAAGGTCGCGATCGCCGTCACCGAAAGGCCGATCTCCTGCGCATAGATAGGGCCGAGCGAGCGGAACGCGGCATTGGTGAGGCCGACGACGATGCAGCCGATGGTGGCCAGCGGCGAGATGTTCCAGAGCGCCTTCACGTCGAAGCGTATCGCTTCCGGTGCAACCGGGCTCGACCGGTCGGCAAAGGAGATCGGCACGAGCGAAAGCGTCAGCGCCATCGAGATGATGGCGAAAAGCTCGAAGCCGCCGATTCCGATGCCGGGAATTGCATATTGTGCAGCCGTCACCGAGCCGAGATCGACGAGGCGATAGATCGAAAGGGTGCGCGCGCGGTTGCCGTTGGTGACGCTGGCATTCAACCAGCTCTCGACCGTAGCGAAGAGGCTCGCGAAGCAGATGCCGGCGACGAGCCGCATCAGGAACCAGAACCACGGATCGATGACCAGCACCATGGCGATCGCAGCGGCGGAAGCGATGGCTGCCATCGCCGAAAAGGTGCGGATATGGCCGATCGCCCTCAGAATGCGGGTGACGTAGACGCAGCCGATTGCAAAGCCGACATTGTAGCCGGCGCCGATTACGCCGATCAGCGAGGTCGAGAAGCCTTCTTCGAGCGCTCTCAAGGAGATGAACGTGCCCTGCAACCCGTTGCCGCCGATCAGAATGCCTGCGGTGACGAGCAACGGGATGAGCGGGCGAATCTGGGACATGGAACAGAAGGCATCCGATTGCGGCCGCGACTCGCGCGATACGCGACCCTTGCCCCTGTTTAACCGTGGCTGACGCGCGGGAACAGTAGCAATTTGTGACCACCCGTGTCCAAATTTGCGCGCTACCCCTCGCGGCCGTGGTGGACCCGGGCGACTTGCAAGACCGGGCCGGCGCTCCTGCCGCCGGCGCGCCGCGGCCTTGACAAAACCGGCGCATCATGCGCTTTTCCGCCCGACTTTGACCTGCCGCCCTGCGCCGTTCTGCGAGCTGCGCGGCCTTTAAGCAATTCCGGGACTATACGATGCACCGTTACCGCAGCCACACCTGTGCCGCCCTCCGCAAGTCGGATGTCGGCTCCACCGTTCGCCTTTCCGGCTGGGTTCACCGCGTCCGCGATCACGGCGGTGTGCTCTTCATCGACCTGCGCGACCATTATGGCATGACCCAGGTCGTCGCCGATCCGGATTCGCCGGCCTTCAAGACCGCCGAGACCGTGCGCGGCGAATGGGTCATTCGCGTCGACGGTGCCGTCAAGGCGCGCACCGACGATACGGTCAACAAGAACATGCCCACCGGCGAGGTCGAACTCTATGCCCGCGAGATCGAGGTTCTCTCGGCCGCCAAGGAACTGCCGCTGCCGGTGTTCGGCGAGCCGGACTATCCGGAAGACGTGCGCCTGAAATACCGCTTCCTGGATCTCCGCCGCGAGACGCTGCACAAGAACATCGTCAAGCGCACCGAGATCATCGCCGCCATGCGCCGGCGGATGGGCGACATCGGCTTCACCGAATATACGACGCCGATCCTGACGGCCTCTTCGCCGGAAGGTGCGCGTGACTTCCTGGTGCCGAGCCGCATCCACCCTGGCAACTTCTATGCGTTGCCGCAGGCGCCGCAGCAGTACAAGCAGCTTCTGATGGTCGCCGGCTTCGACCGTTACTTTCAGATCGCGCCCTGTTTCCGCGACGAGGATCCGCGCGCCGACCGGCTGCCCGGGGAGTTCTACCAGCTCGACCTCGAAATGAGCTTCGTCGAGCAGGAAGACGTCTGGGACGCCATGGAGCCGATGATCCGGGCGATCTTCTCGGACTTTGCCGGCGGCAAGCCGGTGACCGACAAGTTCCCGCGCATTCCCTACGACACGGCGATCCGCAAATACGGTTCCGACAAGCCGGATCTGCGCAACCCCATCGAGATGCAGGAGGTCACGCAGCATTTCGCCGGATCCGGCTTCAAGGTCTTCGCCAACATGATCGCCTCCAATCCGAAGGTGGAGATCTGGGCCATTCCCGCCAAGACCGGCGGCTCCCGCGCATTCTGCGATCGTATGAACTCCTGGGCCCAGAGCCAGGGTCAGCCGGGTCTCGGCTACATCTTCTGGCGCAAGGAGGGCGAGAAGCTCGAAGGCGCCGGTCCGCTGGCCAAGAATATCGGCGAGGAACGAACCGACGCGATCCGCACGCAGCTCGGCCTCGAAGATGGCGACGCCTGCTTCTTCGTGGCTGGCGAGCCGGCGAAGTTCTACAAATTCGCCGGCGAGGCTCGCACCAGGGCCGGCGAGGAACTGAACCTCGTCGACCGCGATCGCTACGAGCTGTGCTGGATCGTGGACTTCCCGTTCTATGAATGGAACGAGGAGGAAAAGCGTGTCGACTTCGCCCACAACCCCTTCTCGATGCCGCAGGGCGGTCTAACCGCGCTTTCGAGCGACGATCTCCTGTCGATCAAGGCGTTCCAATACGACATGGTCTGCAACGGCTTCGAGATCGCCTCGGGCTCGATCCGTAACCAGTCGCCGGAACTGATGGTCAAGGCTTTCGAGAATGTGGGGCTGAGTCAGGCCGACGTCGAAGAGCGGTTCGGCGGTCTCTACCGTGCGTTCCAGTACGGTGCCCCGCCGCATGGCGGCATGGCCTTCGGCATCGACCGCATCGTCATGCTGCTCGTCGGCGCCAAGAACCTGCGCGAGATTTCGCTGTTCCCCATGAACCAGCAGGCGCAGGATCTGCTGATGGGCGCGCCTTCTCAGGCGACGCCTGCGCAACTCAGGGAACTCTCGATCCGACCGATCCCGCAGAAGAAGGATTGATCTTCTTCGACACCGAACGAACCCGGCGATGATCTCGCCGGGTTTTTTTGATCCGGTTCTTGTTGCGAAGCGCGGGAGGAGTGTGTCCCCGAACACGCTCGGTGACGCTCGCCTTGACAGCGGATGTTTCGAGGCGTTTCCTTTCCGTGCAAACCATCGGTTGGAGGGGGAACAATGATCAAGACCGTCAAGGATCTGCTCGCGGAAGCAAACGGTGCAGTCCCGAAATTGTCTCCCGCCGAGGCGGCCGAGAAGATGCGCGCCGGTGATGTGTTGATCGTGGACGTCCGTGATCCGACAGAAGTCCAGCAAACCGGCAGGATCAAGGGGGCGGTAAACGTCTCGCGGGGCATGCTGGAGTTTCGGGCAGATCCGGAAAGCCAGTACCACAATCCGGTCTTTCAGAAGGACAAGACCATCCTTCTGCATTGTGCCTCCGGCGGCCGTTCCGCTCTTGCGGGCAAGACCCTGCAGGACATGGGATACTCGGCCGTCTACAACATCGGCGGCTTCAAGGATCTGGCCGAGGCGGGCATCGATACAGAACCGGCGTGAACGCGCATATCAAACGGAACTTCGCCCCTCGTCGGCCTCGCAAGTAGGCGAAGGCGTCTCGCGGGGCGCTCCGCCTCCGGCATACGTTGCTGGCGCTCGCCGCCTGCGCCGCCCGCGGACGCTTCTTAAAAGTCCATTCCGCCGCCAGGCGGCATCTGCGGCTGCCCGTCCTTCTGCGGTTTCTCGGCGATCATCGCTTCCGTCGTCACGAGGAGACCGGCGATGGAGGCAGCGTCCTGAAGCGCGGCGCGCACGACCTTCGCCGGATCGATCACGCCCATCTGGAAGAGATCGCCGAATTCTCCGGTCTGTGCGTTCCAGCCAAAAGCGAAATCCTGTTTCTCGCGCAGCTTCCCGACGATAATCGATCCCTCGGCGCCGGCGTTCTCGGCGATCTGACGCACGGGTGCCTCGATTGCGCGGCGGACGATCTCGATGCCCACGCGCTGGTCGTCATTGGCGGTCGCAAGACCGTTGAGCGCACTCACGACCCGCAACAGCGCCACGCCGCCGCCGGGCAAAATGCCTTCCTCGACCGCCGCGCGCGTTGCATGCAGCGCATCGTCGACCCGGTCCTTCTTCTCCTTGACCTCCACTTCGGTCGAGCCGCCGACGCGGATGACGGCGACGCCGCCCGCGAGCTTGGCAAGCCGCTCCTGCAGCTTCTCCCGATCATAGTCCGAAGTCGTGTCCTCGATCTGCGCCTTGATCTGTGCGACGCGGCCGCCGATGTCCTCCTTCGATCCGGCGCCGTCGACGATTGTCGTCGTCTCCTTCTCCACCATGATGCGTTTCGCACGGCCGAGGGTATCCATCGTGGCGTTTTCGAGCTTGATCCCGAGTTCCTCGGAAATCACGGTGCCGCCGGTCAGGATCGCGATATCTTCCAGCATGGACTTGCGACGGTCGCCGAAGCCCGGGGCCTTGACCGCAGCGATCTTCAGGCCGCCGCGAAGCTTGTTGACGACCAGGGTGGCGAGCGCCTCTCCCTCGACATCTTCGGCAATGATCAGGAGCGGCTTGCCGGATTGGACGACGGATTCGAGGATCGGGATCATCGCCTGCAGGTTGGAGAGCTTCTTCTCGTGAAGCAGGATATAGGCGTCTTCCAGCTCCACCCTCATCTTTTCCTGATTGGTGATGAAATAGGGGGACAGATATCCCCGATCGAATTCCATTCCCTCGACGACTTCGAGTTCGATCTCGGCGGTCTTGGCCTCCTCGACGGTGATCACGCCCTCATTGCCGACCTTTTCCATGGCTTCGGCCAGGTAGCGGCCGATCTCGGCATCGCCATTGGCCGAAATCGTCGCCACCTGGGCGATTTCGGCATTTTTGGAGACCTTCCGGGCATTGTTCCTGAGTTCCTTGACGATCGCCTCGACGGCAAGATCGATGCCGCGCTTCAGATCCATCGGGTTCATTCCCGATGCGACGGCCTTGGCGCCCTCCCTGACGATAGCCTGCGCGAGTACGGTGGCCGTGGTGGTGCCGTCACCGGCGATGTCGCTGGTGCGCGACGCCACTTCGCGCAGCATCTGCGCGCCCATGTTCTCGAACTTGTCCTCGAGCTCGATTTCCTTGGCGACCGAAACCCCGTCCTTGGTGATCCGCGGTGCACCGAAGGACCTGTCGATGACGACGTTCCGTCCCTTCGGTCCCAGAGTCACGCGCACCGCGTTGGCCATGATGTCGACCCCGCGCAGCATCCGATCGCGGGCATCGCTGGTGAATTTGACTTCCTTGGCAGCCATTTATGCCTCCCTCCACACGGAATTCCCGAATGTCTTCGTGCTTCTTTCGCGTCCCGCCGGCACGCTCCTCCTGGAGCGCCGCGTGTCGGCGGGGAGCAGGGCATGCCGTGCTTCCCGCCGCTGCCGAGTGCATTCACTCCTCGTCGTCGGCGGGCGTCAGGATATCGATCAGCGCCGCAACGCGGCCGGCCGGAAGGTGGCGGCCTTCGCCGATCAGCGCCTCGTCGTTGTTGACCCATGCTATTGCTTCGGCAAGTTCACTCGCGGTCGCGCCCGTCGCGAGAAGTTCAGCCATCAGCGTTTCGTCGACAGGGCCGAGGATGGCGGTGATATCCGAATGCTTCAGTCCCATGGCGTCCTCCTTCCGCTTGGTCGGTCGGGAATGCGAACTGTCGGCACGCAAAAAATAGATAGGCGATCGCGTGCGAGCATCAAGCATGCATCATATCATCGATCGGGCGGATGAAAAAAACCCCGGCGACAAGGCCGCCGGGGGTCAGCATGTGGCCGCGCCATAAGCGCCATCAGTCGTTTGCCGTCACCTTGACCCCGAGCACGGACGGGACGGTGTTGGGAGCCCCCATTGCAGCACCCATGATCATCGGGAACGGCACGGGCTTTTCCGGCTCCGCGCTGATCGTCAGGCTCTTCGGATTGTCGAGAAAGGCGCTGACGGCGCTGGAGACCTGGTTCTGCAGCTCCGGGATATTGAGCTGCGCCATCATGATCGGCACGAGCCCCTTCAGCGATTGCGCCAGCTGTTCGCCGGTGACGCCCTGCTGGCTGCCGGCGTAGTCGAGCGCCTTTTTCGTGATCGATGCATCGTCGAAGCGGATCGAGGCGCTATTGAAGGTAAGCTGCTGCATCAGGCCGAGCATCGCCAGTGCCATCGCCTGATCGGCTTCCTTCTTGTTCGGGTTGGCCTCAGCCGCTTGGGCTGCCTCCTGCAACGACTTCATGAATTGCAGCGTATAGCCGGACAAGTCCATGGCGATATTCAGCCGGCCGACATTCTTGAAGTCCAGCGCGTATTCGTCGAGGGCAAGGTTGCCGGTTTCCAATTCCCAACTGCCCTTCATCGTGACTCCGCCATCGAGCGTCGTCAGCCCAAGCTTCTCGACCGCTTCCTTGGTCTTGGCATCCTCGATTTGCGACAGATCCGCCTTGATTCCGGCAAGCGTCGCGTCGAAGTCGAAGCCCGCATCGTTTTCCTGCCGCGTCAGATTGGTTTCCGTGCTTTCGGCGGTGAAGACGTTCTTGCCTTTGACGTTTACGGTCATAGGGCCGGTGCCGGCTGTTTCGTAAAGCAGGATGTCATCGATCGTGGTACCGGCCGCGTTGCCCGGAATGGACAGGCCGCCGATAGAGATGTCCTTGACCGAGAAGCTTGAATCCTTGTCACTGACAGCGATATCCGGGAAGGAGACGGTTTCGGCATAGTAGCCGCCGTCCTTTTCCTCGACGCCTTCGAACGTCACCTCGCCTATGTCGATGGACGTGCCGGGCTTTGCCACCACCTGCAGCTTCATGCCGGTGACCGTCACCACGTCGCCGTCGGCCTCCGCCTTGTCGTAGGTCACCGAAGTGCCGTTGGGCGACGTCGCCGCATTGAGCTTTTGCATCATGTCCGCGCCGTCCAGGGCCATGGCCGGTCCGGCGAGGGTAAGGAGGGCGGCGCTGGCCAGCATCAGGCGGACTTTGCGCGTATGTATCATTGGAGTTCCTTGTGAAATTGTTCTGATTGCGTCGATCATGCCGGGACGATACGCAAGCGCCGTTCTGCCGCCAAGTGCAAACTCGTGCGGGGGCGGGCCAGGGATCACCCGCCGGTGACGTTCTCCACAGTGGCATAGCCCGGAATTCTTGCCGTCCCGCGCCTGTTGAGGTAGCAAGGACATATGGGACAAAGCCTTTTGCCGCCGTCTGGCGGGGACGACAACATTCAGCCGGTTGACCTGAAGGCGGCGCTGGAAGAGCGTTATCTGGCCTATGCGCTGTCGACCATCATGCACCGCGCGCTGCCGGACGTTCGCGACGGCCTGAAGCCGGTCCATCGCCGGATCATTCATGCCATGAGCGAGATGGGCCTGCGGCCCAATTCCTCGTTCAAGAAATGCGCCCGCATCGTCGGCGACGTCATCGGTAAGTTCCACCCGCATGGCGACCAGTCGGTCTACGATGCGCTGGTGCGCCTCGCGCAGGACTTCTCCCAGCGCTATCCGGTCGTCGACGGCCAGGGCAACTTCGGCAATATCGACGGCGATAACGCTGCCGCCTACCGTTACACCGAAGCGAAAATGACCGAGGTCGCAGCCCTCCTTCTGGAGGGAATCGACCAGGACGCGGTCGATTTCCGCCCGACCTACAACGAGGAGGACCAGGAGCCGACCGTGCTTCCCGGTGCCTTCCCGAATCTGCTCGCCAACGGCGCGTCCGGTATCGCCGTCGGCATGGCGACCTCCATCCCGCCGCACAATGCGCATGAGCTCTGCGACGCGGCGCTCCATCTCATCAAGCATCCGGATGCGACGGTGGAGGATCTGCTGTTCGATCCGGCCAATCCGCAGCGCGGCGGCATCGAAGGGCCGGATTTCCCGACCGGGGGCGTGATCGTCGAGAGCCGCGCCAGCATGGCCGAGTCCTATCGGACCGGCCGCGGCGGTTTTCGGGTCCGGGCACGCTGGGCGGTAGAGGATCTTGGGCGCGGCGGCTTCCAGATCGTCGTCACCGAAATTCCCTATCAGGTCCAGAAGTCCCGCCTGATCGAAAAGATCGCCGAACTGCTCATCGCACGCAAACTGCCGCTTCTCGAGGACATCAGAGACGAATCGGCAGAGGACGTCCGCGTCGTACTGGTGCCGAAGAGCCGCTCGGTCGATGCCAATATCCTGATGGAATCGCTCTTCAAACTTACCGAACTCGAGAGCCGCATTCCGCTGAACATGAATGTGCTGTCGATGGGCCGCGTACCGCGCGTCATGGCGCTCAACGAGGTGCTCAGCGAATGGCTGGCGCACCGCCGGGAGGTCCTGCAGCGGCGCTCGCGCCACCGGCTCGCCGCAATCGATCGCCGGCTCGAGATTCTCGGCGGCTATCTCATCGCTTATCTCAACATCGACGAGGTCATCCGCATCATCCGCGAGGAGGATGAGCCGAAGGCCGTGATGATCGAGCGCTTCGGGCTCACCGATGTCCAGGCCGAAGCGATCCTCAACATGCGGCTGCGCTCGTTGCGCAAGCTCGAAGAATTCGAGATCCGCACCGAGTTCGACGCGCTGTCGAAAGAGAAGGCGGAAATCGAGGCGTTGCTCGCCTCTGGTGACAAGCAGTGGCAGGCGGTCGCCTGGGAGATCGGCGAGGTCAAGAAGAAATTCGCCAAGGCGACCGAACTCGGCAAGCGCCGCAGCACCTTCGCCGACGCGCCTGACGCGGATGTCGAAGCCATTCAGCAGGCGATGATCGAAAAGGAGCCGATCACCGTCGTCATCTCGGAGAAAGGCTGGATCCGGGCCTTGAAGGGGCACATCGCCGATACGTCTTCGCTCCAGTTCAAGGATGGCGATGGCCTGAAGGTTTCGTTCCCCGCGCAGACGACGGACAAGATCCTCATCTTCACGACGGGCGGGAAGGCCTACACGCTTGGCGGCGACAAGCTGCCCGGCGGGCGGGGCCACGGAGAACCCTTGCGCATCATGGTCGATATGGAGAACGACCAAGACGTGCTGACGGCCTTCGTGCACGATCCGGCACGCAAGCTCATCGTCTCTTCCACGGCCGGCAATGGCTTCGTCGTCACCGAGAGCGATATCGTGGCCAACACGCGCAAGGGCAAGCAGGTGATGAACGTCACCATGCCCGACGAGGCCAAGCTCGTCGTTCCGGTCAAGGGTGATCATCTCGCCGTCGTCGGCGAGAACCGCAAGATGCTCGTCTTCCCGCTGGTCCAGGTTCCCGAGATGGCACGCGGCAAGGGCGTGCGTCTCCAGCGCTACAAGGATGGCGGCGTTTCCGATATCCGTTCTTTCGCAATCGCCGAAGGGCTTAGCTGGGAAGACAGCGCCGGCCGTGTCTTCACCAAGACCAGGGACGAATTGATCGAGTGGATGGGTGATCGCGCCGGTGCCGGGAGGGTCGTCCCGAAGGGCTTCCCACGGAGCGGCAAATTCAGCGGCTAGATCGGTAACACCGGGCTTGCAAGGGCGGAGCGTTCGTGGATCAATGTTGGTGGATAGCCCCGGGCCGGTGTCCTCGCTATCCCGAATGTCGCTGCAATTCCTTGATCTCCTGCATGTCCCCTAGATCGGCTCCGATTCGAGCAACCATGCGGCGGCGAGATGAACGCGATGACCTCGGCTCTTGACGATACATTGCTGGCGCTGGCCGATCCGATGCGCCGCCGCATATTCGAAGTCCTGTTTGCCGGCGAGACGCCTGCGGCGAGTATCGCTGCGGCCATCGGCATCGGGGAGGACGTCCTTTCGGGGCATCTTGCCGTTCTGGAGACAGCCGGGTTGGTTGCCCGGCGGTGGAATGGCGGGAAAGAACTCGTCAAGGCCGATCCTGCGCCGCTCGAGATTGCCGCGGAGTGGATCGACACCAATCGCGAGCTCTGGGCGATGCAGTCGCAGATGCAGGAATCCTCCAGGGATGAAGGGTCGCCCGAACAGCGATAGGAGCCCGAACGGCGACGTAAAGTCGTCGCTTCGCATGCTCGGTGCGAAGCGCCCCTTCTCCGGCAGGCGGATGAGGCGCTATCCTATCCCGCAATTTCCACGCAGGCGATGCGCGCCCTGGCCGCCTTGATCCGCATCTGCCAAAACGAATGGCCGAGCAAAGCGAGAATGAGGATCGTGCCGCCGAGGAGCGTTCGGTTCGTCGGCGTCTCCGCAAAGACGACCCATACCCAGATCGGCGCCAGAATGGTCTCCAGCAGGTAGAACATGCCGACTTCCGGCGCGGAAAGGTAGCGCGGCCCCGTCGCCAGACAGAAGAAGGCAAGCGGGATCATCACCAGTCCGTTGAAGAGGATGTAGGCGGGTTCGGCGATCGTGAGGCCGCCGGACGGCAAAAGCATGAAGCCGGCGATCGCCGGGAAGATCGCCGTCGTCAGCGGCACGAGCGACATGTCGCGGCCGCTGGCGCGGCTGATGGTGATTGCGCTTGCGAGCAGGAAGGCCGAGGATGCCGCCATCGCATCACCGAAGAGATGCCCGCTTTCGAGTCCGTCGCTGACGATCACACCGACGCCGACGAGCATGACCGCCATCGTCAGGAAGGTGGCGTTGGAGGGGCGCTCCCCGAGGAATATCCACGATAGGATCGCCGCGAACATCGAAGTGAACGCCAGTATGAAAACAACGTTCGCGGTCGATGTATTGAATACGGCGAGCAGGAAAGTGAAGGAGTTGATGCCGTAGAAGAGACCGGCGATCAGGCCGGCCTTTCCCGGGATCAGGGCGACACGGCGGCCGAGCAGGCGGTTGATCACCACCCATGTGGCGAGCGCGGCGAGGAAGGTCGAGAGGCTGCGCACGGCAAGGATCGACCAGACCTCGCCATCTGCCGACCGGATCAGCGGAATGTCGAAGGAGAGCGCAAGGCCGCCGAGGCCGGTGATGGCAAGGCCGCGCCGGTGCCGGGCGGCGTCAGTGGATGGGGTCAATTTTCAATCCGTGGCGGGTTTGGTGGAATCGTGCTCGCCAGAATAGCGCTCCCAGCCGCGGGCCATAAGGTGCTCTTGCGGCAAAAACTTTGTCTTATACCCCATTTTACGCGATCCCTTGACCCAATAGCCGAGATAGACATGCGGCAGACCGCGTTCCTTCGCCCGGCGGATATGATCCAGAATCATATAGGTGCCGAGGGAACGCTCGGAGAGAGCCGGATCGAAGAAGGAATAGACCATGGAGAGACCGTCGCTCATCCGGTCTGTGAGCGCCGTGGCGATCAGGGGGCCTCGCGCCTTGTCGTTGATGCCGTCGCCTTCGACCCGCAACCGGTACTCGATGATCTTCGTGTGCACATGGGTATCCTCGACCATCATCGCATAGTCGAGCACCGACATGTCGGACATGCCGCCTTTCTGATGGCGACAGTCGAGATAGCGCCGGAAGAGATTGTACTGCTCGCTCGATGGCTCGGCCGGATATTCCGCGGAGACGATGTCGCCATTGGCCGCAAGCACGCGGCGCATGGATCGCGTCGGCGCGAATTCGTTGGCGAGTATGCGCACGGAAATGCACGCCCGGCAGGTCTCGCAGGCGGGGCGGTAAGCGATGTTCTGCGAGCGGCGGAAGCCGCCCTGCGTCAGCAGGTCGTTGAGCTCCGGCGCCCGCTCTCCCACCATATGCGTGAATACCTTCCGTTCCATCTGGTTCGGCAGATAGGGACAGGCTGCCGGTGCGGTCAGGTAGAATTGAGGAGACGGTGCGGTCTGCGTGTTCATCGAGCGGGCGGATCACTCTTCGTGCGGTTGCTCATCGTAATAGCATGGCCGAAGAATGGAAAACGTCAACACACTCGTTCGGCGTAACAGTCCCGTCAGTACATGTCGCGCCGAACGGCCACGGTGCCGATCAGCAGGTCGTGCAACAGCCGGCCACGGTCGGTGAAGAGGCCGATCAGCAGGATGAGCGGCGTCAACAGCGCATTGGCGATCCAGAATATCGCCAGATGGACGATTGCCGTCAGGAAATCCATTGGTCGACCATCCGTCCGGGCGATCGCCACGCCCATGATCCTCATACCGGGTGATGCCTGCTCGCGGCCGCCGACGGTCAGTCCGAAATAGAGCATCGCCACCAAAGCGAAGAGGACCGGGTAGAGGAGAAAACCGAGGCCGAGCGTCAGTATGCCGAGGAAGAAGACCACGACGGCCGCCGGTATCCACAGCAGCGCGACGATCAGGTAATCGATGATGAAGGCGAATATCCTGCGTGACAATACGCCCTGGTAGGCGCGCCAGTCCTCGCTCGGAAGCCTCAGTTCTTCATTATGCATGCTCATGCGCGTGCCCCAAAATTGCTATCCACCCAAGATATGGGGAGCGAATGCGGTAAAACAATGCACTGGGCGGTCTGCTGCCGGCGTCAGCGTTTCGCAAGAATGCGAGCTACGTCGACGGCAAAGTAGCTGAGGATACCGTCGCAACCGGCACGCTTGAAGGCGAGCAGCGTCTCAAGCATCACCCGCTCCCCGTCGATCCAGCCATTGGCGGCGGCTGCCTTGATCTGCGCGTATTCGCCGGAAACCTGATAGGCGAAGACGGGCAGGCCGAAGGCTTCCTTCATCCGCCAACAGATATCGAGATAGGGCAGGCCGGGCTTCACCATCAGCATGTCCGCGCCTTCCTCCACATCGAGTGCCGCATCGCGGATCGCCTCCGTGCCGTTCGACGGATCGATGTAATAGGTCTTCTTGTCGCCCTTGAGCAGACCGCCCGTGCCGATCGCCTCTCGATAAGGGCCATAGAAGGCGGAGGCGAATTTCGTCGCATAGGACATGATCCCGACATTCTGGTGGCCGGCGGCGTCGAGCGCCTCGCGGATCGCGCCGATCCGCCCGTCCATCATGTCGGACGGCGCGATGATGTCGGAGCCGGCGTCGGCCTGAATGACCGCCGCCCTGGCGATCGCCTCCACCGTCTCGTCGTTGACGATCTCGCCGCCCCGCAGGATGCCGTCGTGCCCGTGGCTGGTGAACGGGTCGAGCGCGACATCGGTGATGATCCCGATGTCGGGTACGGCCTTTTTGATCGCCCGCGTCGCCTGATTGATCAGATTGTCGGCATTGAGGCTGTCGGAACCGGTCTCGTCGCGAAGCGCCATGTCGATATTGGGGAAGGTGGCGATAGCCGGGATGCCGAGGCCGGCCGCCTCCTTCGCCGCTTCGACTGCCTTGTCGACGCTCATGCGGTTGACGCCCGGCATCGCAGCGATCGGCTCGGCGATGCCGCTGCCGGGCACGACGAAGATCGGCCAGATCAGGTCGTCCACCGTCAGTCGGTTCTCCCGGACCAGCCGGCGTGTCCAATCCGCCTTGCGGTTGCGGCGCATGCGGCGGTGTCCGGTGATCCTGTCCACAAGATTTGTCCTGTCGTTCATCGCGCCGCGTCCCTCTTTCCTGATCGTGCGTGAAGGCGGTTTATCACGCGCCTTCAGGGGTTGAAAACCCGCATCGCCAGCCATTGGCCTGCGGCATTTCTTCCGCCCGTCGAGTACATCGCGGCGCATTCCCGTCCTTCGCGCTGGTGGTTCGCAGACGCCCGGCCTATCTTGCCGGCCATGCTTCATGATTCTGTTCACGTGCCGAAACCGTCGCTCACCGAGGTGCTCTTCGCCTGGTTCCTGCGCCTGGTCGGTGCGTCCTGCTTCTGGTTCGCATTGAGCTATTGGGCCATGCTGATCGGCTTTTCCCATAGCGGCGCGGGCCGTTTCGATCTTCTGTCGCCGGAGTGGCGCGCGGCCGCCACGGCACTTGCAGTCGTCTACCCGGTCGCCGCCATTGGGCTCTGGCTTCTGGTCTCCTGGGGGCCGGTCGTCTGGGTGGTTGCCGCCGCGACGGAGATCGTCATGGACAAGTTCTATCCCGGCATCCTCGGCCACCGTCCGTTGCTGATCGTGCTCCACGGATCCGTCGCCGTCACTTTCGTGCTTTTCCGCGCCGCGCTGCTCTATCAGCGGCTGCGCCAGGTACGGAAGGTAAGGGTTGATTCACCCTGAGACAGGCTCGGTCGGCGGTAAGTTCATGTTAAGGCTGCGGTTTAAGTAGAATTTTATACGTATTCGATAGGGTCTCACTCAAGGCGGGAAGACAAAGAGACACCGCCAAACGAAACAGTGAGGCACGAAAATGAACACCAAGATGAAGCCGCAGGTTGTTGCGCCCAGAGACCCGCAGGAAGAAACCATCCGTGGTCTCTACATGGAATCCCTCCACCTCGTCGAGCGCCTGCATCGCCGCCTGCTCGACGTCATCAAGGACGAGTTCGACCGGCAGGGCCGCAGCGACGTCAATGCCGTCCAGGCTCTGCTGCTGTTCAACATCGGCAACTCCGAACTGACCGCCGGCGAACTTCGCTCCCGCGGTTACTATCTGGGCTCGAACGTTTCCTACAACGTCAAGAAACTCGTCGATCTCGGCCTGATCAACCACCAACGCTCGCGTGTCGACCGCCGTTCGGTTCGCATCAGCCTCACGGAAGACGGGCAGGAGATCGCCGAAACCGTCGCCAAGCTTTATGAGCGCCACATCGGTTCGATCCAGAAGGTCGGCGGGATCGGCAGCGACGAGTTCACCCAGATGAATAAGCTCCTGCAGCGTCTCGACCGCTTCTGGAACGATCAAATCCTCTATCGCCTTTAATCGGGCATACCCCTCCAGTCTCAAGGGTCGGGCGCAATCCCTGCGTGTCCGACCTTTGCTGCATTTCACGCCATGGAGTTGCAGCGCCACGCCCCGCCGACGGCGCGGAGACACGAATTGGCCATATTGCTGTGACAGCGACGCTTGGGTGCGGCAGATGCGCAATTGCGTCCATGTGACGGAAGTCGGTTGCGCGGCTCGCCTGCCGGGGCGGCTCTTGTTCGCGGGAACGTGAAGCGATTTGAGGGCCGGGTGGCACGCGGGTTTACCTTTGTTAACCATAGCCGTGCTAATGCATGTCGCCCAGAAGCGCAGATCGGTTTTGGGACGCGACTTGCATGAATGCAAAGACGTAAAGCGCATCGCGTAATGCGCTTTAGGGCTCGGGCAGCGCGCTTCTGGCGCATTGAGACGGTGGGACTATGTCGAAAAAGAACGGAATTGATGCTTTCTCGCGCCGCGCATTTCTGCGCTCGGCCGCAACCTTCGGTGCCGCCGCATGGGCAGGCGCCGCCGGCGCCCAGGATGCGCTGAACGAAATCATCAATTCGCCGCGCCGCGGCTCCTGGGACGACCAGTTCGATGCGAAGGCTTCGCGCACGGCTACTGCGGTCCTCTCCAACACGCCGGTCTTCGGCCCTGAAACGATCGCACATTTGCAGCAGGCGATCTTCGATTATCAGCAGATCGCATCCGCCGGAGGCTGGCCGATGGTCACGCCTGCGAGCACCCAAAGGCTCGAAATCGGCGTTACCGATCCTTCCGTCCAGCAGTTGCGTCAGCGCCTGATGATCTCCGGCGATCTGCCGCAGTCTGCCGGCATTTCCTCTTCCTTCGACTCCTACGTCGACGGCGCGGTCAAGCGCTTCCAGGCGCGCCACGGCCTTCCGGCCGACGGCGTGATCGGCGAATATTCCCTGAAGGCCATGAACGTCGACGCCTCGACCCGGCTCGCCCAGCTCGAAACAAACCTCGTACGGCTCCAGTCGATGTCCGGCGACCTCGGACGGCGCTACGTCATGGTCAACATCCCTGCTGCCTATATCGAAGCAGTGGAGAACGGCCGAGTCGCGTTGCGCCATACGGCCATCGTCGGCAAGATCGACCGCCAGTCGCCGATCCTCAATTCAAAGATCTATGAGGTCATCCTCAACCCCTACTGGACGGCGCCGCGCTCGATCATCCAGAAGGATATCATGCCGCTGATGCGCAAGGATCCGACCTATCTCGAGCGCAACGCGATCCGCCTTCTCGACGGCAACGGCAACGAAGTGTCGCCGGAAACCATCGACTGGCAGGCCGAGAAGGCGCCGAACCTGATGTTCCGCCAGGACCCCGGCAAGATCAACGCGATGTCCTCGACGAAGATCAACTTCCACAACGAGCACGCCGTCTACATGCACGACACGCCACAGCAGGGCCTGTTCAACAAGCTGATGCGCTTCGAATCGTCCGGCTGCGTGCGCGTCCAGAACGTGCGCGACCTCTCCACCTGGCTGCTCAAGGAAACGCCCGGCTGGGCGCGTCAGCAGATCGAGGCGACGATCAAGTCCGGCGTCAACACGCCGATCAAGCTTGCCGAAGAGGTCCCGGTCTACTTCACCTATATAACCGCCTGGTCGGCAAAAGACCGTGTCGTCCAGTTCCGCGACGATATCTACCAGCGCGACGGTGCGGCCGAACTCGCGCTGCAAACGACGACGGGGATCGAGCAATCTGCCGGTCCCATCGACGCAGACGCCCTGCCGCAATAAGCAGAGAAGCCGCATTCCTCATCACAGGCCGCGCGTTCCACGAACGCGCGGCTTTTTCAATTGGAGACGGCTGTGCGAACCCGGCGCGGCGGATGGCGGAAATGACGCAATCCGCATAGCGGATATTGCTCTCCGCGTGCGAGGAAGCTAAAGAACAGCCACCCTTCAGAGGAGCCTCGAGCCGATGCTTTCACAGACCAACGACGCTTTCTTCACCCGCTCTCTCGCCGACAGCGATCCGGAGATCTTCGGTGCGATCGAGAAGGAGCTGGGTCGCCAGCGCCATGAGATCGAGCTGATCGCCTCCGAGAACATCGTTTCACGGGCCGTGCTCGAGGCGCAGGGCTCGATAATGACCAACAAATATGCCGAGGGTTACCCGGGCAAGCGCTATTACGGCGGCTGCCAGTATGTCGATATCGCCGAGGAACTCGCGATCGAGCGTGCCAAGAAGCTCTTCGGCGTCAACTTCGCCAACGTTCAGCCGAATTCGGGCTCGCAGATGAACCAGGCGGTCTTCCTGGCGCTGCTGCAGCCGGGCGACACCTTCATGGGCCTCGACCTCAATTCCGGCGGCCACCTGACGCATGGGTCCCCGGTGAACATGTCGGGCAAATGGTTCAACGTCGTTTCCTACGGCGTGCGTCAAGACGATCACCTTCTCGACATGGACGAGGTGGCCAAGAAGGCGCGCGAGCAAAAGCCGAAGCTGATCATCGCCGGCGGAACGGCCTATTCCCGCATATGGGACTGGAAGCGCTTCCGCGAGATCGCCGACGAGGTGGGCGCGTGGCTGATGGTCGACATGGCGCACATTGCCGGCCTCGTGGCCGGTGGCCAGCATCCGTCGCCTTTCCCGCACTGCCATGTTGCGACGACCACCACGCACAAGTCCCTGCGCGGACCCCGCGGCGGCATGATCCTTACCAATGACGAGGAAATCGCCAAGAAGATCAATTCCGCGGTCTTCCCCGGTCTCCAGGGTGGTCCGCTGATGCACGTGATTGCCGCCAAGGCAGTCGCGCTTGGCGAGGCGCTGCAGCCCTCCTTCAAGGATTATGCGGCCCAGGTCGTCAAGAACGCCCGCACCCTTGCCGAAACCTTGAAGGCCAACGGCCTTGACATTGTCTCGGGCGGTACCGACAACCACCTAATGCTGGTCGACCTGCGCAAGAAGAACGCGACCGGCAAGCGTGCCGAAGCTGCTCTCGGCCGTGCCTACGTCACCTGCAACAAGAACGGCATTCCCTTCGACCCCGAAAAGCCCTTCGTCACCTCCGGCGTGCGCCTCGGTGCACCGGCCGGTACGACGCGCGGCTTCAAGGAGGCGGAGTTCAAGGAGATCGGCGAACTGATCGTCGAGGTGCTCGACGGTCTCAAGGTCGCCAATTCCGACGAGGGCAATGCCGCAGTCGAGGCTGGCGTGCGCGAGAAGGTGATCAAGCTCACCGACCGCTTCCCGATGTACGGCTATATGTGATCGGACGGCTGCATGCGCTGCCCCTATTGCGGTTCCGAAGACAGTCAGGTGAAGGATTCCCGTCCGGCAGAGGACGGGAACGCCATTCGCCGCCGCCGCATCTGCCCGGATTGCGGCGGCCGCTTCACGACCTTCGAGCGGGTGCAGCTGCGTGAGCTGATGATCATCAAGAAGACCGGCCGGAAGGTTCCTTTCGACCGGGATAAGCTGCTGCGCTCCTTCGAGATCGCGCTTCGCAAGCGCCCGGTGGATCGCGACCGGATCGAACGGGCGGTGTCGGGCATCGTCCGCCGGCTCGAAAGCTCGGGCGAAACCGAAATTCCCTCGGAGGAAATCGGCCTTCAGGTGCTCGAGGCGTTGAAGAGCCTCGACGACGTTGCCTTCGTGCGCTACGCGTCTGTCTATCGCGATTTCTCCCATGCGGAAGATTTCGAAAAGGTGATTGCCGAGATAAGCGCCAAGATTGCCCGCGATCCGGGCGAATAGGCCGGAGACCACGGGGTATGGGCGAGCCGACACGTGAAGACGAACGTTTCATGGCGGCGGCGCTGCGGCTAGCAAGACGCAATCTCGGCCTGACTTCCACCAATCCCTCGGTCGGCTGCATCATTGTCAACGAAGGGACGATCGTCGGCCGAGCCGTGACCGCTTCGGGCGGGCGGCCGCATGCGGAAACACAGGCGCTTGCGGAGGCCGGCGAACAGGCGAGGGGAGCGACCGCCTATGTCACTCTCGAACCCTGTTCGCATCATGGCAAGACCCCGCCCTGCGCGGATGCGCTGATCGCTTCGGGGATCGCCCGTGTCGTCGTTTCCATCCTCGATCCCGACGAACGCGTTGCCGGCCGCGGGGTGGTGATGCTGCGCGATGCGGGGATCGCCGTCGACATCGGCACGCTCCATGAAGAGGGCGGGCGCGTGCTCGAGGCCTACCTCATGCGTCAGCGGAAGAAACGTCCGCATGTGACTCTGAAACTTGCGGTTTCCGCCGATGGCATGATCGGCCGGAGAGGCGAGGGGCAGGTGAGGATTTCCGGTGCCGTCGCTCGCGCCCAGGTGCAGATTTTGCGAGCCGAGACGGACGCGATTCTTGTGGGTATCGGTACGGCCGTTGCCGACGATCCGCAACTCACGGTGCGGATCCCGGGACTGGAGGAGCGCTCTCCGATCCGGATCGTGCTCGACCGCCGGCTCGATCTGCCGCTCGACTCGAAATTGGTCCGCACGGCGCGCGACGTTCCGCTGATTGTCGTTGCGGGTGATGCAGGATTCCCTTCTCCCCGCATACGGGGAGAAGGTGCCCGAAGGGCGGATGAGGGGCAGCCAGGCGGCGCGCAGATGCCTCTCTCTGCGCTCGCGGAGAGAGAGGTCGATTACGACGCCAGGCGAGCTGGCCTCGAAGCGGCAGGAGCCGAGCTGCTGAACGCCGATACCATCCCCGACCTCCTGGCCGCACTTGCGTCCCGGGGCATCTCCTCCCTGCTCGTGGAGGGTGGGGCCCGGGCGGCGCGTTCGTTTCTCGATGCGGATCTGGTGGACCGAATCCTGCTCTTCACCTGCCCGCCGGCGATTGGCGAAGGCGGCATTCCGTCCCCATTTCAGAGGACGTCGGTGCCGGAGGGCTTCACACTTCGCCGCACGGCGCGCTACGGCGACGATCTGTTCGAGGATTATGAGAGAGAAAGCTGAATGTTCACAGGCATCATCACCGATATCGGCACGGTCGAGAAAGCTTCACCCCTCAAGGAAGGCATCAAGCTTCGTGTCGCCACCAATTACGACCCTCAGACCATCGATCTGGGCGCCTCCATCGCCCATGCCGGCATCTGCCTGACCGTCACGTCGCTGCCGGAAGCGGGCAGCAACGAGCGCTGGTTCGAGGTCGAGGCATGGGAGGAAGCGCTGAGGCTGACGACGATCGCCGACTGGCGGGAGGGGACGCGCATCAATCTCGAGCGCTCGCTGAAGATCGGCGACGAACTGGGTGGCCACATCGTGTCCGGCCATGTCGACGGCAAGGCGGAGATCCTCGCGGTCGAAGCGGAGGGGGAAGCGGTGCGCTTCCGCCTCAGGGCACCCGAACATCTCGCGAAATTCGTCGCCCCCAAGGGCTCGGTGGCGCTCGACGGAACGTCGCTCACCGTGAACAAGGTGGATGGCGTCGAGTTCGACGTATTGCTGATCCGTCATTCGCTCGAAGTGACGACCTGGGGCGAACGCAAGTCCGGCGATCTCGTCAATTTCGAGGTGGACACGATGGCGCGCTACGCGGCGCGATTGGCCGAATTCCCGGCTCCCAAGGACGAATAACGTCCGGCCGAAAGAAATCGCCCGTCAAAAAAGTCCGCCCCCGAAATGGGGGCGGACGAGTTTGTCGGGCAGCCGGCCGAAAACATCAGCGCAGATAGATCGTCAGTCCGCCATCGGCCGCCTGCGTCGCCGCGGCGACGTTGTCGATTTCGACATTGCGTGCCCTGAGCGAAGCGAGCAGCGGTCTGTTGGCTTCGACGGCGGCTCGCAATGCGGCGCGCTGCCCCGGTGTCGCCTCGTCGACCCGCATACGGGTCTGATTCAGACGGCTCAACGTGTCGACATCGACGACGCGGAAATTGTCGCCCTTGAAGGTGCGCACGGTCTGGTCGATCCGGTCCGGCCAGTTCATTTCGACGCTCGCCGCCTGGGAGATGCCGGCGAAGGTAAGGGCGGAGAGGGTGGCGATGACGGAGATTTTCGCAATGCTGTTCATTGTCATGCTCCTTTGGTTTTGCGGCTGCCCCCGGTGACGATCGGTCCGTAGATCTGCCACGGCCGTTTTGCTTCTCTGAGGCGCAGCCTGCAGGCCAGCACGGGTCGTTTACGGGTGATGTCACCCGCAGCGAAGAAAGCTGGACCGTTTCGACTGGTTGGTACTGCGCCTTGTTCGCGTCCGACTGGGATCTCGCGCCGTGCCAACGGTCATGAAAGTGGACCGGAATGTGGCCGTTTCGGTGGCGTAAACGGCTGAAAATAATTAAGAATTGTTCATCTTCCGCTTCTGCGATCCGCGCGGCGCCGTAGGAAACCTTTCGGAGGACTGGAATCTCTCTCATCCTCATCCCTTATGTGGACGGCTCCCCCTTGCAAGTGTTTTTTGCAGATTTTTTGATCGGATCGCTTGCTTCCATATGTTCGGCCTTTCGGTGTGGCCGCACAGGGCCACTGGCCAAGATGGTTTC